>JAGWWA010000012.1 GCA_018970605.1 Planctomycetota bacterium | reverse complement strand
GGCCTGGCTTGCCAGCGACCGGACTTCTTCAGACGTGATTCCGCATGCGACGACCATCATTGGCCACCTCCTTCAGGTTTCAGGCGACGACTCGCGGCCACGGAGGGCCTCGCGAGGCGTCGCGACGAAGGAGAGAAAATGCACATCCCGTGCCAATGCCTGGCACGGCCCCGTGCCCGGGGGCCGAAACCAGCGCAAAGCACGGGAAAAACCGCAGGAAAAATCCCGAGAAATTCCGCCGGGGACCCAAAAACGCCCCCAGGCCCAAATCACAGGAACGGGGGCGGAAAAACCGGCCTCACACCCCGAAACATGCGGAAACCACGCGAAAACGAGGCATCTCCGCGACTCCTCACCGCCCCGGTGACCACCTCACACCCGGAAGGAGCCATTTCGCTCCCCAGGAAGCCACGAGCGGAAGCGAGTGGATCAACCGCTGCGAACCACCACGCCTGTTTCTCTGACCACGCCCATCCCCTCGCTCGCGCTCGGGGCTTCCTGGACCCGAAGAGCCCGTCCGCTCCGCCAGGAAGCCACGAGCGCCAGCGAGTGGATTAACCGCGGCGAGCCGCCACGCCCGTTACTTCATGGAGCGAGGGGCTGCCCGTGCCCGGGAGCCGGCGTTGCTGACCAGCGGAGCCAGGATGGCGAAGCGCAGTCAGCATCGAGCGAGCGCAGGGCAGGATGCCCGCAGCGAGCGTCCGGCGACGGGGCATGGGCAGCCCCGAGCGGCGCACCACGCGAAGGCTCCACGCGAGGCCCCGAGCCTCGTGAGCGCCTTGGGATCTCGTGAAGCCATGGCTATGGCATCTGCCCGCGGAGGTCATCCGCCTGCCGGTGAATCGCCAGCATGTCCGCGGCCGACTTGCGACCGAGGTTCTTGAGCTGCATCGTCATCCGCTGGTTGCGGGCGAGTCGTTTCTGATGCCGGGCGAGAAAATCCCAGTAGAGCGTGGTGAACGGGCAGGCGTCGGGGCCCGTGGCCTTTTTCGGATCGAAACGGCAGCCCTTGCAGGCGTTGCTCATCCGGTCGAGGTAGGCGCCGGTCGCGCAGTAGGGCTTCGACGCCATCACCCCACCGTCGGCGAACTGGCTCATGCCGAGCGTGTTGGGAAGCTCCACCCACTCGACAGCATCCACGTAGACGGCGAGATACCACTCGTGCACCCGCTTCGGATCCACGCCGAAGAGGAGCGCGAAGAGGCCCGTCACCATGAGCCGCTGGATATGGTGGGCATAACCATGTGTCAGCGTCTGGCCGACGGCGTCCCGGAGGCAGTTCATCTCGGTCGTGCCGGTCCAGTAGAGGTTTGGAAGCGGCTGATCGGCGCCGAGCGCGTTGCGGTCGAGGTATTCGGGCATGAACTGCCAGTAGATGCCGCGGACGTATTCCCGCCAGCCGATCACCTGCCGGATGAAACCCTCGGCTGCCTCGAGCGGCGCCCGGCCTTCCCGCCATGCCCGCTCCGCACCGGCGATCACGTCGCGTGGGTCGAGCAGTTTCATGTTCAGCGCCTGCGCCAGCCGCGAGTGGTAGAGCCAGGGCTCGCCGGTCCAGATCGCGTCTTGGTAGCGGCCGAAGAGCGGCAGGCGGTGCGTGAGAAAATCGTCGAGGGCCGCGTGGGCTTCGGCCGGCGTGACCGGCCAGTCGAACGCGGCGAGGCTGCCCGGGTGGCCGGCGAACCGGGCATTCACCAGATCGATGACCCCGCGAGTGACGGCGTCGGGTGGGAAGCGAACCGGCGCGGGCAGCACGCCCGGGCCGCTCTTCGGAAACGCCCCGCGGTTCTCCGCATCGAAGTTCCACTGGCCGCCGGCGGGCTCGCCCTCGTCCATGAGCACGCCGAACTTCTGCCGAAGCGGCCGGTAGAAGTATTCGAGTCGGAGCTGCTTTCGGCCGCGGGCGTGCTCGGCAAACTCCTCGCGCGACGAGAAGAAGTGGCGGTCGGCACGAATCTCGAGGGGGATTCCGGCCGCCGTCGCCGCGGCCCGCAGGGCCTCCTGCACCCGCCACTCGCCCGGCTCCACGACGACGAGCCGCTCCGGATTCCAGCCGGCCTTCGCCATCCGGCCGAGGCTTGCCGCCAGCGCCTCGGCGAGCGTGGCTGGTTCGCCGGCCCGCGGAACCGCCGCCAGTTCGGTGTAGTCCACCACCAGCCCCTCGGCCTCGACCGCGTCACGGAAGTGTCGCATGGCCGACAGAAACACGGCGATCCGCGCCTTGTGCGTCCAGACGTGGGTGCTCTCTTCGGCAACCTCGGCCATCCAGACGCGGTCGCGGCGACGGTCGAAGCCGTCGAAGGCGGCGCCGGACCGATCGAGCTGGTCGCCGAGGACGATCACGAGCGAACGGGGCATGGGTCTCTTTCCGGGTGACCCAGGTATCGTAGGAGCCGGAGGCATTCCATGCAGTCCTGGAAATCCCGGGCCGCGTCGGCCGACGCCGTCGTGTCGCACATCACGAGCGGCATGAACGTGTTCGTCCACGGGGCTGCGGCCACGCCCACACCGCTGCTCGACGCCCTGGCCCGGCGGACCGACCTCGTGGGCGTGAAGCTCTGGCACCTCCACCTCGAGGGGCCCCTGGCCTTCACGGCCCCCGAGCACGCCGGTCGCTTCCGTTCGGTCTCGCTGTTCACGGGCGCCGGCCTCCGTGAGCCGGTGGCCGAGGGCCGGGCCGACTTCGTGCCAATCTTCCTCTCCGACATTCCGCATCTCTTCACGAGCGGACGGGTGAAACTCGATGCGGCGCTCGTGCAGCTCTCGCCGCCGGATCGCCACGGCACCTGCTCGCTCGGCACGAGCATCGATACGGCGCGTGCGGCGGTGGACGCCGCGGCAATCGTGTTGGCGGAGATCAACGAGCGGATGCCGCGGACCCACGGCCATACCGCCGTGCCGCTCGACCGGCTCGCCGCCTGGACGGCGGCCGACCGCGATCTTCCGGAACACGCCCCCCTGCCGCCGAGCGACGTCGAGCAACGCATCGGCGAGCACGTCGCCGCGCTCATCGAAGACGGCGCCTGCCTGCAGCTGGGCATCGGCGGCATCCCGAATGCCGTGCTCGCCAGGCTGGAGGGCCGCCGTGATCTCGGCATCCACTCCGAGATGTTCTCGGACGGCGTCGTGCGGCTGATCGAGTCGGGGGCGGTGACCAACGCCCGCAAGACGATCCATCCGGGCCGGACGATCGCGAGTTTCGTGGTCGGCAGCCGCCGGCTCTACGACTTTGTGGACGACAATCCGCTCGTCGAGTTTCACCCCTGCGACCGCACGAACGACACCAACCTCATCCGCAAGATCGAGAACGTGGCCGCGATCAACTCGGGGCTCGAGATCGACCTCACCGGCCAGGTCTGCGCCGATTCGATCGGCCACCGGATCTATTCCGGAATCGGCGGCCAGATGGACTTCGTGCGGGGTGCGGCGATGAGCCGCGGCGGCAAGCCCGTCATCGCCCTGCCCTCGACGGCCGCCGGCGGCAGCCTGTCACGGATCGTCGCCCAGCTCAGGCCCGGCGCCGGCGTGGTGACCACGCGGGGCCACATCCACTGGGTGGTGACCGAGCACGGTGCCGTCGATCTCCACGGCAGGACGCTCGCCGAGCGGGGCATGCTCCTCGCCTCGATCGCGCATCCCGATCACCGCGAGCCGCTCCTGGCCGCGCTCCACGACCTCCGGCGGGCGTGAAGCCGGCGGCCTTACGGGGCCGTTGGCCCGAGCGTCGGGGACGTGGGCAGCGACATCGGCATCGGAGGCACGACCGGGGCCGGCTGTCCCGGGGCTGGAGCGGACTCCGGCGTGGGCTGACCTGGCGGGCCCGGCATCGGCTTCTCCCCGGTCGCCACGGCAAGGCTCTCCTTGGCGTCCTTCAGGTTCGGATTGATCGCGAGCGCCTTCTTGAAGGCGGCGATCGCCTCGTCCTTCTTGCCCTGCTTGAACATCGCCACGCCGTAGTTGTTGATCAGCGCACCGATGGCCGGGTCGTAGGGGATGTTGGGGTTGCCCGTCGCCTTGATGGCATCGTCTCGGTTCTTCTCGATGCCCTGGATCAGTTCGAGATACTTTGCCTCGGCCTCGGCGAACCGGCCGCCGGCGGCCAGGGCGTTGGCGAGGTTCATGTGAATCGCGGGCACGTGGGGCGTCACGCGGACCGCCTCCTTGAATTGGTCGATCGCCTCGTCGAGACGGCCCTTCGACGACAGCGCGGTCCCGAGGTTGTTGTGCGTCTCGCCAAGGTCGGGCCGCAGGGCCGTTGACCGCGTGAAGTGGTGGAGCGCTCCCTTGATCTTCACCTGCGTCGCCGGGTCGAGCAGCGCCGGGTTCGGCACGGGGATGTCGTCCACATGCCCGCGGGCGAACTTCTTGGCACCGAGGCGGTTGTGGGCCTGCCAGGCGTTTTCATTGTGCTGCAGCGTGTGCGTCCAGAGCTCGTCCTCGTTCACCCAGGTGACGGCCAGCCCGTAGGAGATCCAGGTGAGCACCGCGAGGGCGGCGGCGCAGCCGGCCACCAGCAGCGGCCGCTCGCCGGAGGGCAGCCGGTCGTACCAGCCCGCGACCGCGGCCGCGATCAGCGCGATCACGCCGATCATCGGCAGGTAGATGAAGTGATCGGCGGCCCAGGTGATCCGCATGTAGGAGATCGTGATGAACCCGAGCACCGGCGCGACCATCAGCAGGAAGAAACCGAGGCCGAAGATCACGTTCCGCCCCCACGTGGCCCGGTTCTGCCACAACCACCACGCCGCCCCGAGGATCACCGGGATCGGCAGGAGCTGCCAGATCTTGGGCGGGTCGATCTCCCAGCGGGTGTAGATCGGCAGGAGGTTCACCGGCCAGAAGATCATGGAGAGGTAGAACAGCGTGGACATGCCGGCGATCGCCAGCCGGGAGCAGATCCCCTTGATCGATGGCAGGCCGTTTTCGAAGTATGGCGGGACGATGATCGTCTCCTGCCCGATGGCCCGGCCGTGCTGGAAGTAGATCGTGACGATGCCGAGCACGATCGAGATCAGGAAGAAGGGGGCGGCCCGCACGACGTCGCGGATGGTGACCTCGCCCCGCTTCCACCAGACATAGAGCAGCAGCACCACGGGCATCGCCACGACCGACGTCTTGGCGAACATCGCGAGCAGGAAGAACACGATCGAGAGCCCGTAGTTCAGCCACTTCGAATCGTCTTCCTCGGCCGCATCGTCGAACTTCACGAAGCTGATCGCCGACAGCAGAAAGAGCGGCATCGAGAGCGTGTTCTTGAGCTCAGAGACCCAGGCCACGCTTTCCACGCACACGGGATGGACGGCGAAGAGGATCGCCCCGAACCAGGCGCCCGGGATCTTCATGACGGCAAAGAGCCGCCAGAGCAGCAGAGAGCCGATCGCATGCAGCACCACGCTCGTCATGTGGAAGCCGGTGGGCCATGGGGCCGACGGGCCGCCGGGTTGAACGGGACCGCCGGTGCGGGGATCCATCTGGAAGAACGGCCACTGGGCCCAGAGCGCCGTGTAGCTCAGCGGGAAGTAGTCGGCGCCTTCGGGGTTCAGCCAGAGCTTCGCCAGGGTGGCGGCGTCGTCCGGCGGCACGCTGGGGTCGGGTGAAACGCGGTGCTGGACGGTCTGATTGGCGGTGAGCAGCTGGTCGTCGTCCCAGAGCCAGTCGGCGTGATGCACCGGATGACAGACCGGCGAATAGACCCAGAAGCATGCCAGCACGATGACGGCGGCACGCATCAGCCACTCCTGCCAGGCACCCGGAGCATCGGTCGCCACGGCCGACTGGGCGATGGATGCGGCCGCAGGCTTCGCCGAGCGGCCCTGGATCTGCTTCGAACCATGATTGTCGCGGGGAATGGCCATGAACCTGCGTTCCGGATGAGGGTCGGTTCCGTCCTGCGGGAGCCACGGAATCGGCTCCCAGCCCCCGCAGACGGCGAGTTTCGCAGCCTAAACTCCGCACGGAATCGACACAATCGCCGCGGTTTTTCGGCGTTTCCCACCGCGTCCGTTGCTTGACCCGACGCGGCAAGCGGTCTAAAAAGTTGATAGTCTCCCCCTCGGGGAGGCCTTTCCAGAGCAGGAACCGCTCGTGACCGCGTGCTGATTCGGGTTTGGAGCCTGTCGCGACCGGCATGCCTTGTGGCGTAGCCGGCGCGGTCTCCCCGTCAGCCTCGATGCGATCCTGCCGCGTGCGTCGTGACCATCCCTGGGTCACCGTCGGCAGCCTCATCGGCAGCCTCCACATCCGGCTCTTGACGCGGCCGTCACCTTCGCCTTAAATGCAATTGAGTTGCACATGCCATTGAATCTCGAAAGACTGAGTCTCGAAAGACGTCGCCCTGCCGCGTTCACGCTCGTGGAACTGCTCGTCGTGGTTTCGATCATCGCCGTGTTGATCGGGTTGCTGCTCCCGGCCGTGCAGGCGTCGCGGGCTGCCGCCCGAAGGACGCAGTGCGCCAGCAACCTCCGCCAGGTGGGACTCGCCATGGGGCAGTTCTGCAATGCCCATCGCGGCCAGTTTCCCGACACGTCGCACAACCAGGCCGGCGATGTGGAGCAGTCGTGGATCTACACCATCGCCCCCTTCATGGAGAGCGTTGACGCCATCCGCATCTGCCCCGACGACCTCAAGGCGGCGGACCGGCTCGACCAGAAACTCACCAGCTACGTGATGAACGCCTACCTGACCGACGAGCCCCGGTCGTTCGCCGTCACCAACCACAACAAGCTTCGCGAGTCGTCGAAGACGCTCGTGGCGTTCGAAATCGCCGACCAGAAGGCTCCGATCATCGAGAACGATCACGTGCACAACCACGCCTGGTTCACGTCGCTGACCGTCGCCCGCAAGCAGGTGCTCCAGAAGATCGAGGCCGACGCCGCCATCGAGCGACACGCCGGCTCGTCCCACTTCCTCTACGCCGACTGGCACGTCGGGCCGACGCCCGCCGTCACCGTGGCCGAGTGGGCCGACACCCAAACCCCCACCGACAACTTCTGCATTCCCAAATAGGCGAATGCGGTGCTCATGTTTCCCCGCCTGGAGACCCTCGTCATGCGTTCGCTCCGCGTCATCCGTTGCATGGTGATTCCCGCCGTCCTCATTGCCACCGTCGCTCCCGCCGCCTCCGCCCAGGACGTGCATTACGACGTGTTCGTCACCTCCAGCGGCACGAGCCTCGTGCTCGGCGGCTACGACGACGCGGCCACGACGGCGACCGTGCCGGCCGCTCAGATGCGGGTGTTCGGCGGAGAGGTCGTGCCGGCCACCGGCACCGCCGCTCCCTACGAGAGCGCGAGCCCCGGCGAGCCGGGCTTCCGTGCCGCCACGCAGTCTTTTCTCAACAACGCTTCGCTGACCACGCCGGCGGGCGTCTACACGGCGCTGCCCGGCGGCACGCCCCTGACATTTTCATTCCTGCCTGTCTCGATCGGCAGCGACACCCGCAACCTCTTCTACTGGAACGGCACCGGGAGCGTCGCCTTCGCACCGGCCGGCGCCGACGTGTCGCTCGACCTCACCAAGCAGGGAGGCGGGGGCTGGACGACCGGCATCACCGGATCGTCGGCGGCAGTGATCGCCGGCAACACCATTCAAGTGACGTCGGCCGGTGCCTCCGCGGGAACGGTTCACACGCACCTGTTCACGTCGATCGCCAAGGCGGGAGCAGCTCCCGATCAAGGCTTCTATCTCTACGCCATGCAACTGGGCATGACGGGCTTGCAGTCGTCCGAGTCACTGTACTTCGTCGTCGGAGCCCTCGACCCGGCCAGCCTCACTCCCGAGCAGTTCGCCGACTTCGAGACAGCCCACGGCCTGGCCGAAGTCTGGGTCGAAAACAACCTGGCCGCGGTGCCGGAGCCGGCAACCGTCGCGGTCCTCGGCCTTGGGCTGGCTGGGCTGGCGGGGACCGCCGCGCGGCGCAAGACGACCCGGACCATCGGCCGCTGATTCCCGCCGCCGCCACGCGGGCCGGGCGGAAAATGCAGGTTTTCCGTCGGTTATGAGGCTGCGGACGCTGCGGTTCCCCTTGTGGGCATGTTCCTCCACCGGGAACGCCCAGAGGAGAACCGCCGTGATTGCTGCCGCCAAAAAGGCCTCGAAACTGCTCTCGCGTGACAGGTCGGCACGCCCCTCCCCACGGATCACCGCCGGTGAAGTGGCCGCAGCCCGGCGGCGGGCAGAACTGGCAGCCCGCCGCGAAGCGGTGTTCGCCCGCGGGATCGACTACATCCCGTGCCGACAGTTCCTCAAGGCCGACGCCGAGGCTCTGGCGACAACGCCACCGGCCGACGCCATCGTGCCCCTGGAGACCCGTGACGGGCCGCCGGCCGATGCGAAGGGACTGACTCCGTACCTCGCCAGCCTGTATCAGAATCGACTGCTGTCCAAGGACGAGGAGCAGTTCTACTTCCGGCGCATGAACTGGCTGAAGTTCCGCGCCGCCACCACCCGGGCGAGGCTCGACCGCCGCCGGGCCACGCTCAAGCAGATCGACCAGATCGAGGGCTGGCTCACCGAGGCCGAGACCGTCAAGGCGATCCTCATCACCTCGAATCTCCGCCTCGTCGTCTCGATCGCGAAGAAGTTCATCGATCCATCGTGGTCGTTCGACGAACTCGTCAGCGAAGGCAACGTGGCCCTGATGCGGGCGGTGGAAAAGTTCAACTTCGCGCTCGGCAACCGATTCAGCACCTACGCCACCTACGCCATCCAGCGACACTTCTTCCGGCTCTCGCATCGTGGCCGGCAGTTTCGCAAGCGCTTCGTGGCGAACGACGAAGGTCTCCGCGACCGCGCCGAGGCCGAGCCGAACGCCGAGTACTGCTCGTCGGAACAGATCGAGATGCTCAAGGGGCTCTTCAGCCGGTTCCTCGGCGACCTCGAACCCCGGGAGCGGAAGATCGTCGTGGCCCGGTTCGGCTTCGATGGCAAGCCGCCCCGAACGTTTCGCGAACTCGGCAGCCAGATGGGCGTCTGCAAGGAACGGATCCGCCAGATCCAGACCCGAGCGATGGAAAAACTCCGCGAGATGGCGTCCGAGGCCCGGCTCGAGCAGACCGTCGGCGACTGGCTCTGATACGACGGCTCGCGATCGTTCTATAGAGCGTCACGTCGTAGCGGCACCGCATCCGGCCGGAGACATGCTCGGCGCCGGCGGGACTTGTGAGTTCTCTTCTCAAACGCTTCGGAGCGACCGCCGAGTGGCACAAGTCTCACCGGCTTCTGCGCGTGCCTCCGATCCGGCTGCTCCCCTTTTCGGTGTCACCTGCGAGGGTTGATGCGGCGAGGGGCTGCCCGTGCCCGGGAGCCGGCGTTGCTGACGAGCGAAGCCATGGATGGCGAAGCGAAGTCAGCATCGAGCGAGCGCAGGCCAGGAAGGCCGCAGCGAGCGTCCGGCGACGGGCATGGGTAGCCCCTCGCTTCGCGAACGCCACGAACTCGAGGGTGCCCACACGAGGCCCTGACATCGGCCGAAAAAGCCTTGCACGGCCGGTCGTCGATCCCTATCCTCCCGCCCCGCCCGGATTCCGGACGGATGGCCCACGGGAGGATTTGGAGCATGGCGATCACGCTCGCAGACCTGGCAACGAAGGTTGATGGCACCCTCGTCGGCGGTGAGCCGACGAGGCTGGTGCTCGGCGCCGCCACGCTCGACTCCGCCACGGCCGGCGACATCACGCTCGTCGATGCGGCCGACAAACTCCACCTCCTCGCCAAGAGCCGAGCCGGCGGAGCGATCGTCCCCGCCGGCACCGGCCCGCTTGACCGGCCGTCGATCGAGGTCGCCGACGTCCACGCGGCGTTCGCCACGGCGATCACCACCTTCCGTCCGCCGCGGTGCGCGACGCGGATCGGCGTGAGCCCCCACGCGGCGGTCGATCCCACCGCACGGCTCGCCGCCGACGTCGATGTGCATCCGTACGCGACGATCGGCGCCGACGTCGAGATCGGGGCCGGCGCCACGATCCATTCGGGCGCGAGGATCATGCCCGGCTGCAGGATCGGCGCGGCGAGCGTCATCTTCCCCAACGCCGTGCTCTACGAAAACACCATCGTGGGAGCGCGGTGCATCGTCCATGCCAACGCGGTGCTCGGCGCATATGGCTTCGGCTACAAGCCGGGCCCCGAGGGCTACACGATCTCGGCCCAGCTCGGCTGGGTCGAACTCGCCGACGACGTCGAGGTGGGCGCCGCCACCACGATCGACCGCGGCACCTACGGCCCGACGCTGATCGGCGCGGGCACCAAGATCGACAACCTGGTGATGATCGCCCACAACTGCCGGATCGGGCGCCATGCCATGATCTGCTCGCAGGTGGGCGTGGCGGGCAGCACGACGACCGGCGACTGGGTGGTGATGGCCGGCCAGGTCGGCGTCCGCGACCACGTGCACATCGGCGACAAGGCGGTGCTCGGCGCCCGCTCGGGCGTGTCGAACGACATCGAAGCCGGCAAGATCGTGCTCGGCGAACCGGCCATCGACCTCCGCGACCGCAAACTGCAGCTCGCGACGATGTCGAAGCTCCCGGAGATGCGCCGCGAGCTCAAGCAGCTTGCCGCCCGCGTCGCCTGCCTCGAAGGTTCCGGCGGTCGGGGAACCGCCGAGGCCGCCTGACGAGGAACGCCATGCCCGAGCCGCGCGTCCCCGCCAGCCACCGTGCTCCTCTCGACGGAGAGATCGTCGGCATCCTCGCCGGCTGGGGACGCTACCCGGTCGTCGTCGCCGAGGAGATCCGCCGCCGTGGCGGCCGCACCGCCATCCTCGCCATCCGCGACCACGCCGACGCGGCCCTCGAGCCGCTCGCCGACGTGCATGGCCATGTCGGCGTCGCCGAGATCGGGGCGGCCGTGGACTTTTTCCGCCGCACCGGCGCCCGCCGCGCGACGATGGCCGGCAAGATCCACAAGTCGAAGATCTTCGCCCGCGGGGCGTGGACCCGCCACCTGCCCGATTGGACAGGCCTGGCGACCTTCTGGCCCCACTTCGTCAGCCGCCGCCGCGACAACCGCGACGACTCGCTGCTCGGCGCGATCGCCGCCACCTTCGATGCGGCGGGAGTGACGATCTGCCCGGCCACCGACTTCGCCCCCGACCTGCTCGCCGGCGACGGCGTGATCGCCGGCCCCGCCCCCACCCGCCAGCAGCTCGCCGACGTCGTCTTCGGCTGGCGGCTCGCCAAGGAACTCGGCCGGCTCGACATCGGACAGACGGTCGTGGTCAAGAACCGCGCCCCGTTGGCGCTCGAGGCGATCGAGGGCACCGACGAGTGCATTCGCCGCGCCGGCCGGCTCTGCCCGACCGGCGGCATGACCGTGGTCAAGGTGGCAAAGCCCCAGCAGGATCTGCGGTTCGACATGCCGACGATCGGCGTGGGCACGCTGGAGTCGCTCGCGGCCGCCGGCGCGGCCGTCCTCGCGATCGAAGCGGGTCAGACGATCCTCATCGACGAGCCCGAGGTCGCCGCGGCCGCCAGTCGGCTGGGCATCTCGGTGCTGTCGTGCCACGATGCCGGCTGTGTTCCGCTCGTCGAGGGCTTGACGGCCGCCGCGTGAGACCGACCGGCCGGCGAACCCTATACTCGAGGCGTATGCTCGCCCGAGGTGTCCACCGCGCGGTCGTCGTCTGGCTGTGCCTCGCGGGGCCGGCCACCCACGGCAGCGCCGCCGACGCTCCGGCAGGACGGCCGCTGCCGATCGACACGGCGGTCGATGCGTCGCTCGTGATCCCGCCCGCCGCAACGCACCATCGTGGCCGCGAGATCGCCCAGACGATGCACTTCACGGGTGCCCCGTGGCTCGTCCGCGAAAGCCGTCAGCGGGAAGAGGACTGCCGGCTGTTGCTCGAGGCTCTTGACGTGAGGCCCGGCCAGACGATCTGCGACATGGGCTGCGGCAACGGCTTCTACACGCTCGAACTCGCGAGGCGCGTCGGCCCCACGGGTGCGGTGTATGCGGTGGACATCCAGCCGGAGATGCTCCGCATGCTGGCGGAGGCGGCCGGCCGGGAGGGACTGACGAACATCAGGCCGGTGCTCGGCACCGCGATCGATCCGCGGCTGCCCGCCGGTGAGATCGACCTCTGCCTGTGCGTCGATGTCTATCACGAGTTTTCCCATCCCGACGCGATGCTCGCCCGCGTCCGCGAAAGCCTCGCCGCGGGCGGCCGCCTCGCTCTGGTGGAGTTTCGCGGCGAGGATCCGGCGGTGCCGATCAAGCCGCTGCACAAGATGACCAAGGCCCAGATTCGGCTGGAACTCGAGCCGGCCGGCTACGAGGTGGTCGGCGAGTTCGACCGGCTCCCCTGGCAGCACCTGGTGTTCCTGGGGGCCCGCCCCGTGGGAAAATAGGGTGTCTGACCCGGGAAAACCATGATTTTCGTGGTCGTTTGGGCCCGGTGAGGCTGGTTCCGGTTATTCCGACGGCGCCAGGTTGCAATCGCCCTACGACAGGGGGATACTAAACGAGTCGCCGGCCTGCGGACTGCAGGGGTTCCGGCTTGCCTCTCCGAGACTGGTGAGACATGGCTCTCCGCCCATCGAGTTTTGCGTCGGCCGACTCAGCCGTTCGTGATCCACGAGGCGGATCCCTCGATCCCGCTGTCATCGTCGATGCGTCGGGTGGCACGCGACTGGCGACCGCCGGCGAATCGACCAACTGGGTGCTCGGCAACAGTGCCGCGATGCGGCGGATCGCGAAGTCGATCGAGCGGGCTGCCGAGGTCGAGTGCACGGTGCTCGTCTGCGGCGAAACAGGCACGGGCAAGGAACTCTGGGCCCGTCTGCTCCATCGCAGCGGCCCGCGCCGCAACAAGGCCTTCATCCCGGTCAACTGTGCAGCCCTCACGCCGTCGCTTGCGGAGAGCCAGCTCTTCGGCCACGAAAAGGGTGCCTTCACCGGTGCCAATGGCCGCTCGCTCGGTATCTTCCGCGCCGCCGAAGGTGGCGTGGTGTTCCTCGACGAAATCGGGGAGATGCAGCCGGAGTTGCAGGCCAAGCTCCTCCGCGTGCTCCAGCAGCGCGAGGTGCTCCCCGTGGGGGCCAACGAGCCGGAGCCTGTCGATGTGCAGGTGGTTGCCGCCACCAATCGAGACCTCGAAAAGGAGGTCGAGAAGGGCACCTTCCGCGAGGACCTCTACTACCGGCTCAACATGATCGAGCTGCGGGTGCCGTCGCTCCGCGAGCGAGCCGAGGACATCCCCACATACATCGAGTTCTTCGCGACGAAGTTCTCCGATCGGTATCGGCTTCCGAAGTGGAATCCGACGGCCGAGGCGCTCGCCGAGTTCTGTTCCTTCGAGTGGCCGGGCAACGTCCGACAACTCGAGCACGTGATCGAACAGGCCTACGTCCTGCAGATGGAGCCGAAGGTTCCGACGCGGAAGTCGACGGAGGGTGGAGCGACAGCCATCGCCGCTCCCGGACGTCTGCCCTGCCTCGATCTTGCGAAGCTCCGCGAGCAGGCGATTCGTGAGGCCCTTCAGGTGACTCGCGGCCACAAGGCAAACGCCGCCAAGCTTCTCGGTGTACACGCCAACACGATGACGCGGCTGCTCAAGGAAATCGAGGGCGGCGAGGCGTCCACCGACGGCGACTCGGTGGCCTAGAGCGCATTTCCTCTCGCTGTAGCGATGAGTTGGAAATCCTGAGCGGGTAGGCGAGGGGGTCGGCGAACGCTCGAGGAGCCTTGGGCGTATCCTCGCCCCGGCGACGATCCGAAGGACCGCGAAGCGGAGACTTTTGCCGCCCCCGAGCCGTTGATACACGTATCTCAGACGCGCTCTAGGGTGCTGCCTCGTTCGTGCCGCTGACCTGAGTTTTCGGTTCGCTCGCCTGAGTCTTCGGTTCGTTGGCCTGTGCCTTCGGTTCGGGGCCCGCAGGATTCTGTGGCGCAGCAGCCGCCTCGGGCTTGGCCTGCATCACAGGCGGCTTTGCGGCCGCAGGCTTTTTTTCGACGGGCCGAGGCCGGTCGTCGTGATTGAGGGCCGACGTCCAGCACCCACAGGCATACTTGTCGAGCATTCCGATCCGTCGCATCCGATCCCCGTCGACGTCGGTGTAGTACAGGTCGGCCGTAAAGGCTCCGTTCTCGTCGAGGTCGCGGAACCGGTCTGCCTCCGTCGGCGTCGAATCGCCGTCCATGTCGAGCCAGGGCTCACTGGTCAGCCCGGCCGAGAGGATCGACGATCGCGACACCGGCTCGCCGTGGAGCACGAGTGAGCGACCCTCGTGCCGATCGCCGGCGAACAGCCCGCCCGCCTCCAGGGCGATCCGGCCCGCGTCGATGAACATCCTGTCGCCCACCGGCTTGAATCCGGAGAGTAGCGGCACCATCGAGAAGCTGACG
This sequence comes from Planctomycetota bacterium, assembly GCA_018970605.1. Classification (GTDB taxonomy): domain Bacteria; phylum Planctomycetota; class Planctomycetia; order Pirellulales; family UBA1268; genus QWPN01. The sequence goes on along the minus strand of JAGWWA010000012.1, from coordinate 25,401 downwards.
AGCGCCGCCCCCGCCAGCAACAGCCCGCCGAGGCCCCCGGCAACGGCCCCCGCGATGCGGCCGGCCACGGCGACGGCGCCGTCGTCGTCATCGATGGACTGTTCCCCCTCGCCGCGATGCAGTCCGCGGCGGATGAGGGCAAATCCGCCCCAGAGCAGGGCGGCGAACACCAGCGGCATGAGCCACGACTGCGGCACCAGCGGCCCCACGACCATCTGGAAGCCGTCATCGATGAGGCCGGCGACCGTCTCGTGCGCCACCGTCGCGATTGCCAGGCAGGCGAGCAGCTCGAGGGCCGCCACGACCGCCGCCTGCAGGCCGTACCGAAAACCCAACCAACCGCAGCCGAGCACGGTGGCGATCACGAGGATGTCGTACATGGCACGTCCGTTCGGGGGTGGGAGCGAAAGACTCGGATCAGCCGGTCACTCGCAGGATCTCGTTGACGGTGGTGTCGCCGTGAACGACCTTCGTCAGACCGTCGATCTGCAGGGTGAGCGTGCCGTTGAGCACGGCCGCCGCCTTGAGGTCGCGGGCCGAAGGGTTCGCGGTGATCAGCTTGCGGATCTGGTCGTTCATGACCAGCAGTTCGTGGACGGGCACGACGCCTTGGAACCCGGTGCGGTTGCAGGCATCGCAGCCCTTCTCCTTGTAGACCCGCTTGATGGCGCCCGGCTTGAGGTTGAACTTCCGCACCAACGCCTCGGGCGGCGCGCAGGCGACCTTGCACCGTGGGCACAGCCGGCGGGCGAGCCGCTGCGCCAGCACGGCCGTGACCGCCGTCTGCACGAGCATTGGTTCGACGCCCAGGTCGAGCAGCTTCGTCACCGCGTCGATCGCGTCGCGGCCCTCGAGGGCCGCGAACACGAAGTGCCCGGTGAGCGCCGCCTGCATCGCGATCTCGCAGGTCTTGCGGTCGTCGAGATCGCCAACCATCACGACGTCCGGATCCTTCCGCATCACCATCTGCAGCACGCTGGCAACGGTCGCTCCCCCCGCCACGTCCACCTCGATCTGGACGACATCGTCAAGCTGCTGCTTCACCGGGGATTCGACCGTCATGATCTTCCGCTTCCGGGCATCGAGGTCGCGAAGGGCCGCGTAGAGCGTCGTGGTGCGACCCGACCCGGTCGGCCCCACCACCAGCAGCATGCCGTAGGGCTTGCCGATGGCCTCGCGAAACTGCCCGAGCAGTTTGGGACGGAAGCCCAGGGAGTCGAGCCCGCGCTGCTCGTGGACGGCATCGGGCCGCTGCAGCCGCAGCAGCATCCGCTCCGCGGTGGCAGAACCCGTCGTCTCGACATCGATCTGATACCGCACGCCCCGCAGCAGCACGCCGAAGGTTCCGTGCCGGCCTGCCTCGGCATCCGGGCCGGCCATGTCGGCCATCACCTTGAGCGTCGCCATCACGCCGCGAGCCTCATCGCCGCCGAGCTTCTCCAGGCTCTTGTCGGTGCCCCGCGCATGCACCTTCACGTCGTACTGGTTTTCGACAGGCTCAAAGCTGAGCCTCGATGCATTGCCGCGGATCGTCGCCTGCAGCAGCTGCTGCGCCTTGAGCACATGGGGCGACACGCGGGCTTCCTGCTTGCCAGCCAGCGCGATCGTGACGACGGCGGTGCCGTCCTTCTTCAAAAAGCTGAACGAATCGATGGGCGTGGCTGACTTGCCTTTCCGCCGGCCCGACTTCGTCTTGGCCTTGGTTCCCGAGAGTCGCTGCCGCCAGCCCGTGATCAGATCGGCGAGCTGCTCCTTGAGGCTCCGCGAGCGGGTTCCGTCAGCGGCGCCCACGGTCCACGGCGCCACGTGTGGACGCAGTTCGGCCGCCAGATTCCGCAGGCCGCCCCTGCCCAGCACGCGACGCCCCTCCGGCAATCCAGGATCCTTGGAACGGATGAAGAGCCCTGCGGCGACCCCCAGGCAGGCCATGGCCGCCGGCGCCGCCCACCACACGCCCCGCATGCAGCCAGCCAGCAGACCCAGGCCAATGGCGCCGAAGGCGAGATTCCAGCGGCCCGCCTCGTCCGTCCCGAGGACTTCGCCCGTCCGCCGGACCCAGCCGATGCTGCTGATGCAGGCCGCAATCGCAAGGCACAGGCCCGCCGTGAACCCGAGCGGCTCCCAGGGAACTCCCTGGAACGAGGGCACGTCGATCGCCGCCAGCGGAACGAGTGCCGCGACCGCCGACGCCGAGATGAAGCCCTCCGAACTGCCGCAGCCAACATGCATGGATTGGTCCGTGTCGGCCGCGGCCGCTCGTACTCCCGATCGTGGCCACGAGTATACCTCCGACCACGACTCTCATTCCGGGCTGCCCGTCGCCTCCGGCGGCGCGGGAAACGTCCGGGTCGGCTCAAGGTCGGCGGCGGCGGCCTGTGCGCGGAGCATCTCGCCGAGTCGTCCCCAGACCCGCGACCGGATCGTGTCGGGCGTCCAGGCCCAGATCCGAGCCCGCATCAGCAGCGGCGTCGAGGTCTGTCGCATCGCGCTCTCGTACGAGGCATCGACGATCTCCGGAAACGGGGGCAGCTTCGCCTCCTGGGCGACGTGCTTCGTGCCCGGAGCGCTGGCGGCATACCTGCGGTCGTAGACCGAATACGCCAGCCGCATGAACCGGTTGAAGGTGTCGAGCCGTCCCTTGGCGAGGCCGTCGAGCATGGCCCGCTGCACCATCGCATCGAGGAACTGCCGCGTGTTGGAAACGTCGATGTCCATCACCGACCCCAGACGCAGCGCCAGAAAGCCTTCCAGCCCCTCGGTGTAGAGCGGCTGGTCGCCGCGGCCCGACTCCTGGGCGATCGACACGAGCTTGCCGAAGCAGCCGGCGGCCTGGGGCTCATCGCCGTAGAGGTAGGAGAACACGGTCGCCTGCTCGAGGAACGACTCGTAGCCGCGAAGCAGGTCATCGACGGTCGCCCGGCCGAACTCCGCCGCCGAGACGCCCTCGGCCGACTGGATCAGCTGCACCGCGTTTTGCATCCCGCGCTCGTAGCCGTCGATGAACCGGGGGTCGGGCAGCACGTCGAGCCGGTCGGAGAGCGGGTCGAATTCGATCCGGCCCGACCGCATCAGGTGCTGCAGGTTGCCCAGCCGCGTGCGGATGATGGTGAGCTCGTTGAGCCGCTCGCGATGCCGGCCCTCGCGGGCGAGCGCGAAGCCGCGCTCCGACCAATAGATGCCGTGGGCGTGGGGATGCCCCCAGTCGAGCGGCCCGTACCGCTCCATCTGCTCGAGCATGAAGTCGGGTGACATGCGATAGCGGTCGATCAGCACGCGTTTCTGCAGGTGGGGCACGAGCCGATCGAAGACCGCCTGCGACAACCGCGGGTCGGCGAGCAGGGCGGCAAGCAGGTCGCGGTTGGTGCCGGTTGGCAGCGCCTTGCCGGCCAGCAGCTGCGTGTCGAGCGAGGCCTCGTAGAGCGCCGCGCGGCCGAGCATCCGCAGCAGCCGCTCGTCGGGCTTCTCGCCATGCTCCGCCAGCACCGCGAGCGCGTCGGCAACGTCGCGGTCGCCCTGCAGTGTCTGCAGGTCATCCGGAGCCGAGACGATCCGGCGAAACCGCTCGATCGCCTCCGCCGTCGTTCGACCGCCGGTCAGGTCACCGAGAAACTCCCGAAACTCCCGCACGAGCCGGGCCTTGTAGTACCAGTGCTCGCGATCAGTCTTGCCGCCGATCTTGTGGAAGTAGATCCAGCCGAGCTCCGTCGGCAGGTTCGCGTCGCCGGGATTGAGCGGGATGCCCTGCCGACGCAGCAGGTCGATCCCGCGATTGATCCATTCCCATCGTTCCTCGGCCGCCCGCGTGCACACCGAGATGTTGTAGGCGAGGTTCCAGGCCTGGAATCCCCAGACCCGCGGAAACCGCGGCTGCAGGGCCGTGATCCACTGGGCGAGCGTCTGCGCCTCGAAGAACTCGCCCGTCTCCTGCAGCGCGTCGGCCCGCGCCCAGAGGGCATCGACCGCCAGCCCTCGGAAGGTGCCGAGCGCCGCCGTCGCGAGGGCCACGTGTGGCGGCATCCCCTTGGTTCCTTCCATGGAGACGACGAGCCCGAGCGCCTCCCGTTGCCGCCCGATCGACCGCGCGGCGACGCCGGCACCCGCGAGACAGGCGACGAGCAGCGTCGCAGCGATCACCTCGACGACACGATCGGACATGGGGTGCGGCCTTCCCGGAATGGTCAGGTGGATGAACGGATCAGGTCGCGCCGCTCGAACAGGGCCCAGGCGGCCAGCCCGACCACGAGCGGATAGACCAGGCCGATCCGCCAGAGGCACGCCAGCACGTCGGCGGATGGAATCAGCATCCCGGTCGCAAGCCGGCCCACGGCGTCGAAGTCGGAGAAGGCCGGAGTGAGCCAGAGCGCCAGGTCGGTGACGGAGCCAAACAGCATCCGAAAGGCTTCGTAGAAGCGGAACTCGCCGAGCAGGCTGGCCGCCCGTCCCGCCCGCTCCGCCATCGATCCGAGCACCGACGTGGAGACCACGTTGTAGAGCCCCAGCGCGTCGCGGAGAAAGCCGCTCCCGAGGGCCGTGGCGTAGATCACCAGCGATGCCAGGATCGCCATCGGCAGGCCCAGGCACGATGCCGCGGCCACGGCCACTGCCGCCACCATCGTGAGCTTGATCCAGATCACCGCCAGGCAGCGGATGAAGTTGCCGTCGAATCCGCCGGATCGGTGGAGAATCCGCAACCCGTCGCCGGGAGAAAACGTGATGGCGGTCGGCTGCGTCTCGCCGGCAGGCACGAGGTTGCGATTGGCGATGGTCACCCGCAGGTCGCCCTGCTCGTCCACCGCGTCCACCGGCAGGTCGAGGACGTGCACGGCCTGGGTGGGGAGTGTCTGCTCCGCATGGACGCCGTCCGTCATCGGCCAGGGCCGGTCATTGAGCCAGATCGCGAAGCGCACGTCGGCGAGATCGACATCGACGTTGTAGGCCCGCGGCTTGAGCTGCAACTGCAGGGTGGCGTCGGCGCGGCCGGCCGCCTGCCGCTTCACCCCGCCGAGCCCCCGGAACACGAAGGTCGAGACCGTGTCGGGCGTGACGGTGTGCCACTGCCAGTCGTACTCCTGGCGAATCCGCCGGCGGGCGGCTCCGGGATTCCGCACGAAGGCATCGGGCTCATCGTCTTCGAGCCGCCGAATCGCGGCGCCGATCGCCGCGTCGTACTCGGCACGATTCGCGGGCTCCGGCTGGAGGGCGATCCGGGCGGTCAGCACCTGCTCCGTCACGGCAGCGCGATCCTGTGCATCGGTCGCCTCGGTCGCAGCCAGAAGCCGGACGAACGTGGCGGTGCCCGCCCCCACCAGAGCCACCATCAACAGGTCGAAGAGCGCGATCCCGAGCCACTTGCCCAGCAGATACTCCCAGCGCCGTAGCGGCTTGACGAGCGTCATGTGAATGCGGCCCGAGTCGATGTCGCCGCAGATCGACCCGCAGGCGAGGACGATCGTGAGCAGCGCCAGGATCACGCCGGTGATGCCCAGCGACCAGCTCAGCAGGAACTGCATGCGATACTGGAGCCGCTCCGAATGGTCGAGTGCCAGCGGCAGCGTGGGGACGAGCACGAGCACAAGCAGCGCGAGCCCCAGCGACGCCCTCATCCGCACCGCCTCGTCGAGCACCGCACGGGCCACACCGGTGACGCCGGTGGATCCCGAGAGCGCCAGGTGGATGCCCGCCAGCCCGAGCCAGCAGCCCGCCGCCATGCCAATGACGCCTGCCAAGCCGGTAGCCTCGACGGGTCGGCCATGCCTCGCGAGGAACCAGACGACGACGATGCCCGCCAGGCCGGCGGCAGTCGCCGTCGCCTGCCTCCGCCACCGCGGAGCGGCCTCGAACTCACGCCAGGTCCACCAGGCGCAGGCGGCCGCGAAGGCCGCCTGCACGACGCCAGCAAATCCACCGCCGAACACCCCGGCAGAGACCTCTGCGGCCATGCTGCCGACGGCGAGCACGAACAGCGGGCGGGACGCGAGGCGCCAGGGCTGACTCGGTCTGTTCATCGTGGCCGAATTCACCGCTGGCGGTTGGTAAGACGATCGATGAGCGCCGTGTCGATGGGACCGGCGGGCTGGGCCGCGGGCGGTGGCGACGTGGCAGCCGACGTGGCAGCCGGCGTGGCAGAAGACGTGGCTACCGACGTGCCAGACGGCGGCGCGACAGGTGGCGTGGCAGCCGGCACGCCGGCTGTGGGCGTGACGTCGGCCACGGGGCCCACGGGCGTGGCCACGCCGACATCCGGCGACTCCGTCCCCGAACGAAGGAAGTCGGCGACCCGGCCCCCGGAGGTGGCCCCGCTGGTCCTTGCCCCTTCCACGCGGGCCTGCTCGACGATCTCCAGGAACAGCGACTCCATCCGCCGACGCGGCCGCTCGACGGCCACGGGGCCGATCCCGTGCCGCTCGAGCACGCCGCGAACCTCGGCCACCACCGCGGGCGGCAGGGCGGCGGTGCGGATCGTGGTGCGGTCTTCCTGCTCGAGCAGCTCGTCGCAGGTGCCCTCGGCCCGCACCCGGCCGCCGAACATGATCGCCACGCGATCGCAGAGGTCCTCGACGTCCGACAGCTGATGGGTGCAGAGGAGCACCGTCTTGCCGCGGCGGCCGAGGTCGGCGATGAGATCCTTGATCTGCTTGGCCCCGACCGGATCCATGCCGCTGGTCGGCTCGTCGAGGATCAGGAGCTGCGGGTCGTTGATCAGGCTCTGCGCGAGCCCCACCCGCCGCTGCATCCCCTTGGAAAACTCCCCCACCGGCCGGTGCTCGACCGCGTCGAGCCCCACCATCTCGAGCAGCATGTCGATCCGCTCGCGGCGCAGCCGCGCGGGCAGGCGGAACAGCCGGCCGTAGTAGTCGAGCGTCTCGCGGGCCGACAGGAAGCGATAGAGGTAGCTCTCCTCGGGCAGGTAGCCGATCCGCTGCTTGGAGGCGACGTCCCGCGGTCGCCGTCCAAGCACCGCGATGCGGCCCGACGTCGGCGAGATCAGCCCCAGGATCATCTTGATGGTCGTGCTCTTGCCCGAGCCGTTCGGCCCGAGCAGCCCGTAGACCTGCCCGCGGCGAACCTCGAGATCGACTCCCTCCACGGCCCGCACCCGCGGCCGCATCCAGAAGTCGCGGAACGTCTTGGTGAGCCCCACGCACTTGATGTCCACGCCATCGGCCGCGTCGGCCGGCCGAGCGGTGCCGCTCGCCGGATCCTGCCGCTTCTCATCCGTCGCGATCATCGCATTCCCCCTCGGGCGCCGGCGGCCACCGTCGCGGTCACCTGCCAGACTCCGCCTGCTTTTCCTTGAGCGACCGCATCTGCTCCTGCTGCCGCTCCTTCTGGATGACGGGATCCCGATTGAGCTGGAGTTCGAGCTTTCCCGGCACGGTGTAGAACGTCTCCACGTCACCGGTCAGGATTCGCTCGCGGGCGTCCTCCCAGAGCCGCGAAAGAATGATCCGCGGGTTCCGCTCGTACTGGGGGAGAAGTCGCTGGAACGTCTCGCTGTCCCCCTTCACCCGCTCCACCACCTGGGTGCGGTAGGTCTTGGACGCGTTGACCACCTGCGCCACCTCGCCGCCGATCGCCGTCCCCCCGATGGACAGTTCGCCGAACGCAGCCTCGATCTCCCGTTCGGCAGCGGCGACCTCGTCGGGGGTGCCGGCTTCCCCTGCCCGCTCGAAGCGATCGAGCAGGGCCAGGATCTTCTCCGCCCCCTCCCCCGCCGCCTCACCCAGGATCCGGGCCCGATCCTGCTGAGCCGCGACGATCCGCTGCGAGCGATCCGACTCGGCGGTGGTGACGGCGTCGAAGCTGCCGATCACGCTGACGGGCGCCGACACCTTGTCGAGCGTCAGCTGGTCGATCGAAAGACCCGTGCCCATCTCGGTGAGCCGCCGCTGCGCCACGGCCGTCGCCACTTCGCGATTGACCACGCCCTTCAGCAGGTCGTCGGCGGGCAGCTGCGCGATCGCCTGGACGATTCCCTGCTGGGCTGCACAGGCGACGAGGCTCTCGGCGAGCGGACGCTCGCCCACGTTGGTGACGAAGGCCACCGGATCGGTCACGCGATACGTCACGGTCCAGCGGGCGTGGGCGATGTTCATGTCGCCCGTCACCAGGGATCCGTCGCGAACCGGATTGAGCGGCCGCGCACGCGAGTTGCGGATCTGATCCCTGGTCATGCCCTGGTCGCGCTCGCCCGACTCGTACCAGAACGCGTCGTCGATCGCGAGCGTCATCGGTCGCGTGTCGATCTTGACCACCTGCTCGAGTGGAAACGGCGCCGCCAGGTAGGTGCCACGCTCCAGCACCCGCTGGCCGGGTCCGCCCACGTAGTCGCCGAACCGCAGCCGCAGCGCCACTTCGTTGGAGCCCACGCTGAACGTGCCGCTGAAGGCGTAGGCGACGAGGGCCACGACCATCGCCGCCTTGAGGATGCCGAAGCTCACCCGCAGCGCCTCGGCGAGCGACTGCTGCGCCGGGTCGAGGGGCTCGACGTCGGGCCCGCTCCGGTCGACGTCGATCGTCATCGCGCCCCTCCACCGGCCGCGGGCCGCGGCGGCCGGCCGGCCGGAGCTCCGGCGGCAGGCGCCTGCCCCGGGTCGCGGTTGAACCAGTCGAGGATGCCGAGGCTGTCGGCCGAAAGCACGAACGTGGTGTTGTGGTCGAGCATCTTCTTGAGCGCCTCCACCTTCCGCAGAAAGATCGCGAACTCCTCGTTCTTGGCGAAACTCTCGTACTCCTTCGAGGCCTCGCGGTCCCCCTGCGAGCGGATCGCCTGTGCCCGCCGCTCGGCGAAGGCGAGAATCCTGTCCCGGGAACTCTTGGCCTCGCTGCGGATGGCCGAGGCCTGTGCCTGTCCCTCCTGCAGGGCGTTTTCCGCGAGCCGCTCGCGGGTCTTGATCATCGTCTCGAAGATCTTCTCGGTGGTCGCCTCCGGCAGCACGAGCTTGTAGATGCCCACGCTCTCCACCTTGAGACCGTAGCCCGACTGCTCCAGCGACTTCTCCAGCGCCTGCTTCGCCTCGTCCTCGATGGCGGCGAGCTTGAGCTTGTCGCGGTCGAGGTTCACGAGTTCATCGAGGCGGTAGCGGCTGATGATGCCACGGATCTCCCGGAGCCGGCTGGCGAGCTGTCGCGCCGCCTCGCTCGGATCCTTGAGCGTGACGTAGAAATCGAGCGGGTTCTCGATCCGCCACGTCAGGTAGGTGCGGACGATCACGCTCTTGCCATCGGCGGTCTGCAGCTCCTCGATCTTGTCCTCGAGCAACTGCAGCCGCTTGGAATAGTGGGTGACCTTGTGGATCGGCCATGGCAGCCGCCACTTGAGCCCAGGCGTGTCCTGCACGCTCCCCGCGTCGGCCTTGTCGAAGGTGGTGCGGACCGCCACCTGATCGTAGCGGACCTGGTACAGAAACATGTAGGACAGCAGGGCGGCGGCGATCAGGCCGCCGATCAGGATCGTGAACGAGTTCTTCATGGGTCGATCGTCTTCGTGCCGCCGCGATCGGCCGGCACGCTCCAAGGTCATTGGCCCAGCAGGGTGTCGAGGGCCGAGGTCGGGTCGCTGAAGTCCATCTGCAGGATCGGGAGGTCCCCCTGGTCGCCGGCGATGATGAACTTTCGCCGCTCCGCCAAGCCGTCGGCGAGCACCTCGAGGAACTTCCGCACACGGTAGTAGTTGGGCGACTTCTCGAAGGCCAAGAGCTCGCCGGCGAACCGCTCGCGGGCGCTGCGTTCGCCGACCGACTTCGCCCAGCGGTAGCCGCGGGCGGCATGAATCAGCTCCGCCGCCTCGCCCCGCGCTTCGCCGAGGAGCGACTCGATGTCGAGCTCGAGGATCGCAATCTGCCGGGCCGCGGCGGGATCGCCGGCCGCGGTCGCTCGCAAGGCATCGAGCTGGAGGATCGCGGCATTGATGCGATTGCTGTGGTCCACCGACCCGGCCACCTTCGCCAGCGTCGTGACGGCCTCCTTTCGCCCCGCCTGGATCAGCGTCTCCCGCTCCTGCTGGGCGCCGATCTGACGGTGAAACGCCCGGGCCACCTTCCCACCGGGCGGCTTGAGGACCGTCACCGACACGCCCACCACGTCGAGCCCCAGACCGAGGCGATCGGCTCGTTCCTGGATCGCCTGCTCCAGCACCACGCCCCCTTCCGCCCGGCCACGGGTGAGCAGGTCGTCGAGCGTATGGCTGGCGAAGTAGCGGCTCGCCTCCTGCTGGGCGATCAGCGTGATCGCCTCCCGCGGGGAGAGCGACCCTTCCAGAAAGTCGAGCAGGTCGCGAACGCGATATTGCACCACCAGATCGGCCGCGATGACCGCCAGCCCACCGGCCCCGGCGTCATCGGTCCGGGCATCGAGAACGGTCGGATAGTACTCCATGCCGATCGTGTCGAAACGGTCGTCGCCGCTGCTCCAGAGGATCGCCTCCTGGTTCGCCGTGCGGCCGATCGGGTCGCTCGAGACGTCGATCTGGAGCACCTTGCCGACGGGATAGGTGGCGGCCGTCTCGATCGGCCAGGGCAGCTTGAAGTGGATCCCGGGGCCCCGCGCCGCACCCCGCACCTCGCCGAATCGCATCACCACGCCCTGTTCATCGGGGCCGACGACCACGAGTGCCGACAGGGCCAGGAGCACGCCGCCGCCGAGGATCGTCAGCGGCGTGATGGCCCGCCCGAGCAGCCGGTAGAGCCAGCTCCGCGAGACCTCGACGCCGAACTGGTAGTTGATCAGCTCGCCAACCACCTGCCCGAGCGATTCCGGGGCCGTCAGCAGGCCGAGCACCCGGCTGTCGAACGCCGGTCGCGGCACTTCACCGGGCCGCCGGGGACGGTAGGCCTCGAGGAGGCCCGTCAGCAGGATCTCGGCCCCGACGAGCATCATCACACAGGGCACCGCCACCGCGACGAGGCGGAAGAACGAGGTGTCGTCAAGCAGCGCCGCAACCACCGCCCCCGCCAGCACGAGCGCCGCCAGGACGAAGCAGCTCATCAGGTAGCTGGCGCCGCCCCGGAGGAGCCGCCACGCCCTGACCCGCGTGTAGCCGCTGATCCAGCGGGCGGAGATGAAGGCCACGAAGGCGATCGCCGCCGACACGAACAGCAGCCCCACGGGGCTCGCTCCAGGGGCGAGCGTGGTCACCACGCCCGGCCCAGCCGCGGCGGCGATGCGCCAGAAGCGCCAGAGCAGCGCCGCCCCGGCAACGATCAGGTAGACGGCCACCAGAAAACTCACGCCCGACAGTCCATAGCCAAGCAGGTTGGCCAGACGTTGCCTGGCCCGCTGGAGTTCGTCGGAGAGGTCGCCGAAGAGCACCGACGAAGCGGCGTCCTGGGTCGCAAGTTTTTCGGCGGCCAACGACTCCCGTCGCTCGGCGTCATACTGGGCGTAGACGAGCGCGAGGATGATCCAGATTGGCAGGCCGCCGAGCATGTGCCAGGTCGCCGCCTGGATCGCGGGACTCTGCGTCCAGAGGCCCACCAGGGCCGTGGCCACCGTGAGGCCGATCTGGATCACCAAGCCGACGATGGCGGCGGTGGTGCCGCGGCGGTAGACGAGGGAATCGTCGGTCACAGGTGGAGGTTCCGGCTGCAGGATGCCCACGGCCGGCGCGGAACGCTGCCCGCGACTGACGCCGACCCCGAGTTTACCATCGCAGGATTCACCGGTTGCCGCAGCCTGCGGGTTCCCGCCGCCCCGCCCGGGGCGGGGGCCTCCCCGGACCCACGCCGGCCGGTGGTAAGGTGGCCATCCGCACGCCAGCTTCCTGGCGGCCATCCACGCTCCCGGCTCCCCGAAGGCCCATGCTTCTCCTTGCCGTCGCCCGCAACGCGTTTCTCGAATCGATCCGCCAGCCGGTGTTCGTCGTGCTCGTGCTGGCGGGCATCGTGGCGCTGGTGCTCAACGTCAACCTCGCCGCCTTCACCCTCGAGGACGACACCAAGCTCTTCATCGATCTCGGCCTGAGCACGCTGTTTCTGGTCGGGCTGCTGCTTGCGGCCTTCACGGCCACGAGCGTGCTGACCAGGGAGATCGAGAACAAGACGGTGCTCACGGTCGTCAGCAAGCCCGTGCCGCGGCCGGTGCTGGTGATCGGCAAGTACGTGGGCGTGGCGGCGGCGCTCGCCGTCGGCTACTGGTCGCTGGCCGCGGTGTTTCTCCTGGCGATCCGCCACCGGGTGCAGACGGGCCTGGGCGCCGAAGTCACCTTCGACGTGCCGGTGCTTGTTTTCTCCATCCTGTTTGGCGGCCTGTCCCTGGCCGGGGCCGGGCTGGCGAACTACCTCTATCGCCGCCCCTTCCCCAGCGTGTTCGCGGTCAGCCTCGCAGCCGCGCTCACGGCGGCCCTCGGCGTGGTCTGGTGCATCGACCGCGACTGGCACTTCCAGAGCCCAACCGTGGACTGGAACCCGCAGCTCATGATCGGGCTGCTCCTCGTATTCGAGGCGCTGCTGGTGCTCGCGGCCGTGGCGATCGCGGCGAGCACCCGACTCGGACAGATCCCCACGCTTCTGGCGTGCCTGACGGTGTTTCTGCTGGGTCTGGTGAGCGAGTACTTCCTGGGCACGGTCGTGGGGTCGGCCGACCGGCCCGCCTGGCTGCGGGCGGTCTGCTGGCCGTTCTACGTCGCGGTGCCGAACCTGCAGTTCTTCTGGCCGGCCGACGCCCTCACCCAGGGCCACCCGATCACCGGCGGCTACGTCGGCACCGCCACGCTCTACGCCGGTTTCGTCGCCGCGGCGCTGCTCAGCCTGGCCGTGCTGCTCTTCCAGCGTCGCGACGTCGGCTAGCCTCCACCTCCGCGAGCCGCTCGGCCTCCGACCGCTCGATCTCCTCGCCGCAGCGGACGAGGCGGGCCGAGTTGAACACCACGATCAGACCACTGACGATGTGCAGGAATGCCGCCATCACCGGAGAGACGTAGCCGGCCCCCGCCAACGCCAGAAAGACCACGATGAAGGCGGCGCCGATCACCATGTTCTGCCGGATGACGCCGATCGTGCGGCGCGACAGCTCGATCAGGAACGGCACCCGGTTGAGATTGCTGTTGAGCAGGGCGATGGTCGCGGAATGAATCGCCACGTCGCTGCCCGCGGCGCCCATCGCGATCGAGATGTCGCCCGCGGCGAGTGCCGGCGCGTCGTTGACGCCGTCGCCGATCACCGCCACGCGATGACCCTGCGCCTTGAGGGCATCGACCATCTCGAGCTTCTCGTGCGGCAACACCTCGGCCTTGAACTCGCTGAAGTGCATCTGCTCGGCCACCCGCCGCGCCACGCTGCGGCGGTCGCCGGTGAGGATCACCAGCCGCTTGAGCCCGAGAGACCGCAGCCGGTCCACCGCCTCGGCCGCCTCGGGGCGGGCGTTGTCCTCGAGGCCGATCCAGCCGAGGAGCCGGCCATCCTTCACGACGAACAGGATGCTCAACCCCTCGGCGTCGTCACTGGCCTGCACGCCCTCGATCGCCCGGGACTCGGCGGCCGCGAGGCCCCCGTCCACGCCCGCGAGCCAGGCTCCCCGACCCACCATCACCCGACTGCCCGCAACGGTGGCCACCACGCCCCGACCGGGAACCTCCTCGAAGGCGTCGGGCCGCGTGAGCGGCAGGTTCGCCCGCCGAGCCATCTCCGTCACGGCCCGGGCCACCGGATGGCGGCTGTCCTGTTCGACCGATGCGGCGAGCCTGAGCAGCTCGGCTCCCTCGACGCCCTCGACCGGCGCCAAGCGCGTGACGGCAAGGATGCCGGTCGTCAGCGTGCCGGTCTTGTCGAACACGATCGCCGTCAGGTTGCGGGCGGCCTCGAGGGTGACCACGCTCTTGACCAGAACGCCGAGTCGCGCGGCCGCCGAGAGCGCCGCCACCATGGCCGTGGGCGTTGCCAGGATCAGGGCACTGGGGCAGGCCACGACGAGCATGGCGATCGCCCGGCTGAACGCGGTTTCCGGGTCGCTCCGCAGTGCGAAGAACAGCACCACGCCCACGAGCATCAGCACCGTCGGCGTGTACCAGAAGGCATACTGATCGACCAGCCGCATGATCGGCGTCCGGGTCCGCTCGGCCTGCAGGATCAGATCCTTGACGCGGCCGAGGAGCGTGTCGGCACCCGCCTTCGTGACCTCGATGTCGAGGGCCCCGGTGAGGTTGATCGTGCCGCCGAAGACCTCGTCGCCCGCCAGCTTGTCGGCCGGCAGCGATTCACCGGTGATGCTCGCCTGATTCACGGTGCTGGTGCCGGTGAGCACGCGGCCATCGGCCGGGATGGTGTCGCCGGGACGGACGCGGACACGGTCGCCGGGGCGGAGATCCTTGGCCTCGACCTCCTCTTCGCGGCCATCCAGGGAGGTCGCTCCCGCCACGAGGCGGTGGGCCTTCGTGGGCGCGAGCCTGACGAGCGACTCGATGCTCGCCTGAGCTCCGATCGCCGTCCGTTTCTCGATCAGCCCCGAGACGATCATGAACAGCGCGACCGCGGCGCTCTCCTGATACTTTCCCGAGGCCGCCGCGCCCACGACGGCCAGGGCCACCAGCGCGTTCATGCCAGCCTGCCCCCTGAACAGATCCCTGACGGCCGCGGCGACCAGCGGCGCTCCCAGGAGCAGGGCGGCCAGGGCCGCCGGGATGGCGGGATAGAAATCCTTGGCCCACAGGAACCGGGCAACGAGCGAACAGGCCAGCAGCGTGGCGCCCACCAGCGTGGCAGCGATCTGCAGCCGCAGCGCGCGGCCGACGGCCGCCTCCGCCGCCGTCGCGTCGCCGGATGCCGATTCGCTGGGAAGGGTCGCCGAAGCCATGGCGTCAACTATAGCCAGACGCACGCCAGACGCACCGCGTCGCAGCGGACCAACAAAAAACCGCGGCCGCCCGAAGGCGGCCGCGGCATGCGATGGTCGTCGCGGAGGCAGGCTCGATCACTGATAGGAGCCGGTCTGCGACGTCCGCAGGCGGCGGGTCCACATCTGATCCGCAACCTCCTGATACCCCAGGGCCCCGATCGACCCATCGGCGGCGTTGCCGAGATATCCGTCGCCCTTGTTCTTGACCTCCGTCGCACCCGACGTGACGGTGTCCTGAACCTTCTCGACGTGCAGGTCGGCGAACAGGACCGGGGCGTGGCCACCGCCACCGTTGGCCGTCTTCGGCTGGTGGAGCGGCTCGATTGCCGAGAACTCGTGGATCTTCACCCCGGCGGTGGTGTCACCGGTCACGGTTCCCGACACCGTCATGCCGCCGGTGAAGCTCTGCGTGAGCAGATCGTTCGCCTTCACGACCGGACTGCCGGCAAAGTTGACGATCGTCGTCGCATCGGCGGCGACCACCGGCGTCGTTGTCGCCCGAGCCGGTCCCATCAGCGCCACACGGGCCGCGGTGGTGTTGCCCTGGGCGAGATGGTTCTGCGACAGGGGGCCGTCTCCATCGGAGAGCGACTTCGTGCCGGGGGTATAACCGTTCGTGCCCGACGGATCGCCGCGGCTGAAGTGCCACGTCGTCGCGTAGTTCGTGTTGTAGCCCTGGTCCCACACTTCCTTGGCCTTGGCATCGCCACCGAAGAAGGCCTCACCCGTCTTGTTCGCAAAGGTGGGGGTGGGGGTCTCGGTGTTGTCCCAGCGGCCTGCGGCCAGGCCCGTGTCGAAGTTGGCCGTCGTGTTGGCGTCGCTGACGCCCATGTATTCGGCCGCCGTCTTGCTGACCTTGTTCCGGCTGCCCTGGTCGAGCGCCTTGCCGGGCTGCGACACCTTCTGGGAGATCAGGTCGGCCACCCAGCCGTACTGGCGAATGTCGCCGTCGCGGCAGTGGTCAAACGCACCCGAGGTGTAGTTGCCGTTGTTGGAGTTGGCATAGAGCTCGAAACCACGCCCGAAACCGGACATGTTGCTGGCACTGCCCGAGGCGTTGGCGGCCGAGCGGGCCGACGACAGGGCGGGCAGCAGCAGGGCCACCAGGACGCCGATGATCGCGATCACGACCAGCAGTTCGACAAGCGTAAAGCCGCGGCGTCCGCGGCACGAAGACCGACTCATGGGAGAGTTCCTTCTGAAGGGAGGTGCCCGTTCAAGACTCGCCACGCGGAGTGGACGTCAGACCTGAAGGGATTGGGTTGTAGGAAGTGATACGCAGCGAATCCCAAAAAGGATCATTCCGCCTGCCACCCCTCGGAGCAGAATGACTGCCCGACCGGGCATATGGTACTCCGCGAACGGGCGGATTCCGACCCGCTGCCGGAAAAAACCGCATTTTCTCGCCTCCACAACCCGACTGGGGGAGTCAGGGAAGGCGGCAGGCACCGTCGGCACAGGTGCCGGCAAGGCGGTAGCGATTGCGGGCCACGAGCCGATAGAGGCCCGACCAGAGCGGCATGCTCCCGGGCACGTGCAGCGGGAGGGCGAGCGGCCACAGGGCCACCAGCCGCCGGCACAGGTATCGCACGGCCCCAGCACCCCGCCAGACACGCCCCCGAGTGTCCACCACCACCATCTCCTGCATGAGCTCGTCCCGCGACAACTCGGGAAAGCTTTCCTGAACGCGGGGATCGTGGAGCGAGGTGAACTCCAGTCGGCCGGTGAAATCGAGGCGGCGGAGCAACGAGATCTGTCCGCGGCAGAAGCGACACTGCCCGTCGTAGAGGACGGTGTCGCGGACCGGCGGGACGGTGGTACGGGCCTGGGCCATGGCGGCGCCCCGGTGGCGGTGAGCGGACTTCGTTCTCTTAACCGCTCGGCAGGGCCGCCTCCAACCCGGGCGGGGCGTTGCAATCAGAGATGGCCGATCGGCCCTCGGCCCACCGGCCCCGCCGGTGGCCGCAGGTTGAGGTTTCCGAAGTGCAGGATCGTCCCGGCTCCGATCGAGAGCAGCGTCCAGGGCGCCCAGTCGGGCGCCGCCATGGTTCTGGCCGGACCACTGCCGTCAATCGGGACCACCACGGCGGAATCGACCAGCAGCATCTCCACGCCCAACACGCAGGCGAAGATTCCGGCCGCCAGAAGAACACTCTTCGTCATCATTGCCTGCCGCGGCTGGGCCGCATCTCCTCCTCGGTCCGGTACACACCCACCGAGCCGTGTTTGGTGCATCGACACGAACCTGCCTGGTCCGTGAACGTCCGGGCGACTGGGGCAGGGTGAAACGGTCATGCCGTCCATGCAGGGGGCGGCCCATGCCCATCGCCGGACGTGGGTCTCGAGTCAGGAAGCCCAATCGCGTAAGCGATGGGGGCACGTCGGCCGCGCCGCTCGAGGCTGCCCACGCCCTCTCGCCGGACGTTCGTCTCGGCCCTCCAGGCCTCGACTCTCTGCATGTCCGCTGCGCTCCGCCATCCTGGCTACGCTTGCTCCCATAGCCCGCTCGAGGGCATGGGCAGCCCCGAGCGGCGTCACGCTTCCTGCGATCGGATTCAGAAAGCCCAATCGCGGAATCGATGGGGACTGCGACGTGTACGCGTGCCCGGTATCAGGCGTCCGCAGATGCGGCGGCGTCGCCGTGATCGGCGACGTGGGTCCGCACCGGCCGGCGTTCGGTGTCGGTGCCGGGTACGAGCTGCGGGGCCCCGGCCGAGGCCTCCACGATCTCCTTCAACTCGGCGCCGTCGATCACCTCGCACTCCATCAGCCGCGCGGTCACCGCCTCGAGAGCGGCCCGCCGCGTCTCGATGATCCGCCGCACCTTGGCCATCCCCTCGTCGATGATCCGGCGGACTTCCTCGTCGATCTCGCGGGCCGTCTGCTCGCTGTGGCTGCGAGAGCCGGGCACATCGCCGCCGGCGCCGGCGAGGAACGGAGACCGCGGACTCTCGCGGTAGGTCACCCTCCCCAGCCGGCTCATGCCGTAGTCCATCACCATCGAGCGGGCGATCTCGCTGGCACGCTCGAGGTCGTTCTGAGCACCGGTGGAGACGTCGGCGTAGACGGCCTCCTCGGCGATCGTGCCGGCGAGCAGCACCTGGATCCGGCTTTCGAGTTCGCTCTGCGTGAGCAGGTAGCGGTCGTCCTCCGGCCGCTGCATGGTGTATCCGAGGGCCGCGAGGCCACGCGGGATGATCGACACCTTGTGGACGGGATCGGTATTGGGCAGCGAGTAGGCGACCAGGGCGTGCGCCGCCTCGTGATAGGCCACCCGCTTCTTCTCGTCCTCGTGGATCACCCGCTTTTTCTTCTCGAGTCCGGCTGTCACCCGCTCCACGCCCTCGTTGAACTCATCCATGCCGACGGCCGTCTTGTCGTTTCGGGCGGCGAGCAGCGCCGCCTCGTTGACGAGGTTCGCCAGGTCGGCACCGACGAAACCCGAGGTGATCCGGGCGATCTGCCCGATGTCGATCGACGGATCGAGTTTCACCTTCGACACGTGCACCTTGAGAATCGCCTCACGGCCGCGCACGTCGGGACGATCGACGAGCACGTGGCGGTCGAACCGGCCCGGGCGGAGGAGCGCCGGGTCGAGTGTCTCGGGGCGGTTGGTCGCGGCGAGCACGATCACGCCGGAGTTGCTGCCGAAGCCGTCCATCTCCACGAGCAGGGCGTTGAGCGTCTGCTCGCGCTCGTCGTGGCCGCCGACGACGCTCGTGCCGCGGGTCTTGCCGAGCGCGTCGAGCTCGTCGATGAAGATGATGCAGGGAGCCTTCGCGGCGGCCTGCTGGAACATGTCGCGGACGCGGGCCGCTCCGACACCCACGAACATCTCCACGAAGTCGCTGCCGGAGAGGCCGAAGAACGGCACGCCCGCCTCGCCGGCGATCGCCTTGGCCAGGAGCGTCTTCCCGGTGCCGGGCGGCCCGACGAGCAGCACGCCCTTGGGAATGTGGCCGCCGAGCACCTGGTACTTCTCGGGGCTCCTCAGGAACTCGACGACCTCCCGCAACTCCTCGACCGCCTCGTCGATGCCGGCGACGTCGTCGAAGGTGATGCCGAGATCCTCCTGGGCATACATCTTGCCGCGGCTGCGGCCGAAGGCCATCGGGCTGCCCGCGCCGCCAATCCGCCGCATCATCACGAAGAACAGCACGCCGAACAGGCCGGTCAGAAACAGCATCGGCAGCCAGTTCCGCCAGGGACTCGGAGGATCCTCGTAGCGGAACGGAACACCATACTCCTTGAGCGTCTTCATCAACTCCGACTCGGAGTTCTCGCTGGGGAGCTTGGCGGCGCGAAACCGCCTCTCCCCACTCGCGAGACCTCCGACCAGCGGCCGGCGGGGCTGGCTCGACTCGTCGGCGGGGTGGGCGTCGGCAATGCCCCGCGGCGCCTCACGCACCCTGCCCGACACCTCGAAGGCGCCGATCACCACGTCGTGCAGGTCGCCGTAGCGGATCGCAGACGCATCGCCCTCCGACTTCTGGAGCGTCACGAAGCGATCCGGGCCGTCGACCGCCGAAGCCGCGATCAGCCGCTCGAGGTCGCTGTAGGAGATTTCGAGGTCTGGGGCGACGCTGACGAGGCTGAGGGCGAAGAGGCTGGCCACGCCGGCGGCCACCAGCGACCAGACGAGGTTTCCGCCCACGGCCGGCTTCCGGTCGGGGACGCGCTTGGGAATGTCGCGTTTTTTGGCCATGCCGCTCGAGCGCCCACGGAGCACCGACCGGCCGCCGCTGACCGATGGGAAGTCATGAAATCGTAAGCGGACGCATCACCGGCGACAAACGAAACGCCGCGCGGACATCCCGAGCCGCTGAGAAATCACGGCAAAAACGTGGGTGGAGTGGCCGGAGGGCGGTGGAAGTTCCCGGCGACACCCCATAGACTTCGCCAATCGTGATCACCGGCCGTTTTGCCACTTCCGCGTTTCCGTCGCACTCAGGCGACCCCTCAGGCGAGGGATCGTCCATGCTGGCGGCCGCTCGTCACGGGTCGCTGGACGGCGGTCGGTCCATCCGCGTGGCCGTCCTCGGATCGACCGGGAGCATCGGCCGCAGCACGCTCGACGTGATCGAGGCGTCCGCCGGGCGGTTCAGCACGTGGCTGCTCGCAGCCCACCGAAGCACGGCAGCCCTGCTCGAGCAGGCCCACCGCATGCGACCTGCCTGGGTGGTCGTCGTCGATGAGCAGGCGGCCGCCGAGGTCTCCCAACAGTCGCTTCCACCGGGCACCCGCCTCGCCGTCGGCCCGGAGGCGCTCGACGACCTCGTCCGCGACCCTGCCGTCGATCGTGTGGTGTCGGCGATCGTGGGTGCCGCCGGGCTGCGGAGCACCTGGGCAGCGGTCGAGGCCGGCAAGACGGTGGCGCTGGCCAACAAGGAAACGCTCGTGATGGCCGGCCCGCTCGTGATGGCGCTGGCGGCTCGATCCGGCGCCGCGATTCTGCCGGTCGACAGCGAGCATTCCGCCGTGCATCAGGCCCTCTGTTCCGGACGGCATGCCGACGTCAGGCGGATCGTGCTCACCGCCAGCGGCGGGCCGTTCCGCACGAAGCCCCGCGAGGCGCTCGCCACGGTCACGCCGGCGGAGGCCCTCGCCCATCCCACGTGGTCGATGGGCCCCAAGATCACGATCGATTCCGCCACCATGATGAACAAGGCTCTCGAGATCATCGAGGCGCGGTGGCTGTTCGACATGCCGGCCGAGAAGATCGCCGTGCTCGTCCACCCGCAATCGATCGTCCACTCGCTCGTCGAGTTCGTCGATGGATCGGTGATCGCCCAGCTCAGCCCGCCCGACATGCGGCTCCCGATCCAATACGCGCTCACCCATCCCGATCGCACCGACGGCCCGGCGCGGAAGTTCGATTTCGCGAAGCCGATGACGCTCGAGTTCGAGCCCCCGGACGTCGAACGGTTTCCGGCGGTGCGGCTCGGCCATGAGGCTGCCGCCCGGGGCGGCACGGCCGGAGCGGTGCTCAACGCGGCCAACGAGGCGGCTGTGGGCCGATTCCTTGCGGGCGGGCTGCGATTCACAGACATTGCCGAAGCATGTACGCGGGTGCTGGATGGGCACCCGTTCGAGGCGGAACCCACGCTCGACGAGATCCTTCATCTCGACGCGTGGGCCAGACAGGAGGTCGCAACGTGGTCGGGTGTCTGATGTCGCACATGGTGCCGATTTTTGGCGGCGCAGGGCTGGGCTGGTTCGCGGATCCCGCGAACTGGTGGGTCGTGCTCCAGGTCGCCGGCGGCCTGGGCTTCGTGATCTTCGTGCACGAGCTTGGCCACTTCCTGGTCGCCAAGGCCTGCGGCGTGAAGTGTGAAAAGTTCTTCCTCGGGTTCGACGTGGGCGGACTCAAGCTCGCGAGCTTCAAGGCCGGCGAGACGGAGTACGGGATCGGCATCCTGCCGCTCGGCGGCTATGTGAAGATGCTCGGGCAGGATGACAACCCGGCCGCGGCAGCCTCCGAGTCGCAGCGGGCGAAACTCTCGGGCGACCTTCCCGCCGAGCCCGTCGCCGGACCTCACCCGGCCTGGGATCCCCGCAGCTATCCCGCGCAGAGCGTCCCCAAGCGGATGGCGATCATCTCCGCCGGCGTGATCATGAACGTGATCTTCGCCGTGCTGATGGCGTCGCTGGCCTACGGGCTCGGCGTGCGGGAAATGACCTGCGCCCTCTCGAGCGTCCGCACGGGAGGCGCGGCCTGGCGGGCAGGCCTGCGGACGGGCGACGAAATCGTCGCGATCGCCGGCCGCAAGGATCCGATCTTCAACGACCTTCGCCACGGCGTGACGGTCGGCAACGTGTCCAAGGGGATCGAGTTCACCATCCGGCGTCCGGCCGACGGCTCGGAGCGGACCGTCGTCCTCAAGCCCGACACCGACCTCGGAGCGCCGACGATCGGTGTCACGAGTCCCTATTCGCTGACGCTGCCCACCGATATCTCCAAAGGGCTCGCCGGCGCGGCGGCCCTCGCACAACCGGCGTTCGAGGGGGGCGACACGATTCGCGCCGTCGATGGAAAGCCTGTGTCGAACTACGCGGAGCTGCTCGCGTTGATCGCCGCGAAGCCGGCCGCCACGGTCACGCTGACGGTCGACAGGAAGGCGCCGGCCGCCAACGGTAAGGCGGGCCAGGCGACGAGCATGTCGATCGAGCTGCCGCCCCAGCCGCAGCTCGTGACCGGCATGGTCATGACACCCCTGGCGATCAAGGCCGTGCAGGATGACTCCCCGGCCGCAGCGGCGGGGGTACGGGCTGGCGAGCGTCTCGTGGCTATCGACGGCGAGCCGGTCGGCGATCCGTTCACGCTCAACGACCGGCTCCTGAACCGAGTGGGCGAGGCCGTCACGCTCACGCTCGCCGCGGCCGACGGCACGAGCCGCACGGTCGAAGTCCGCCCCCGTGCCGTCACCTGGCGGGACGATGAGACAGCCGGGATTGGCAGCCCGCTGTCGGTTCCGTCGCTCGGCCTGGCGATCCCGGTGCAGGCGAAGGTCGCGGCCGTCGTCCCAGAGAGTCCGGCGGCCCGTGCCGGCCTTGAAGGTGGTGACCGGATCGTGCGGGCCGTCGTCGTCGAGCCGGGCGAGGAGCCCGATCCGAAGGCGGGCATCGACATCTCCGACCGTGAGCCCAACTGGCCGATCGTGAAGGCGCTGATCCAGCAGCTGCCAACCGGCACCGAACTGGTGCTCACCGTCGAATCCGCGGCGGGCGACCGTCGCGAAGTGACGCTGAAGCCCGAGCCGACCACCGGCCACTACGTCGTCGATCGCGGACTGGTGTTCGAGCCGGTCTACAAAATGATGAAGGCTGGATCGATTGCCGGAGCGCTGCGGCGGGGCCTCCTCAAGACCAAGGAAGATCTCTCGATGGTCTACGGCTTCCTCGGCAAGCTCACGCGGCAGCAGATCAGCCCCCGGCTCCTCGGCGGCCCGATCGAGATCGCGAAGCAGGCGGGCCGTTCCGCAAGCGAGGGCTTCGGCCGGTTGCTGCTCTTCCTGACGATGCTCAGCGCGAACCTGGCGGTGGTGAACTTCCTGCCGATCCCCGTGCTCGACGGCGGGCACATGGTGTTCCTGGCCTACGAGTGGATCCGCGGCAAGCCGCCGAGCGAAGGCGTGGTGGTGGTGCTGAGCTACCTGGGGCTCGCCCTGATCCTCTCGCTGATGTTCTTCGTGTTCGGCCTCGACCTCGGCCTGATCCCAAGGCGGTAGCCGCATGGTCGCTCGCCCGCGGTCGGCGGTGGTTGCCACGCCGGACGCGTTTCCGCCCGCGGGCGTGACGGCAGTCGTCTTCGACGTGGTGGGCACGCTCGTCGAGCCAGCCGTGGCCGTGGCCGAAACCTACGCAGCCGCTGGACGACGGCACGGCATCGACCTCGACGCGGCGACGGTCGCCCGGCGGTTCGCCACGGCGTGGCGGCGGCAGGAGTCGAACGACGCGGCTGCGGAGATCCCGTTTGCCACGTCCCGCGATCGAGAACGAGAGCGGTGGCGAGAGATCGTGGGCGATGTCTTCGGCCCCCACGCCGCAGCCGCGGCCATCTTCGCCGACCTCTGGGCCCACTACGCCCTGCCTGAGGCCTGGCGGCCGGTGAACCGTGGGGCCGCACTGGCCCAGGCTGCGCTCAACGCGGGGCTGGCAGTGGCGGTGGCGAGTAACTTCGACGAACGCCTCCTCGCCGTTGCGCCACACCTCGATCTGCCGGCCAGCGCCGGAGCAGTGTTTCCCTCGTCGGAGATTGGCTGGCGAAAGCCTTCGCAGGCGTTCTTTCGATACGTTGAACAGCGCCTCGGACGCCCGCCGGAGCAACTCCTTTACGTCGGTGATGATCCCGAGCTCGATGTCACTGCGGCGATGGCCGCCGGCTGGCGGGCCATGCTCGTCGGCTGACGCCCGCTCATGAAACCGTGCCGCCGCGCATCCGCCCGGTGGCGGCCAGGAAGCCTGCGGCGATGAATGCCAGGACCGCCGTCGCGGTGAAGGCCGTGGCAGGTCCAGCGTTGCCACGGTCCCAGAGCCACCCCGCCAGCAGACCGGCAGGCAGCGCCATCAGCCCCTGCACGAGCGCATACCATCCGAAGGCGGCGCCCTGGCGACCGTCGGGGCACAGGGCCGCGACGAGCGCCCGCTCTGCCGGCTCCGCGATCCCGTAGGCGACGGCGACGACGAGCATGCAGGCGACAGCTGCCGCGAGCGACGTGGTGGCAGCCAGCCCGGCGTAGGCGACCGCGAAGGCGAGCCAGCCGATCACGAGCGCGGGCCGGGGGGTGAGATGGTCAACAAGCGGCCCGGCACGGGACGCCGTGATGCTCTTCACCGCGCCGATCACAAACCAGACAAGCGGAATGGCGTAGGCGGCGACGCCGAGATCGGCGGCCCTCAGCAGCAGAAACTGCTCACTGGCCGCCCCGAGGGCCCAGATGGCAACACAGCCCAGCAGGCTCAGCTGCGGCGCGGAGAGCGCGGCCGTCGCTGGCCTGACGGCTGCCAGCTGCCGCGGCGGTTCGCGGACGAACCTCCAGATCACGGCCAGCGTCGCCAGGCCGGGCAGGATGGCGAGCAGGAAGAGCGTCCGCTCCCGGCCCGGAAAGGCGTAGAGGAAGAGCATGGCGACGAGCGGCCCCAGGGCAGCGCCGGCGTGGTCCATGGCGCGGATGTGACCAAAGGCCCGGCCGCGGATTGCCGGCTCGACGAGGTCGGTGACCAGCGCGTCGCGAGGCGCGGAGCGGACCCCCTTTCCGAACCGGTCGGCCGTCCGCACGGCGACCACACCGAGCGGTGTGACCACGAGCCCCATGAGCGGACGCAGGATCGCCGAAAGACCATAGCCCACAAGCACGAGCGGCCGGCGGCCGAGCCGGTCAGAGAGCGAGCCGGCAAACAGCCGTACGACCGCCGCCACGGCGTTGGCGAGGCCGTCGATCAGGCCGATATCGACTCCTGTGCCCCCGAGCCCCTTCACGAACGCCGGCAGGAGCGGATAGATCGCCTCGCTGGAGAGATCCGTCAGAAAACTCGTCCAGCCCAATGCCCGCACGGTGGCGGGCAGTTCGTTCAGCGCCCGCACGGTGGCGGGCAGTTCGTTCGACGTCGACTCACTCCCGTCCCCTTCGCGAGACACGGGGTCGGGCGGCAATGCCGTGTTCATTGGGGATGGCTTTCGCACGATTCTACAACGGCCGTGACGCTCGGGGCTGCCCGTGCCCTCGAGCGGGCTGTGGAAGCAAGCGGAGCCATGGATGGCGAAGCGCCGCGGACACGCAGAGAGCCGAGGCCTGGAGGGCCGAGGCGAACGTCAAGCGAGAGGGCACGGGCAGCCCCGAGCTGCGTTCGCGTCGTCACGCCGACCGAGCCAGCGCATCACTGCCGGTCGGCCCCGGTGTCGAGCACCGCCATGAAGGCCTTCTGCGGGATGTCGACGCTGCCGATGCTCTTCATCCGCTTCTTGCCTTCCTTCTGCTTCGCCCAGAGCTTCTTCTTCCGCGAGATGTCGCCGCCGTAGCACTTGGCCGTCACGTTCTTCCGCATCGCGGAGATCGTCTCGCGGGCGATCAC
>JAGWWA010000109.1 GCA_018970605.1 Planctomycetota bacterium | reverse complement strand
AATCCGGTGGCAGGGGTGCCGGTGTCATTTGCCGTGCCTTCGACAGGCGCGTCGGCATCGTTCGCGGGAGCGGTAACCACGGCAACGACCGACGCCAGCGGCATCGCCACGTCGGCGGTCCTCACGGCCAACAGCACCGCCGGCAGTTATCAGGTGACGGCGACCGCCGGGTCGCTGTCGGGTGCAGCCTACGCCCTTTCCAACGCCGTGTTCGCCGTCGCCGGGCTCGATGTGCTCGATGCCTCGAGCATCCGCATCCGCTTCAACGACGCAATCGCCACGGCCGGGCTGCAGGTGAACGACGTCTTCGTCGATAACGTGCTCGTCGAGGAGGCCGACATCACGATCCGCGACGCCGCCAACGAGGCGGTGCGGGGGTCGCTCGTGGTCGCGGCCGATCGCCGCTCGGTCACGTTCGTGAAATCGGGCGGCGGATTCCCGGCGGGTGGCTACTCGGTCAGGCTGCGGTCGGCGGCGTCGGCGTTTCAGTCGGTGGATGGCTCGCTGCTCGACGGCGACTCCAACGGCCAGCCCGGCGGAAACTACTCGGGGTCGGTCACGATCGCGTCGGCCGAGCGAACCCTGGGAGTAGCCGATCTGATCCGCGGACCGGGCCAGGATCTCCGCACCTCCGCGACCGTCGCCGGCGTTCCGGTCACGATCAGCGAGGGGCAGGGCGTGTATGCCTTCTCCACCACGATCACCTACGACCCCGCCGTGCTCACGGTCAGCGAACTCGTGGTGGCCGACGCCGCGGCGGCGCGGCTGTCGATCACCTACAACACGGCCGTCGCAGGACGGATCGACGTCGTAGGCATCGCCCCGGCCGGCCTCGATGCGGGCGCCCAGACGCTGTTCTTCGTTCGTGGCTCGGTGCCAAACCAGGCGGTCTACGGCTCGCTGAGCCGGCTTGGCATGAGCGACGTGAGCGTCTACCACCTCGACGGGACGACGTTTACGGCTGCGGTGGACGGAGGACTGGCGGTGACGGCCTATCCCGGCGACGTCACCGGCGACGGCCGCTACACCACGGTGGACGCCCTGCGGATGCAGCGGTATCTCGTCAACCTCGAGAGCGCGTTCGCCGGCCATCCGCTCGTCGATCCGATGCTGATCGGCGACGTTTCGGGCGACGGGCGGCTGACATCGCTCGACTCGCTGCTCATGCAGCGCTACCTCGTGAACATTGCGGTGCCGACGATCACGCCGCCGCCAGTCACCGCCGTGGTACGGGCCGCGGCGAGCGACGTGGGCCAGACGAGCCTCGTGGTCGCTGCCGCGAGCGTGGTCGCCGCCGAAGAGGCGTCGGTCAAGCCTGCCGCGCCGCGGGCCCTGGCATTCGCGGCCCTGGCATGAGGAACGAGATCATGGTCGAGCCGCAGCGTCGGGGGTTTCGCTCCGTAAACAATCGAACGGCCGTCATCGGCAGCGTGGCGGTCGCGCTTGCCGTGGCCGGGATGGTGCTGCTGCCGATCAGCGGCGGGCATCGGGCCGAGGCTGCTGACATCGCGGCCACTGTTTCCATGCCGCAGGACGTGGTGGCGCTGCCGGGTGAAACGGTCACGATTCCCGTTCGGCTGACGGGCATTTCCCGGTCGTTCACCCTCGATTCTTTTCAACTCGTAATCGGGTACGACGCCGGTACTTTCGGGCAGCCTGCCACGTCGGGCATTCGGCTTGGAGACCTTACGGCAGGGCGAAGCTACACCGGGCTCGAGAATGTCAGCGTTGCAGGCCAGTACCTCACGGTGCTGCGGTCCAACGTTTCAGACCCCGTTGCGCTCACGGCGACGGCATCCGGGGCGCTCGTGACCTTCGAGATCCCGATTGCCGCCACCGCTGCGCCGGGCATGGCCGGCAGCCTGCGGCTGCTGGCTTCCCGCGGAGCCTCGGCGACGGAGATCGTCACGCTTTCGGGAGCCCCTGACTCCGTGGTGCTGAGCCCGGCACCGGGTTCGGCGGGCCTCGATGGCCGCGTTTCGGTGGGACGTGAAATCGCCGTGACGAGCGGCTCGCAGACACAGTCGGCGGCGGGGCATCCGACGCTCGGCGTAGCCCCATACATCAAGACCGGGACCGGCACCCTGATCCTCGACCGAGCCAACTCGGGTTCCGCGCCCTTCGTCGTGCGGCAGGGAACAGTCGTGCTGGCCGATGGCGGCGCCCCGCAGGATCGGACGATCAGCCTCGACGCCGGCGGACGTCTGGCGGTCACAGGACTGATCGAGGCAACGATCGGTGGACTCAAGGCGGCTTCGGGGTCCCTGGTTGACGTCGGCAGCGGACGTGTCACGGTCAGATCCGGACTTTCCTCGCCGGATTTGGTCGCCTTGATCGCCACCGGACAAAACGGCGGCTCCTGGGACGGCACCAGCGGCATCGCCTCGTCGGCCGCCGCCGCCGACATGTCCAACAGCCGGCCGCGAGCTGTCGGATGGATGGACAACGGAGACGGTAGCCTTGTTTTCGCCTACGCAGCGCCGGGTGATTCGAATCTCGACTGGAATGTGGACATCCTCGACGCTGCGAACATTCTGGCCAGCGGCAAGTTCGACGCGGCGACGCCGGCGACTTGGATCGACGGTGACACCGGATACGACGAACTCGTCGACATTCTCGATATCGCCGACTTCCTCTCGACCGGACTATTCGACGCCGGCGTCTACAACAACGCCGCCGCGACCCCAAAGCACGTGGCGGTGGTGCCTGAACCGTCTGTGTGGTTCACGATCTCGGCGACGTTGGTTGCTGCCGCAGGACTGCGCAGACGGGGCAGCCGTCGCCGTTGATCGCCGTCCGCCCGTCACCGGCGGCTCGGCCTGAACCAGCGGCCGAGCGGGCTCGCGAGCAGCGCCGGCAGCACCACGAGGTCGCCCACGAGCGCCGCAAACACCAGCAGCGACAGCATCCAGGCGAAACGCCGCGTCGGGGCAAACGCGCTGGGCGCGAACGCCAGGATCCCGAGCCCGCACACCAACGAACTCGCGCAGAGCGCCGCCGCCGAATGCCGAAACGCCGCATGGACGGCAGCGACTCGGGCAAGTGCCGATGGAACCACGGCGTTGCCTGTGCCCTCCGCCAGGCCGCGGCGGAAGAACGTGAGGAAGTGGAAGGTGCCGTCCACCGCCATCCCCAGCGCGATCGACGCGGTCATCACGCTGCCGATGTCGAGGGCGGCCCCCGTCCAACCCAGCGCACCAAACAGCAGGATCATCGGAAACACGTTGGGAATCATGGCCACCAGGCCGGCTACCACGCCCCCCTCGACCGCCATCATCACCAGCGTGATCACGCCGCATGCCGAAAGAAAGCTCGTGAACAGGTCGTGCAGCAGCGTCTTCTGAATCGCGTTGATCAACGGCATCACGCCGGTGAAGTCGGCCCGCACGCCTTCCGCAGTGCCGCCGTGCGCCGCCACGATCGGCTCCACCCGGCTGCGGACAAGCTTGAGAAACTCGCCGTAGTCGATGCCCGCGAGCGCCGAGGTCCGGGCCGTCACCCGCCAGAGTTGGTCGCCGTCGATCTCGCGGATGATCCGCATGTCGGAAAGGCCGGAGAGGTTCGCCTCGAGCTTCCTCGCGATCACCGCCTTGCGGGCCGCCGCAAGCGAGCCTGACGCCGGCTCCGCCTCCGGCATGAACAGTGCCGCCGACACCACGCCCGTCACGCCCGGCAGTCCGCCGAGCGCCACGCCCACCTCGCGAGCCATGTCGAGCCGCTCCGCCGGACGAATGTCCGACGCCTCGGAAAACCGGAGCACCACCTCCACCGGCACCAGCGGACCGATGTGCTCCTCGAGCCAGCGGTAGTCGCGGATCACGCGGGTCTCGGGCGTGAACAGCGTGTCGATCGACACCGAGGTGCGGATGCCGGGCAGGCCGACGGCCGCGACCGCGATGGCCGCGGTCGCCACCCCGACGATCGCGAGGCAGCTGCGGATCGTGAACGTGGCGAACCGGGCCGACGGACCGTCGGTGGCTGGTTCCTGCAGGAGCCGCCGCCGGATCGGCCACCGCGAAAAGAATCCCGGCACCACGAGAAACAGCACGGCCAGCGTCGCCATCACGCCCACCGCCGCGTGAAATCCAAACACGCGGATCGGCTCGAGCTCACTCACCACCAGCGAGATCAGGCCCAGCGCCGTCGTCCCCGCGGAGAGCGTGCAGGGCAGCCAGCCGGTCTTGATCGCCCGCAGAGCCGCCCCATCAGCCGGCCCCTGCTGCCTCGCCTCCACGAGGTAGTTGACGAGATGAATGCCCCCCGACACGCCGAGCGTGAGCACCAGGAGCGGCATCACGATCAGCACCGGGTTCATCTGGTCGCCCCACGCCGTCAGGGATGCGAAACAGAGCCCAACGCAGGCCAACGAGAGGAGAAAGACGAGCACCGAATACCGCAGCGACTTCAGTGACCGCCAGGTGAGCAGAAAGATCAGCAGGGCCGCGGGACCTCCGTAGACCCGCATGCTGTCGGCACTCGCCTCGTCCACCGACACGTTGTCGATCACCGGCCCCGCGAGATGCAGGTCGTCGGGGTTCGTGGTCGCCGTCGCCAGCAGCGTGTCGCGGATCCAGGCCGTCGCCCGGCGTCGATCGACGAGCCCCGCACGGGTGAACCCGATGACGAGGCACGTCTGCTCGCCGTCCGGCCCGATGATCACCCCCTTCAGCCGCTCGATCGCCGCTTCGCGATCGAGCGCGAGCGGGGGCTGCACGAGCCGCTCCAGGGCCTCCGATCCAGAGACCACCGACTCGAACCACGGCTTGCCCGAAACGTCGCGAGGCGCCGCTGGGCCCGTCGCCGCCTCGATGAAGCGGTCGATCGCCGGCGCACCGACCGTGCATCCGGGCCACGACGCCACCACCACGTCGCCGCTCTCGAAATCCCTCGTGAACTGGTCGTAGGCGACCCGCGGAGCGAACGACTCGGGCACCCACTCGATCGGAGTGGTCGATTCCACACCGAGAATCCTCAGCGCTGACGTCGCGATCACGGGCATGGCCGCGAGAAGCGCCGCAGACGTCACCACGCTGAGCACGAACAACTTCGAGAGCGGCGCCCTCGGCCGCATGCCCGCCTCGCCTGTCGATGTCTTCAGCACCATCGCGTGTGCAATGCCATCCCTTCGTGTCCGAGAACCGGCGTTCGTTCCGCGTCGGCACCAGGGATACGATACGTGCTCTTCCCTGAAGCGAAAGCATCGCGGCATTCCGCATGGAATTGCGGGCGATCCTGACAGCCGCGGCGGCTGTTCCCTGAAACTGTCTGTCGCGGTGACCAGTCGCCGGTGCCCGGTGAACGACCATTCCTTCGGGCCGCCCGCCCTGATCCTTTGACCTCCTCCTATAATGGCGGACTTCTCCCGCCCCTTCCTCCCTTGCCGCATCGCGGACGGTGCCCCGATGCCCTGGTCGCTCCCCCAGTCGCGGCAAGCGGAACTGATGGATGATCCCGCGATCGGGGAAGTCGATCACCTTCACGCGCTTCGCGCCCTCGCGACGATCAATGCCGTGTCCAGGACGGCCGCCGGAATCGCCTCGACGGTGGAGCGGATTCTTGCCGCCAACGCCTCGGGCACCGACGAGCCAATCGTCGTTGACGTGGCGTGCGGCGGCGGCGACGTCACGCTGGACATCGTCCGGCGGCTTCGACGCCGCGGCCTCCGCAGGGTGCGGGTCCTGGGCGTTGACATCAGCCCGCGGGCCGTCGAACAGTCACGGGCTCTCGCCGCCCGTTCCGGCATCGACGCGACCTTCGAGGTCCGCGACGTGCTGGCCGACGGCTGCCCGCCGTGCGCGGTGGCCGTCAGTTCCCTGTTCCTGCACCACCTCGACGACGCCCCGGCTGCTCGACTGCTCGGGAGCATGGCTGCCGCGGCACGGTGCGGCGTGGCCGTGTCAGACCTCATTCGCAGCCGCGTCGGCCTGACACTGGCGGTGGTCGGCACGACGTTTCTTTCGTCGTCGCGGGTCGCCCGCGTGGACGGGCCGCTCTCCGTGCGGGCCGCGCGGACGCCGGATGAATACCGCGGCCTCTGCGCCGCGGCCGGACTTCGTGGCGCGGTGATTCGCCGGGTTTGGCCGGAGCGGGTGATGATCGAGTGGCACCGCGACGCCGCGGAGCGCATGGCATGACATCCCCAGACCCTCGCACGAACGCACCCGTCGTCGCCACGATCACAGCGGCCGGCGCGGCCCGCACCCGGTGGCAGGTGCTCGTGATCGGCGCCGGACCGGCCGGCGCTGCCGCCGCGCTGCGACTGGCCGCCGCGGGCGCCCGGGTGCTGCTCATCGATCGCGGCGGCATGCCACGGTGGAAGGTCTGCGGGTGCTGCCTCTCGGTCGCGGCGGTTGACGAACTCCGGCTGCTCGGCTGCGGCACGGGCGACGATTCGAGGCTCCCCTTCGACGCCCTTCCGCTGGATTCCGTAAGCGTGGCGCACGGCGGGCGGTCGGCCGTGCTGCCGCTGCCCGGTGGCGGAGTCGTGTCGCGGGACATCCTCGACGCGGGACTCGTTCGCGCGGCGATCGCGGCAGGCTGCCACTGGCTGCCGCAGGCGCACGTGGCGAGCATCGACGAAGGCGAGGCGGGTGCGCAGGAGGTGGCCGCCACGCTCTCGGTGCGAACGCCGGCCAGCGCCGCCATGACGTCGCACCGCATCGCGGCAGACCGCATCGTGCTGGCAACCGGCCTCGCCGACCATGTGCGGATCGCCGTCTCGGACAGGACGATCGTCGCACCTGCGTCGGAAGACGGTCGCCACGTTGCCGCCGAGAACCGCATCGGCCTGGGTGCGACGCTGCCGGCCGACGCAGCCGAGCTTCCCTTCGGCCAACTCGTGATGGCGGTCGGCCGCGAGGGCTATTGCGGCATCGTTCGGCTCGAAGACGGCCGACTCGACGTCGCTGCCGCGGTGAGCCGGGAGTCCCTCGGCCGGAACGCCGATCCGGCGCGGGTGGTGGCGGCGATCGTCGCGGAGGCTGTTGGCCGCTCGTCCCTTCCCATGCCGACCACCGCCACGCTCACCGCCGCCGCGTTCCGCGCCACTCCGCCTCTCACCCGGAGCGCACCGCTCGTCTCCGGGGCGACGGGGCGGATCCTCCGCTGCGGCGATGCCGCCGGATACGTCGAGCCGTTCACTGGCGAGGGCATCGGCTGGGCACTGGCGAGCGGCCGGCTTGTCGCCGAAGCGCTGCGTGATGACGAGCCCGCGGCAGGCGCCCCGCTACGATCGCCCGCGGCCGCAGCGGCGCGATACCGCGAATCACATCGCCGCCGGTTCGCGGCAGTCCACGCCCGCTGCCGAAGGGTGGCCCTCGCATTGCGGAGGCCGGGAGTGGTGATGGCCGCCGTGCAGGCGGCCCGCGTCGCCCCGTGGGCGGCACGGCGGCTGATGCCGGCCGTCATCGGCGCCGGCCCAACCGGAGGCCGCCGATGAGCCTTGCGATCCTCGGCATCGGCACGGCAACGCCGAAACGGCATATCGCCCAGCGCGACGCGGCGGAACTCGCCACGAGCTTCGCGGAGGGAGAGGCCGGCCATGACCGTATCGTTGCGGCCATCTACCGGCAGACGCGGATCCGCTCCCGCGGCTCCGTGCTCCTCGATGATCCCGGCACGCAGGCCTATTCGCAAACCTTCTTTTCGCCCGCTTCTGCCGCGCAGCCCGACGGCCCGTCCACGAGTGCGCGGATGGACCGCTACGCCGCCGAGGCGGGGCCGCTCGCGCTCACCGCCGCCGCCCGCGCTCTTGCCGACGCCGGAATCGACGCCAGCGAGGTGACGCACCTCGTCACCTGCTCGTGCACCGGCTTCGCGAATCCCGGGGTCGATCTCGAACTCATCGGCCGGCTGGGCCTGTCCGCATCCGTGGCCCGCACGCACGTGGGCTTCATGGGCTGCCATGGCGCCTTCAACGCCCTTCGTGTGGCGGAGGCCTTCGTCGCCGCAAGGCCGGAGAGCGTGCCACTGGTCGTCTGTGTCGAACTCTGCAGCCTTCACTTCCAATACGGCTCGCGGAGCGACGTGATCGTCGCCAATAGCATCTTCGCCGACGGCGCCGCCGCCCTCGTGGGCTGCCATCCCTCGCGACGACGCCGAACGAGTGGCCCCACATGGCTCCTCGAGCGTCAGTGGTCGAGCGTCCTGCCCGACTCCCGC
>JAGWWA010000011.1 GCA_018970605.1 Planctomycetota bacterium | reverse complement strand
TGCGCGAGCACGGTGCCGGCCACGGCCTCGCCGCGGTCGAGGGCGGCGCGGACGTCGGCCTCCGTGGCATCGACCGGCTGGAGCGGCAGCGGCCCGGTCGGCGGCAGGTCGCGGGCCAGCACCACGCACACGCCTCCGGGGATGCGGCCCGTGGCCACGCCGATGCCTTCCACCGTGGCGACGCCCGGCAGCCGACGCACCTCCTCCTCCATCGCCTGCGAGGCGTTGCTCCGCTCCTCGCGCGATGCCGACAGGGCGCCGGCCTGCGTGAGCACCCAGTCGGCCTTGAGCATCTTGCCGTACCAGCCGAGCACGTCCTCCACGCTGTCGCGGATCGCATGGCCGAGACCGATGGCATTGCTCACGGCCACCACCAGCACGCCCGCGGTGAGCGCCGTGCGGATCGGGTTGCGGACGATCTGCTCGACCGCCAGCGAGCCCTCGACCCGCCACCGCTCCGGCACGAGCCGGCCGAGCATCCGCACGAGCGGGATGAGCAGAAACGGCGTGAGGGCGACGAAGGCCAGGAGCATCGCCACGCCCGAAATGACGGAGGCACGGGACGGCAGGAGGCCGTAGGTCATCAGGGTCTCGGCGACGGCGGTCACCACGAGCATCGCGACGGCCGTCACCACGAGCCCGCGCGACGATCCCCGCGGCGGCTCGGGAGGCGCGGCCGAGAGTCCGTCGAGGAGGTCGGCCGCGGTCGCCTGCCGGGCCGGCCACCACGCCGCCGCCACGGCGATGCCGATGCCGATCACGACCGCCATCGGCACGAGCAGCGGATGGATCGCCGCGCTGGCCCCGTCGGCGTTGAGGGCCCGGGTGATGCCCGCCGCGATCGGTCGGGCAGCGGCGAGGCCGACGACGACGCCGACGGCCGCCCCGAGCCCGCCGAGGATCGCGGCCTCGACCGTGACCAGGCGCCGGACCTGGCGGCCCGTGCCGCCGAGCAGGCGGAGCAGCGTCAGGCCACGCCGCCGTTCGGCGACGTTCATCAGCATCGCGTTGCCGACGATGAACCAGGCCATGGCAAGCGTCAGGGCGGTGACGAAATCGAGGCCCAGGTTGGCCGAATGCAGCACGTCTTCGGCCAGGCTCGCCCGACCGGCGGGAACGTCGGCGACCAAGGACTCCGGCAGCCGCCGCGAGACCGCGGCCAGCACCTCCTCGCGAGCGACGTCGGTGGCGAGAACGATCCGGACGCGATCCACCTCCGCCGTCGAGAGCGACATCGATTCCAGCACCTGGATGTCGGCAACGACGGTGGCACCCTCCGCGAACCAGCGGAGCGAGTTGGTGGCGGCGAGGCCGGTGACCCGCATCCGCGCGATCCGCCGCCGAGCGAAGAACAGCACCTCGTCGCCGACGGCCACGCCGAGTCCCTTGGCGAGCGTGGCGTCGAGCACCAGTTCGTCGTCCTCCCGACACGGCTCACCGGACTCCAGGGCGAGCAGCCCGGCGGACACGAGCGCCTCCACATCGACGCCCACCGCCACCTCGCGGAGCCGATTCTCGCCCACACGGACGAGTGACGGGCGGTAGAAGAGCGGGACCACCGCCCGCACGCCCGGCACATCGACCAGGCTGGGCACGGCCGAGGCGGCGAAGCGCTGCCCGTCGCGGGCCGTGACGTCGATCGTGGGCACGCCCGCGACCACCTCGCTGAGCCGCTGGAACCCCTGCCGCGATGCATCGGCCGCCGTCCACGTCGCCACGGCCGCGCCCACGGCAACCGCGACGCTCGCGGCCGCGGCCAGCGCCCGCCCGGGGCGTCGCATCCACTGCCGGACGAGCAGTCCGCGAAGCCTCATGGCCGCGAGGTTCCTGCCGAGTCAAACTCGACCTGGCCGTCCCGCATCCGCACCACCCGTCCGGCAGCCGCCGCCACCGCAGGATCGTGGGTGACCAGGAGCACCGTCTGCTGCCGCTCGGCGACGAGCCGTTGGAGGAGTTCGACGACCCGGGACGAGTTGGCTGAATCAAGGGCACCGGTGGGCTCGTCGGCCAGCACGACCGCCGGATCGGTGACGAGCGCCCGGGCGATCGCCCCCCGCTGCTGTTCGCCCCCCGAGAGCTCATCGGGCCGATGGGAGGCTCGGTGGGCCATCCCGACCGCCTCGAGCGCCGCGCGGGCGGCTGTCTCGCAGCGTGCCGGCGTGACGCCGTCGAGCGCGAGGGGCAGGGAGACGTTCTCCAGCAGCGAAAGTTCCGGAAGGAGGTTGTACCGCTGGAACACGAAGCCGATCCGGCGGCGGCGGATCGCGGCGAGCGCGTCGTCGTCGAGCGTGGCGAGATCGACCCCCTCGAGCATCACGCGGCCCGCGGTCGGTCGCGTGATCCCGCCGAGCATGTGGAGCAGGGTGCTCTTCCCGGAACCCGAGGCCCCCGTGACCGCCACGAACTCCCCGCGGCCGACGCTGAGATTCACGCCGCGCACGGCGGCGACCGTGGCTTCGGCGTCGCCGCCGGCAAAGGTCTTCTCGAGATGCTCGGTGCCAAGGATCGGGGGTGAGGTCTGCATCGCGTGAAACCCGGGAGGCCACGACATCGTAGCCGCCGGGCCCGGCTCAGCGGGACTCGGCCCCGATCTCCAGCGGCAGGCTGGCTCGCGACGTCGTGCCGGCGAGCGTGTCCACGACGTCGATGTCGAGGCGGAATGCCCCGGCGGCCGCCGCTTCCGGAAGCCGGATCACGTAGCGGGCAAAGTAGTCGCGCCGCTGCGACGCGCACGTCTCCGCGATCGGCTCGAAACTCCAATCGCGGACCGTCGTCCCATCGGCTGCGACGAGGGCGAGGGAGGTGTCGATGCACGTCGTGTGGCCGGCGGCAGATCGTCCCGAGGAGAGGTTGTCGAGTTCGAAGTAGACGATCACTTCCTGCCCGGGGCGGAAGCGAGCCTCCGCAAAGCGGTCGAGCACGCCCCACGCCTGCACCCGAGTGGCGAAGCAGGCGTTGCGGACGGCCAACGATGGTGCCGATGCCGCCGCGACCGGCGGGAGTTGGGCATCGGGCTCCGGGGCGGGGGGCGGAGCGGTGGAGACGACGGCCGGCGGGGCTGCCGGTGGGACCACGTCTTCGGGCGGTGGCGGAACAGGTGCCGGCTGCGGCACGATTGCCTCATCGAGGTCGGCTTTCGCCACCGTGTGGGAGGCGGCGACGGGAGCCGCGGCGTCGTCCGTAACGTCCGTCGTATCCTGTGCGGCCGTCTTTGGCGGGGCCGCTTCGGCCAGCGACGATGCAAACGCCTCGACCACGACGGGCCAGTCCTCCTGCTGGGTCCGCTGCAGCGTCTCGATCAGCGTGACCCGGGTCGCTTCGTCGAGCGCGCCGATCCTGGCCAGACGCGACACAGCCTCTTCGATCGCGGCCTCGCGCCGCTCCGCGTCGGCGGCCGCGGTGTCCGACACCTCGGCGGACTCAAAGGTTTCGTCGGTCGCCGACTCGTCCGCAGCGGCGGATTTCGGCCCTTCCTCGGCGGCATGATCGGCGAAGTCCCAGACCGCGTCGCGGAGATACGCGGTACTGATGGCCGAGGTGCAACCGCTCGCCGTGACGAAGACGACGGCGAGAATCGCAGCCCACGATGACCGGATCGACCAGACGGAGCCGTTCATGAATCGGTGCTCGACATGCGGCGGGGCATCACGGCCCGGCGCCAGGGTCCAGTTCCACATGTGGCGGGAGGGTAGGGGGCCACGGTTCGCCGGGGCAAGGCCAACCGCCCGCTCGCCGCAGGAACCGCCCCAGCACCGCATATCCGGCGGACTTTGCTAGACTCGCCGCCATCGCATCCTGCCGCGGCAGACGCCGCGGCGACGCCTTTTTCGCGACCGCCCCGACCGCCCCGCGCGCCGCATGAGCACCGCTGCACTCGCCCACGAGACCGTGCCCTCGCACTGGCGGCACCGGCACCTGCTCGATCTCGAGCGGCTCACGCCGGACGAGATCCGCACGCTGCTCGACACCGCGACCCTCTTCAAGGAGGCGACCGACGGCTGCCGGCGAAAGCTCTCCGTGCTCAACGGCACGACAATCGTCACGCTGTTCTTCGAAAACTCCACGCGGACGAAGACGAGCTTCGCCCTCGCCGCCCGCCGGCTCGGGGCCGACGTGATCGACTTCTCGGCATCGTCCAGCAGCCTGTCGAAGGGCGAGTCGTTCATCGACACCGCCAAGAACCTCGAGGCGATGGGGGTCGATGCCGCGGTCGTCCGGCATCAGACCCCGGGCACGCCCCACCTCCTCGCGCAGCACCTCTCGGTCGGCGTGATCAACGCCGGCGACGGGCCGCACGAGCATCCCACCCAGGGCCTGCTCGACATCTTCACGATCAAGGAGCGGCTCGGCGATCTCGCCGGCGCCACCGTCGGCCTCGTGGGCGACATCGCCCACAGCCGGACGGCGCGGTCCAACCTCTGGGGCCTGATGAAACTCGGCGCCAAGGTGATCCTCTGCGGGCCGCCCACGCTGGTCTCGGAGCGCTGGCGGGAACTGGGCGTGGAGGTGTCGCACGATCTCGATGCGATCGTGCCGCGGTGCGACGTGCTCAACCTCCTCCGCATCCAGTTCGAACGGCAGAACACCAGGCCCTTCCCATCGGTCCGCGAATACGCCCACCTCTACGCGATGACCCGCGACCGGCTGAAGCGGGCCAAGAAAGACCTGCTCATCCTGGCGCCCGGCCCGATCAACCGAGGTGTCGAGGTCACGGCCGAGGTGGCCGACTGCCCGCAGTCGCTGATCCTCGGGCAGGTTGCCAACGGACTCGCCGTGCGGATGGCGGTGCTCTGGCTGACGTGCGGCCCGCGGTCGACAACGCGGACGGGCGGCGAGTCGTCCTCTGCAACCAGGATCTACTGAGAAGGATTCGCCGATGGCCACGCTCCTCATTCGCGGCGGCAGGGTGGTGGACCCCTCGCAGGGCATCGACCGCGTCGACGACGTGCTCGTCCGCGACGGGCAGGTCGTCGCCGTTGGCCTCGCGGGCGCCCAGCCGATCGGCAAGGCCGACGAGACGATCGACGCGACCGGCCTGGTGGTGACGCCCGGTCTGGTCGACATGCACGTCCACCTCCGCGAGCCGGGCCGCGAGGAAGACGAGACGATCGAGACGGGCACTCGGGCCGCCCTCGCGGGCGGATTCACGAGCGTGGCCTGCATCCCCAACACCGAGCCGCCGATCGACACGCAGGCGGCGGTGGAGTTCATCCACCAGAAGGCGGCCCGGGCCGACACCTGCAATGTGTTCGTGGTGGCCTGCGTGAGCCGGGGCCGCGAAGGGAAGGAACTCGCCGAGATCGGCCAGCTCGTCGAGGCGGGCGCGGTGGCCTTCAGCGACGACGGCGCGCCGGTCTACGACGCCGAGTTGATGCGGCGGGGCTTCGAATACTGCCGCATGTTCGACAAGCCGATCCTCGCCCACGAGGAGGTGCTGGAACTCTCGCGGGGCGGGGTGATGCACGAGGGCCTCGTGTCGCTCGTGCTCGGCCTCGGCGGGATGCCGGCGGCCGCGGAGGAGGTGCTGATCGGCCGCGACATCGCCTTGGCAGACGTGACCGGAGGCCGGCTCCACGCCATGCACGTCTCGACAGGGGGAGGCGTGACCCTGATCCGCGAGGCGAAGCGGCGGGGCATCCGGGTGACCGCGGAGGCCTGCCCGCACCATTTCACCCTCACCGACGACTGCCTGCGGGGCTTCGACTCCAACTTCAAGATGAGCCCGCCGCTGCGGACGGCCGCCGACGTCGAAGCGATCATCGAGGGGCTGGCGGACGGCACGATCGACTGCATCGCCACCGACCACGCGCCGCACGCCCGCGAGAAGAAGATGCT
Organism: Planctomycetota bacterium; assembly: GCA_018970605.1. Classification (GTDB taxonomy): domain Bacteria; phylum Planctomycetota; class Planctomycetia; order Pirellulales; family UBA1268; genus QWPN01. The sequence goes on along the minus strand of JAGWWA010000011.1, from coordinate 34,995 downwards.
GGAACTCGACCGGGCCCCATTCGGCATCCTCGGCCTGGAGACGGCCGTGGGCCTCTCCGTCACGCGGCTGGTGCAGTCGGGTCGACTCGGCTGGCCGCGGCTCGTCGAAGCCATGAGCACGCTGCCGGCGAAGATCCTCGGCATCAACCGGGGCACGCTTCGGCCCGGCGCCGTGGCCGACATCACGCTCATCGACCCGAACCTGTCGTGGACGGTCGACGTCGCCTCGTTCCGCTCCAAGAGTGTCAACTCGCCCTTCCACGGCTGGACGCTCCAGGGCCGGGCAGTCGCCACGATCGTGGGGGGCCGCGTGAAGTACCGGCTCGGCTGAATGACCCTCATCATCGACGGCTACAACCTGCTGCACGCCTCGGGCGTGTTCGGCGAGTCGCGCGGGCCGAGGGGATTCGAACAGTCGCGGATCGCGCTCCTCAACCTGCTCGTTGACCTGCTCGGCGAGAAAGCCTCCGACACGATCGTGGTGTTCGACGCCGCCCGCGCTCCCGACGGCCTGCCGGGCCGCCTCTCGCACGGCGGCATCCGCGTCTGGTTCGCCCGGGAATACCCCGACGCCGACTCGCTGATCGAAGAGCTCGTCGAGGACGACACCGCACCGGCGCACCTCGTGGTGGTGTCGAGCGACCGGCGACTGCAGGTCGCGGCCCGCCGCCGCCGGGCGAAGGCGGTGTCGTGCGAGGAGTGGCTGGCCGAGGCCCGCGAGGCCCATCGCCGCCGCGGCCGTCCGTCGCCCGACGCCAAGCCGCCGGAACCGGGCCCCGAGGGGGCCGACTACTGGAAGAAGTATTTCGGGCTCGAGGAGGAAGGGTGACCCAGGAAGCCCAATCGCGTCAGCGATGGGGGCTCAGCCCGAATCCGCCGCCAACCCGCCAACCCGCCAACCCGCCAACCCGCCGTACGCCTTACGGCGTTACGCTTTCTGAGGCGGGCGTGACGTGCGGGTCAGGAAGCCCAATCGCGTCAGCGATGGGGGCTCGGCCCGCATCCACCGCCAACCCGCCGTACGCCTTACGGCGTTACGCTTTCTGAGGCGCCGCCTACACGCGGGCCCACTTGGCGAGCTTGCGATCGAGCGTCGATCGCTCGATCCCGAGGATCGTCGCGGCCTTCGTCTTGTTGCCGCCCACCGCCTCGAGCGTGGCCAGCACGTGACGCCGCTCCATCTCCTCGATCGACATCGGCACGAAGGGCCCCGACCGCAGCGCGGCGTTGGCGTCGGTCTCGCCCGGCGCGGCGAGATGGCTGAGACTCAACTCGTGAACGTCGATTGACTCCCCCTGGGAGAGCACCACGGCCCGCTCGATCGCGTTGCGGAGTTCGCGGATGTTGCCCGGCCAGTGATAGGCCTGCATCGCCTCCAGCGCCTCGGGCGTGAAGCCGCGGAGCTTGCGGCCGGTCTCGTTGGCAAAGCGGTTCAGGAAGTGCTCGGCGAGGGACTCGATGTCCTCGGGACGCCGGCGGAGCGGCGGCACGATGATCTCGACCACCTTGAGCCGGAAGTAGAGGTCGCGGCGGAAGTCTCCAGCGGCCACGGCCCTCTCCAGATCGCGGTTGGTCGCCGCGACCACGCGGACGTCCACCTGAACGCGACCGCTGCCGCCGACGCGCTCGAACGGGTGGCCCTCCAGCACCCGCAGGAACTTGGCCTGGATGGCGGGGCTCATCTCGCCGATCTCGTCGAGCATCAGCGTGCCCTTGTGGGCCGCCTCGAACTTGCCGATCTTCCGCTCGGTCGCGCCGGTGAAGGCGCCCTTCTCGTGGCCGAAGAGCTCGCTCTCCAGCAGTGTCTCCGAGAGGGCCGCGCAGTTGAGGCAGACGAAGGGGCCGCCGGTACGATCGCTCGCCTCGTGGATGGCGCGGGCGATCAGTTCCTTGCCCGCTCCGCTCTCACCGCGGACGAGCACCGTCGCCTTGGTCGTCGCCACCCGCTGCACCTGGCCGATGATGCCCTGGAGGGCCGGACTCGCCCCCACCATGCGGGTCTCCTCGCCGAGCCGGCGCCGGAGCCGCTCGTTCTCGTCGGCGGCCGTGGCAAGCCGCGTGGAGAGGACCTCGCGGGCGGCGAGGTTGTCGAGCGCCACCCCAAGGGCGTCGCAGACCGCCATCACAAACTCCAGGTCGTCCGGCGTGGCCGCCCCGCCGGCCTCCACCTCGAGGTGCATGACGCCGACCGGCCGTCCTCGCGAGCGGATCGGCGCGGTGATCGTCGCCGCCGCGTCTCCGAACCTGCCATCGCCGGCCGCCAGCACCGCCTCATCGGTGAGCAGCACCGTCGCGGCGGCGGCGTGGGGCAGCGGCCAGGTCCAGGGATCCGGCGTCGATGCCGTCGCAGCGACCATGTCGATGGTGACCCGGTCGAGGGCCGCGTCGCCGAGCCTGGCCGGCAGGAGGACCATACCGCGGTTGGCTGCCGTGCCATGCAGTGCCGAGTCGAGGGCGAGCCGTGCGATGCCGCGGGCGTCGTCGGCGCCGGCAAGCGCGAAGGCGAGTCGGCAGAGGTCGGCGGCGGCCCGTCCCACGCGCGGCGCCGTGCCGGCCGCCTCGCTGATCGCCTCGAGCAGTCGGCTGCGGGTGCGGCGATGCGTGATCGACGCCATCCACTCGGCGGCGTCGGATGGCACGTCGCCTGCGATCGTCTCGGACGGTCCGTACGCCTGGCTGGCCCCGGTCGGCGGATCGCCGCTCGTGAAGGTGATCTGCGCGAGGCCGATCCGGATCACGTCACCGGTGGCCAGGGGCCGCTCGGACACCACCACCGTCCCGTTGACGGTGGTGCCGTTGCGACTCTGCAGGTCGCGGACGAACCAGCCGCCGGGAGCGGACATGATCTCGGCGTGAACGCGGCTGGCCCGCTCGTCATGGAGGACGATGTCGTTGGACGGGGCACGGCCGAGCGTCACCCGCTTTCCCGGTGAGAGCCGGACGATGCTCTCGCCGACCGCCGGGTCAGCCACGTGCAGAAAGGACTGGGGTTCGGCCGTCATGCCATGCGTGAAAGCGGGACCGGCCGCACCAGCCCTCGCACATCGCGGGGCGCCGGCGGCTCGGCCTCTGCATCATGATCCAGCGGCGGCCGCTTGGCGAGGCCGTCAAAAGGCGGGGTTTCCCGGGAAGAACCGGGTTTGCCGGAAATTGCGGGCCTTACTAGCATCGGGGACGGTTCGCCCCCGGGGTTTCCTACCGCCACTGCGAGGTCTCCATGTTCCCGATCCGCCTCCCCGCTGCCCTCCGCCGAGCGGCCTGCCTGGTGCTTATGCTGACCGGGCTGGGCTCGGCGCCCATCTGCTTTGGTCAAATGGGTGGGTTCGGCAATCAGGCCGTGGGCGGCATCTCGGTCGATGCCGATGGCATCGTTCGTTCGCTCGAGCCGCAGGCCCTCGAGTCGCTGGCGGCCGAGCGGACCCGGGCCTTGTCCGACGCCGGCTGGACGGGCGGGGCAAGCGCGTCGCGCACGGTCTCGCTCAAGGCCGTCGCCGCGGCCGTGACGGAATCGGTCGCGAAGGGCACGCCGCTTCCGGCCGAGGTGCAGTTCCTCGGCGGCCTGCAGCGGATCGAACGCGTGTTCGTCGATCCCGACCACAACGACATCCTCCTCTGCGGACCGGCGGACACGCTCGTCGTCGACCGCTCGGGGGCGATCGTCGGCGCCGCCAGCCGCCGCCCGCCGCTTCACCTGGAAGATCTCGTCGTCTGCCTGCGTGCCATCGAGGCGGCTCAGGCGGGCGGCATGACGTGCTCGATCGATCCCACCCCCGAAGGCATCGCCAAACTGCGGGCCCTTCTCAGCCGCCAGGGCACCATGGGGCCGGACCCGAAGGCGACGTTCACCGCCATGGAACAGGCACTCGGGCCGCAGAAGGTCACCGTCGGCGGCGTGCCGACCGACAGCCGCTTCGCCCGCGTCCTCGTCGCGGCCGACTATCGCATGAAACGGATCGGGATGGGGCTCGAAGAGTCGGGCCTGAAGAGCCTGCCGAGTTATCTCGCCATGATTCCCGCCGGCGGTCGCGCCACCGCGTTGCCGCGGTTCTGGCTCGAGGCCGATTACGACCCGATCGCCCGCGATCCAGACGAACTCGCCTGGAGCATCGGTGGCCGCCGGATGAAGTGCCTCACCGAGAGCGACATGGCCACCCAGGGCGGCATGAAGCGTGGTGCCGTCCCAGCAGATCCCCTCGCCAAGAAGTGGTGCGATGCCATGACGGCCTCCTACGACGACCTGGCGGGACAGCAGCCCGTCTTCGCCGAACTGGTGAACTGCATCGACCTCGCCGTCGTCGCCGCCCTGATCAAGGGCCGGCAGCTCGACGGCCGGGCGGGCTGCGACCTGTCGCCACTCACGGATGCCACCGGCCTGAAGCTGCCGTCCTACAACGTGCCCGTGTCGGTGCCGACCGTTGCGAACGGCGTCAAGAAGGGGGCGACGTGGGTGCTGTCGGCGTCGGGCGGCGTGAAGTTCCAGCCGTGGCAGTTTGCCGCCACCACCGCCGAAGCCGCCGATCTGGCGGCGAGCAGGACTGCGACACTGGCGGCACGTCCTGCCACGCTCAGCGGCTGCTCGTGGGAATGATGCCCGGCGGCACCGCCCACTCGATCCGTTCGAGATCCGCCGCAGCGACGGAGAAGTGATCGTCCACCCATCCGACCCTCGCGAGTGCGGTGAGACTTCCTGAGGGCTCCGGTGGCGGCACACTCTTCGCGAGCACGAGCGCGGCGCCGGCTGCCGTGGCCACGACCGCCGCGATCGAATCGCTCGTGACGTGCCAGCCCACGGGGAGATCGTCGTATCGGCCGACCTGCGAAAGCCATGCGGCCACGTCGAGGACGACGGCCCCTGCCGCTTCCGCCGGACCGAGGGCGAGCGGCAGCGCCGCGGCGTCGGCAACCAGTCGTGCCGTGACTCCCATCGCGTCGATCGCCAGACGGTGCATCACGTCCGCAGGCCGGGGGCTCGCTGCGTCGATCGCCCGCAGGCCGTCGACGAGCGGCCCACCGCCGACCACGATGGTCGTCGGCCCCACGCAGTCCGCCACGAGCGACCGGAGTTCGTCTCGCCAGGTGCGCCGCACCAGCAGACTTCCGCCGAACTTGAGCACCGTTCGCGGAACGGCCGGGCCCGTGGTGGCCCTGATCACGCCCCGCGTCCAGCCGATGGTCATGAGAGCTCTCCCCGGGCGATGAGGGCGAGGGCGTGCGCGGGAGCCGATCGGGACACGGCGGCACCGACGACGGCCGGCAGCGACACGGCGGCGACGCTCCATCCCAGGCGGTCGAGGGCCATGCATGCGAGCCGCTCTCCGTGACCGGAGTGGACGACGGCTTCCGGCCTCCGACCGGACTGACGGACCACGCGATCCACCGCCCGGGCCACCTGCCGCGCCTGGGCCTCGGCGATCCAGGATGCGGCCTGCTCCGCGTCGGCGGCCGTCATGAGGTTTGGCTCCAGGAGCATCGCCCTAGCCAACCGAATGCGGGAGCCGTCGAGGGTGAAGGGGCCGCCGTCGGCCGTCTCGCGTGAGGCAGGATCCTCGTGGAGGCCGCCGAGCACGAGCCAGGCGTCACGCGAGTCGGCAAACCGCTCGCTCGAGACGGGCCGGCGGACGCCCCGATGGGGGAGTGCTCGGACGATCGCGGGCACCGGCGTCCGCTCGACGCCGGTATACACGAGTTCGCCTGTCACCATCCTCCCCGGGTCGTCAGTGGCCAGCGGCGCGGGCCGCCCGGCGACGAGTGGCACGATGTCGGTGGTGGTCGAGCCGATGTCCACGAGCAATGCCCGTGCATCCGGCACGAATGACGCCGCGAGCCGGGCGACGGCATGCCAGTTGCTCGCCGCAACGCCGAGCGGGTCGGCGACCGCCTCTTCGGGTACGACGATCTGGCCATCGACTCGATAGATCCCGGCCGGGCCGCACCCGCAGGCGTCGGCCGCCGCTGCCAGCGCCCGCACGATGTGCACCACGCCTGCTCGCCGATCGGCGAAGCAGTCGGCGATCTCGCCGGTCATGGTGGCGACGATCCGACGCGGCCCGGCGTCGCGGACGATCCGGATGATCGCGTCGGCGAGTCGCGGGGCCTCGCGCCACATCGCAAACGGCTCCGCGTGCGTCCAGCCGGTCCCGTCGGCGGCCTTGATGTTGGCGCCCCCGACATCGAAAGCCAGCACGTCACGTCGAGCAGGCAGGTGCGTCATCGGTGAGCGTGAAGGTGCATCCGGTCGGCAGTGCCCCGCGGCCGATCTCGCGACCGATGGCCACGTCCACGATCGTCCGGACGAGGCTCACCGGAGCCGCGGCTGCGAGCCCGACGAACGACGTGGTGACGCGAGGATTCACCTCGAGCACGCGGTCGTCGAGGCCGTCGGGGCGGCTCCCGAGGATCATATCGACTCCGACCCAGCCGGCGTGGGTGGCGGCCGGATCGCTGCGCAGGAGGGCCTCGACGGTGCGCACGGCCAACCGCTCCGCCCGGCGCTGCCCGCCCACGTCATGGAGCGGTGTTCCGCCGACGTAGCCACGAATCGGCCCTGACGAGAACCTCTGCACGAGCGCCGCGACGGGCACGACACCGTTCGGCCCGATCAGGCACGACACGCCGACCGGCTGTCCGGCGCATTCGGCCTCCAGCCGCGTCGCCACGAGGGCAGGGCAGGGGAGCCGGTCACCCGGGCGGACGACCACGAGGCCGTCGCAGCCGGTGCTCGCCCGGGCCTTGCGGACAGCAGGCTGGTGAAAACCGATCGGCCACTCCTCACCTGCCGCGAGCGACCGTCCGGCCGGCACCGGAACGCCGGCCGCTGCCAGCGCATCCATGGTGGCCTGCTTGTCGGTCGCCCGTCGGATGACCGCCGACGATGGCCCCAGCACCGTCCCTCCAACCGCCCGAACCGATTCCACTCGCGTTGCCAGCACGCCCGCCGTCTCAGGCGCGACCACGATCGCCGCATCTGACAGCCCAGCCGCCGCGACGAGCATGTCAACGTCGCGTCCGCGGGGCACGACGACCCGCCGTGCGGCGGCCGGCAGGCCGAGCAGCAGCGACTCATCGACGAGCGCGGTGACGTCGAACCCGCCGTCGCGTGCCGCATCGGCGACGAGCGAGAGAAACATCGCCCGCCCCTCGCGAGCCAGCGAGTTCACGTCGTCATCCGGATGAAGCACGAGTTCACGGTCGGGCCCGGCGAGCCCGCCAGAGCAGCACCATTCGTAGATCAGAAGTCGCATCAGCGCGTTCCCGGATCAGACGACTCGACTTTGTCCAACTTCAGAGCGTAGCCGAGTCGGGGGGCAGAGGTTGACAAGCCGTGCTCCAAGGGAAACACAGGTCAAAAAACCTGTGCTACGAGAGGACCAGCGAGGGGCTGCCCGTGCCACGGAGCCGGGCTGTGGGAGCGAGCGAAGCCAGGATGGCGAAGCGAAGCGGACACGCAGAGAGTGTCGGACAGGATGTCCGACGCGAACGTCCGGCGATGTGGCATGGGCACCCCGAGCGGCGCACCAGCCCTCTGCATGCCCCCATCGCTTACGCGATTGGGCTTCCTGAGCACCCGGCGGTGTGCCGGCAACAGCGCAGCGGGCCAGCTGGCTCAGGTTGAAAACCTGTGCTACGGGAGCAACGAGCAGGCTCGTCAGAAAATCCCGAGCTGGTCGCGGGCCGCTTCGGTCATCCGGTCGGGCGTCCAGGGAGGATCCATCACGATCCGGACTTCCACGGCCGACACCTCCGGACTCGCGCCCACGGCCCGCTTGGTGTCGGCGATCAGCTGCGGACCGGCCGGACAGGCGGGACTCGTCATCGTCATATCGATGGCGACGTGCTGCTTGCCCGGCACGTCGGCTGCCGGCGAGAGCGTGACGCCATAGATCAGGCCAAGGTCCACGATGTTTACGAAAAGTTCGGGGTCCTTGACCTCCTTGAGCATTTCGCGGACGCGGTCCTCGCAGAGCGGCCCACCGGGACCGGTCGATTCAGCCGGCGATCCGCCGGCCTCGCGGCTCGCCGCCGGCGTGCAGCAGGTCGAGATCGGCACCACCGGAGCCGCCACGGCACCGTGCAGGGGCGGCCCACCGGCACCTGCGTCCGCCCGCAGCCGAACCCACACGCCGCCGTCCTCGACCTTCACATCATGGGCCCGGGTGGGCCGGACGGCGGGCATCGAGAGGGCGGCACCAGTACGAATGTCGAACTTCGCCCCGTGCCGCGGGCAGGCGATCTTGTGGTCGCGAAGCTCGCCGTCGGCAAGCGGACCGCCGTCGTGCGTGCAGACGTCGTCGATGGCGTAGTACGTGCCGCCGACGTGGAACAGGGCGACCATGTCGCCATCGACTTCGACGAGCGTCTTGCCCGGATCGGGAAGCTCGGCGACGTCGGCGACGCGAACGAAGTCTGCCATCGGCATGCTCACGCGATCCGGTGGATGCGGCCGCCGATCGCCCTGGCGAGCGCCTCGCGGACCTGCGGAATGGTGATCCGATCGAAGACCTGCTGGAAGAAGCCGGCCACCACGAGCCGCGCGGCTTCGTCGGCCGAGAGGCCCCGCGCCCGGGCGTAGAAGATCTGCTCGGCATCGACCCGGCCGCTCGTCGCCCCGTGGGTGCAGCGGACGTCGTCGGCCTCGATCTCCAGGCCGGGGATCGAGTCGGCCCGAGCCTCGGTCGAGAGCATCAGGTTGTCGTTCCGCTGGTAGCCGTCGGTCTTCTGCGCGGCCTTGTCCACCTTGATCATGCCCCGCCAGACGAGCCGGCTCTTGCCCTGGAGGGCGCCCTTGTAGAGAAGGTCGCTGGTGCAGGAGGGGGCTTCATGGTGCTGAAGCGTGTTGTAGACGAGGTGCTGGCGGCCCTCGGTGAACATCACGCCGTTGACCTGCGCCGAGGCCCCGCGGCCCGCGAGCGCCACGTCCTGGGCGACCTGTGAGAGCCGGCTGCCGAGCGCGCCGAGCGTCCACTGGAGCCGGCCGTCGCCGTGCACGACCGCCTTTTGGCGGGCGAAGTGCCAGACGCCCGTGTTCCAGTTCTGGAGGTTCACCATCCGGAGAAAGGCGCCCTTGCCCACGACGATCTCGGTGCCACCGCAGTGGAAGCCTCCGGCCGTGCCGGCAACGCCACCCCCCGCCGTCTCGGTGAGCACCGTCGCCTCGGCACCCTCGCCGAGCACCACCAGCACGTGCGACGTATCGACGCCGCCCTCGCTGATGCCGGCGATCACGTGGAGCGGGTCGGCGATCCGCACGCCCGGCGGCACGTAGAGCACGGTGCTGGCGGCATGAAATGCCGCGTGGGCGGCCGCAAACCAGTCGCAGCCGGCGTCGATGACACGGAACCAGTGGGGCCGCAGAGCGTCGGCGTGGCTGGCGAGCAGCTCGTCGGCCGGACCAAACGCGACGCCCTTGGCCACCAGCGCCGAATCGAGCTCGTGGCGGACGACGTGGCCATCCACCGAGGCCAGCCGACCGGCAAGTTTTCCGGCGGCGACAGCAGCCGCAGCGGAGCCGGGCGACTGCATCCTTTCGAAGTCGGCGTAGGAATCGGCCGCCAGGTCACCCGACAGAATCGCGGGGGCGAGCAGGCCCTCTGGAGCGGTAGCCGCCGCCGGGGCTCCGCTCAGACCCCAGGCCTGCGGCTTGAAGAGCCGGACATCGGTCCGCATCCAGTTCTCGTCGCGGCGATCGGGCAGGCCGAGCGCCACGAACCGATCAAATGCGGCGCGGCGGGCGTCATTCGCCCACGATGGAAGCGACGACGAGGCGATGATCCGCTCGAGGAGGGCCGCGTCGAACGCGGCTCGGGGCGACGCCGTGGCGGTGCTCATGGATGCGTCACCCCACCGAGCCTTCCATCTGCAGCTCGATCAGCCGGTTCATCTCCACGGCATATTCCATCGGCAACTCCTTGACGAGCGGCTCGATGAACCCACCAACGATCATCGTGCTCGCCTCTGCCTCGGTGAGGCCGCGGCTCATCAGATAGAAGAGCTGCTCCTCGCCGATCTTGGAGACGCTCGCCTCGTGACCGATGGAGACGTCCTGCTCCTCGATCTCGATGTAGGGATAGGTGTCGCTCCGGCTCCTGTCGTCGAGGATCAGGGCGTCGCAGACCACGCTCGACTTGCTCTTCGTCGCGCCCGGCTCGACCTTCACCAGGCCACGGTAGCTGGCCCGGCCGCCGTTCTTCGAGATGCTCTTCGAGACGATCCGGCCGCTGGTGTTCGGGGCGACGTGCACGATCTTGGCGCCCGCGTCCTGATGCTGGCCGGCGGAGGCGAAGGCGATCGAGAGGATCTCGCCGCGGGCGCCCGGCTCCATCAGGTACACCGCCGGATACTTCATCGTCAGGTGGCTGCCGAGATTGCCGTCGATCCACTCCATCAGCGCCCCCTCGTAGGCCATGGCCCGCTTGGTGACGAGGTTGTAGATGTTGTTGGCCCAGTTCTGGATCGTCGTGTAGCGGCAACGCCCGTGCTTCTTGACCACGATCTCGACCACGGCCGAGTGGAGACTCTCGGTGGAGTACATCGGCGCCGTGCAGCCCTCGACGTAGTGCACTTGGGCGCCTTCGTCCACGATGATCAGCGTCCGCTCGAACTGCCCCATGCTCTCCGCGTTGATCCGGAAGTAGGCCTGGAGCGGAAACTCGATCTTCACCCCCTTGGGCACGTAGATGAACGAACCGCCCGACCAGACGGCGGAGTTGAGCGCGGCGAACTTGTTGTCGGTGGGCGGGATGATGGTGCCGAAATACTCGCGAAGCAGGTCGGAGTGCTCGCGGACGGCGGTGTCGGTGTCGGTGAAGATCACGCCTTTCTTGGCGAGGTCCTCCTGCAGCGACCCGTAGACCACCTCGCTTTCAAACTGGGCCTTCACGCCGGCGAGAAACTTCCGCTCCGCCTCGGGGATTCCGAGCCGGTCGAACGTCTTCTTGATGGCATCGGGCACCTCTTCCCAGGTCTTGCCCTGGTGCTCCGCGGGCTTGAGGTAGTAGTAGATGTCCTGGAAGTCGACCCCGATGTGGCCGCCCCAGTTCGGCATCGGCTTCGACTCGAAGATCTCCAGCGACTTCAGCCGGAAATCCCGCATCCAGGCCGGCTCCTTCTTCATGTCGGAGATCTGGGCGACGATCTCCGCGTCAACGCCCTTCCGCGCCTTGAACACGGCAGGGGAGTCGGTGCGAAAGTCGTACTTGTTGATCTCGCCGATCTCGGGGCGAACGTCGAGGGGCGCCGATGCGTCGAGTCCCGTGGCCATGGTGAAAACTCCTGCGTGATGGACTCGTGTCAGACGGCGGCCGCTTTGGCCGACTCTTCCATCGCCTTCTCCGCGGCGGCAGCGTCGGGGTAGGCGGCCCGAATCCGCTCATAGCCCCGCTTGTGGAGCTCCTGGGCGAGTTCCGGCCCGCCCGATTCCACGATCCGCCCACCCAGCATGACGTGGGTCTGCAGCGGAATGTTGTGCTCGAGCAGCTGTTCGTGATGCGTGATGATGAGGATGCCCATCTCGGCGCCGCCGATCCGGGCGATGCTCTCGCTGGCGAGCCGCACGGCATCCGCGTCGAGGCCGCTGTCGGTCTCGTCGAGCACGGCGAACTTCGGCCGCAGCATGGCGAGCTGGAGGATCTCCGCCCGCTTCATCTCGCCCCCCGAAAAGCCGTCGTTGACGTAGCGACGGGCAAACTCGGTGTCCATCGACAGTTCCGCCATCTTGGCCTTGAGCTCGTTGCGGAACTCCCGCATCGGCATCAGCTCCTGTCCCTCCTTGCGGTCCGGGTTGCGGACGTTGGTGACAGCATGCCGGAGGAAGTCGGCGAGCCGCACGCCCGGAATCGACATGGGCCGCTGGAAGGCGAGAAACAGTCCGGCCCTGGCTCGCTGGTCGGGCTCCATGGCGAGCACGTCGTGCCGCGTGCCATTGGGCTCAACGATCTCGATCGAGCCGGCCGTCACCTCGTAGGAAGGGTGCCCCATGATCGCATAGCCGAGCGTGCTTTTCCCGGAGCCGTTCGGGCCCATGAGCGCATGCACCTCGCCGCGGCCGATCGTGAGATCGACCCCCTTGAGGATCTCCTGACCCTCGACCGAGACGTGGAGACCCTTGACGACGAGTTGTTCGGTGGCGGCAGGCATGGCAGGCGGGGGGTGGGCGGGGGATGGACAGGCTGCAACGAGCGGGAGACGACCGACGAGGATCGTCTCGAATCAGGGCTGGACCTTCTGATGGTTGAACACGAGATCGTCGGCGGACACCGCCGGGGCGACGTAGCCGGAGTGGTGAGGCACGGGCAGTTCGTCGTCGATCTTCCCGACGCCGCCCTTCTGCTTCGCGATCCGCTGGCCGAGGATCTTGTCCTGGATCCGCATCAGGCCCTCGAGCAGGCTTTCCGGGCGCGGCGGACAGCCGGGCACGTAGACGTCGACGGGCACGACGAGATCCACACCCTTGACCACGTGATAGCCCCACTTGAAGTAAGGCCCGCCACCGGTCGTGCAGGCACCCATCGCGATCACATACTTGGGATCGGGCATCAGGTTGTAGAGCCGCCGGACGCGACTGGCCATTTTGTAGGTCACCGTGCCGGCGACGATCATCAGGTCGGCCTGGCGGGGCGTGGCGCGAAAGGCACCGGCCCCGAAGCGGTCCATGTCGTAGCGGCTCGCTCCGGCGGCCATCATCTCGATCGCACAGCACGCCAGGCCGAAGGTCATCGGCCAGATGCTCGACTGCCGGGCCCAGTTGATCGCCTGCTCGACGGTGGTAAGGACCAGGTTCTCCTCGAAACGGCCCTCGATCCAGGGCTTGGCGACGCTGGCATCGGCGGCGGTCACGGTCATGAGAGACTCTCCGGGGACGTCGAAAGGGCGGAAAACCGCCCATCATTCGATGATGGAACCATGTTTCTTTCAAGCCCTTGCGGCGGATCCCCCTCGGGGGACTCGGCTGCCGTGAACCGACAGCAGGGGGCCCCGTCCAGGCGGCATTCGGAGAGTTGGACGGCCGTTCCGACGAGTTCCTGGATCATCAGCCGTTCGGCCGCACAGATCGCCCGATCCTGCTCCGCGAGGTCGGGATACGGACATGAATAGCTGGTCAGGACCGGCAGGGCGCCCCGCTCGACGGAGCAGGCGATGTCGCGGTCTGCAAACACGGCGGCAACGTCGGCGAGCCGATCGGCCGAGGTCGTGCCCGTCACACGGTGGCGGTAGACGTCAGCCAACGCCCCGGCGATCCGATTGAGAAGGCCCCGCCGGACACCGTCGTCCGTCACCGAGCGGACTTCCTTCCAGAGCACCATCGCCAAATCACGAAAGTTGTCGCCACCCAGCCGCCGCCCGGTGACAGTGAGGCTGTAGGCATGCGATGGCCTGCCCCGAGGCTTCGCGACCGTCGTCCGCTCGACCAGCCCGGCACGCATCAGACGGTCGAGCCGCTGCCGGACGGCCGTGGCGGTGACGCCGAGAAACTCCGCCAGTTCGCCGATCCCCAGCGACTTGTCTCCGCGGAGCAGGTCCACGACCGCCGCGTCCGAGCCTCGAAAATCGTTCGCTGTGCCACTCATACACGGTAACTTTAAGCCGCGGGGCATTTTCGACAACCACCCATGCGAAAAGTTTGTCGGTGAACGACCTCGCAAGGTCTACACTTCGAGGATTCGCCTGCTTTTTGCGATTTTCCACCTGCGAGTTGAGAGGATGCGGTGACTCAGGCTCATCCGACGCGCCGCCCCCCGGTGACCGACAGTGTCTGGTTCTGGGCCGGATTGTTTTCGCTGATGGCCCTGGCGGGCCTGGCCGCGATCCGCGAAAAGTTCGACGTTCGACAGCGGCAGGTCGAGGGACGCTTCCTCGGACGCCAGCAGGCGGCAACCGAGCGTCAGCGGCGGGCGGCAGGCCTGCCGGAGATCGATCTGGCAGAGTCGGCCCGCGACCGTGGCGAGGTTGCTCCGGCACGGATCGTCCCGCTCTGGACGCTCGTCACCCTCGCGGCCGCGGCGTCCATCGTCTCGTTCATCATGCTCGCCCGGGAGCGCGCCGGCGGGGCACCGCCGCCGCACCTGCCACGAGAGCGGCGATGAGCAGCGGCGCCGCGGCGGCCGGCTCCGGGACGGGAGCGACCGACGGCGTGGGAGCTTGCCCAAACGTGACGTAGGGTCCGGCATCGAACAATCCTGTGCTGAGGAAGTCGGCCGCGTCGAGGATGTCCACCATGCCGTCGTAGCCGAAATCTCCTTCGTTCCAACTCGCCGCGATGCCGGAGTCGAACTTGCCCCCGGCAAGGAAGTTGGCGGCGTCGAGGATATCCACCGCGCCGTCGATGTTGGTATCGCCCGCCGCCGAGAAGGCGACGGTGATCGAACCGTCGCCATTGTCGAGCCAGCCGATCGCCCGGGGGATGCTCGCTGCCACGTCGGTGGCGACCGCACTCGACGTGATGCCGTTCGTGCCGTTCCAGGATCCATCCCCCTGACCCTTCAGGATCTCGGCCACCGTCGTGGCGGGAGTCAGGCCACTCGCCACCGTCAGCGTGCCTTCGTTGACGTCGATCCTCCCCCCGGCCGACACGTCGAGCCTGCCCAGCGAGAGTTGGAGCTGCGACGTCACTTTGAGCGTCGCATTGGCGTGCATCGCCACGCTGCCCCCCGCGAGTGCGGTCGCGGTGCCGATGCGGAGGGTTCCCGTCTGCACCGTGACCGGCCCGGTGAGCGTGGTGGTGCCGCGGAGCACGAGCATGCCCGTCCCCGCCTTGAGCATGCCCGACGTTCCGGCGAGTGTGACGGCGAGCGCCCCGGTGGACGTGCCTGACACCGACACGATCGGCACGGTGCCGTACGTACCGGAGACCAGCGTCAGCGTCCCACCGGAAATGGTGGCACTGGCCGCCTTGAACTCCAGGCCGCCGGATGTCGCCAGGGATCCGGAGAGCGTGACCGTGGCGGTCGATCCGCTGAACACCGCCTTCGACGTGCCGGTCCAGGTGGTCCGGCTGGTGCCGCTGAGCCAGGTCGTGGAGGTGCCGCTCCAGGTTCCCGTGCCACCGCCCTGCGTGCCCGTCGTGCTCCAGGTGAGGGCCGGCGCCGCCGGCGTGAGCAGGAAGGCATGGGACGTGCCGCTCGCGGTCGCGACCCCGACGATCTGGCCGCCCGCGGTGATGCCCGTCGCCTCCTCGAGCACCCAGCCCTCGCCGGACGTGTCGAGATAGGAGTTGAGGTTTCGCATCGTGCCCGACACGGTGACGAAGGCGCGATAGACCTCGCCCGCCAGATCGATGAACGAGCCACCGACCACCTGGCCCGAGTTGTTGATGGCGGTCGCGAAGCTGTCGGGCCCTCCGAGCGTGCCGAGGTCCCGCATCGACGTCGAGCCGGTCATGATGAACGCGTGGTCGCGACCTGCCCCCGTGGTCGAGAAGCCCACGATCTGCCCCACGTCGTTGATCGCGACTGCTTCGGCGTTGCCGCCACCGAGATTGCCAAGATTTTTCACCGCCGAGCCGGAGTAGAACCAGGCGTACGAATTGACGAAGGAGGAGTCGAACGACACGCCCACCACCTGACCGGTGGCATTGATGGCGTAGCCGTACGAATACAACCCTTGGCCGCCCAACGTGGCCGCGACGGTGGCCCCCAGATCGGTCATCGTGCCGCTGTTCCAGAGGAACGCCCGGTCGATCCCCGACGCGTTCTCCGAGTAGCCCGTGACCCGCCCCGAGGCGTTCACGGAATAGGCGTCGCTGTAGGTGCCGCCGGGGAGCGTGCCGAGGTCCCGCATCTGGCGGTTGCCGACGACCCCGTTGGTGCCCCCCTGGGTCCAGAGGAAGGCGTGCGACGACCCGGTGGACGTCAACGAGTTGCCCACGATCTGCGGCACGCTGAGCGCGGTGTTGAAGCAGATCTCGCGGGTCTGGGTCTCGAGGCCGCCGAGCGTGCCAAGCGACGAAGCCGCTCCCGACACCCAGAGCGAGCCGCGATTCCTGCCCGCCACGGCACTGTTCAGCGACACCCGGCCTCCGGTGGTCACGCCGGTGGGGCCGCTGTCGCTCCCCGTGACCACGCCGACATCGATGAGCGTGTAGGAAAGCTGCGCCTCCGCGAGCCGGCTGCAGAAGGCGGTGACGACCACGAGGAAGGCCGCGAACCGCGTGAGAAGACGGACCATGCCTTCGCTCCCTCAGCCGATGACGGAACGCCTCCTGGCCCGGTAGTCCCAGACCACGAACCGCTCGAGTTCCTTGCCCGCCGTGAAGAATACCCTGCCGCGGGCCGCTTCCGCGAGCCGGTAAGCGAACTGGATGTCCGCCCGCGATTGCGACCAGCCCGAGAGCAGGAAGACGTTGACGACGATCCCCTCGCGGCGGCAGAGTTCGGCCTCCCGCATGGTGGCCTCCTCGGTCCGCCGGTGAGGTGGGTAGAGCAGGTAGAGTTGGCTCGCCTCGAAGTGCGCCGTCGGCAGTCCATCGGTGATCAGGATCACCTGCTTGTTGGGCGTGTCCTGCCGTGCGAGATGCTGCCGTGAGAGCGCGAGCGCATGCTGGATGTTGGTGAAGTGGGGGGGGACATCCGACTCGGAAATCGCCGGGTCGGCCATGTCGGCCCGCAGGCGAACGACCGCGTCGAAGACCGTCACGGGCTTGGGCATCAGCGAGACGATCTCACCCGGCGACCGCGGCTTCGCAAACGACGCCATCTCGATGAACTGCACGTAGTCGCCCGGATACTCCCGGAGCACGAGCCCCTGGAGGGCCAGCGCCATCCGCTTCACGCTCACGTGCAGCCCGCCATAGCGCATCGAGCCGCTCATGTCCATGACCACGGTCGTCGCGCACTTCGGCGTGTTCCGCGTACGGTGCACTTCGATGTCGCGCGGGTCGAGCCGCAACGGCCGAGCCGGCCCGGCCGATTCCCCCGCCTGCCGCAGCATCGCATTGACGAGCGACCCGGGAATGTCCATGTGGGCCACCGAGTCGCCAAACTCGTAGGGCCGCGTCGGCACCGTCTCGACCGCCCCCTCGCCCTGCACGTCACCCTGGTGCCGGCCGGTCCGTGATGGATCGAGGTCGGCGAAGATCCGCTCCAGCAACTTCCCCTGAAACAGCCGCAGCGCCTGCGGCGTGAGTTCGTAGCCGCGCTTGGTCTTCTGGAGCCCCTGTTCGGCGGCCAGCCGTTCGACCGCCTCCTGGATCTGCCGCCGCAGCAGGTCGAGTTCGTCCCTTTCGCCCTGCTCGAGATACGCGCCCAGCGCCTCCATGTCGATCAGGGCCACCCTGGCGGTCTTCATCGCCTCCTCGATCTGCCGCAGCAACTCCTCGATCTCCTCGAGCTGCTCCTTCACCTCGAGGGCCTCGGGCACGGTGAGCTTTTTTCGGCCGCTGAACGTCCATCGCGAGGCAAGCTCATCGACCTGATAGACCTCGCCCAACACGTCGATCAGCCCCGCGAGCTGCCCGGCGAACGGCGACTGATCGTCGTCCTGCGCATACCAGAGCCTCTCCAGCGACCGGATCTGCTCCTCGCGGACCGCCTTCGCGAAGCCCTCACGCGACTTCGCCGGCGGCTGGGCCCGCTGAGCGGCGTCGCGAAACCGCTGCCGTGCCCGCTTCCGCACCGCGTCGGTCTCGTAGGTTTCGAGGATTTTTCGCCTCGCCTCCTCGAGCCGCCGTCGGATCGATTCGAGTGACGGCCCGAGTCCGCGAATCTGCTCGGGGGAGAGCACGATGGCGTCGGCGAGCTGCTCCTCCGTCAGTTCGAAACCATCGCCGAACTCGAGCAGGTGCTCCATCGCGGGCGTCACGAGGTCGATCGCCGGCGGCCGCGGCGGCGGAATCCGCGCCGGGTCGTACCGCTGGTATGTGTGAACGATCCCGCCAAGCGTGTCGCGCGTGGGCACTAGCGAAACCCTCCGGTGTCGTAGACCGTGCGGCCATGCGACTGGAGGCGGCTGATCCGCTCGGTGGCGTAGAGGCCGGCAAGGACGAACTCGATGCAGCTGGCCCGCACCGCCGGATCCCGGGCGGCGTTCACCTCGAAGGCCTTCTCCCAGACGGCCGGCACGTCCGCGACGATCGATTCGTAGGCCGCGCTCGGCACCATGTCGCCCACCTCGACCTTCGCCCCCTGGCGGAAGGCGGCCGCGATCTCGGCGAGGCCGTGCTCCTCGACGTATTCCTCGAAGACGGTCGTGATCGCCTCGGCCACCACCGCCTCGAGCACCTGCCGCTCGGTCATCTGGTGGCTCCCCATCAGGTCGAGTTCCAGCTTGCCGAGGCTCGAGGTGGCCAGGTGCCCCAGGTCGCTGATCCGCGGCACCGCCGGCTGTTCGCCGAGGCGGACCGCCCGCTGGCGGGCGCTCGCCACCAGCGTTTCGTAGTTGGCGATCGAGAACCGCGCGCTCACGCCCGACTGCTGGTCGATGAACTTGCTCTTCCGGGCCGCAATCGTGATCTGCTCGAGCACCTGCTTCATGAAGTGGGGCACCACCACGGGCCACTCGCCGCCGAGGTCGATGCCCGCCTCCTGCTCGGCCACCTGGATGCCGAGTTCGCGGTCCTGCGGGTAGTGGGTGTGGATCACGGAGCCGATCCGGTCCTTGAGCTGCGGAATCACCTTGCCCGAACGGTTGTAGGTGGACGGGTTCGCCGAAAAGAGGAGCATCACGTCGATGTCGAACTTCACCGGATACCCGCGGATCTGGACGTCGCGCTCCTCGAGGATGTTGAACATCCCCACCTGCACGAGTTCATCGAGTTCGGGCAGTTCGTTCATCGCAAAGATGCCGCGATGCATCCGCGGAATCAGGCCGAGGTGCAGCGCCTCCTCGCTCGACATGCTCGTGCCGCCGGCGAGCTTCGCCGGATCGATCTCGCCGATGATGTCGGCAAACTTCGTGCCGGGTGCCAGCCGCTCGGCATACCGCTCCGCCCGCGGCCACCAGGCGATCGGCACGTCGGCCGGATCCCGCGAGGCCACGAGCCGGCGGCCAGCCGACGTGATCGGGGCGTACGGGTCGTCGTGGAGCGGGATCGCGGGATCGTCGAGATACGGCAGGTGCTCGTCGAGAAACCGCACCAACAGCCGCATCAGCCGACTCTTGGCCTGCCCCTTTTCGCCGAGGAAGAGCATGTCGTGCCCCGCAATCAGGGAGATGCTGATCTCGGGGATCACCGTGTCGTCGTAGCCGACGATCCCGGGGAAAAGTTCGTCGCCGTCCCGCAGCATTCGCAGGAAATTCCCGCGAACCTCGTCTTTCACGCTGCGGCTCTGCCAGCCGCTGGCCTTCAGCTCGGCGAGGGTGGACGGCAATCGAGTGCTGCTCATGGGACGTATCTCCAGGGTGACAAGCATTGTAGGCCGGGCGATCGACGCGGCCCATCACGTGGTGCGTCATACGGTGCGTTAGAGAGATGGCATGCGCCGCAGCCGGCCGGTGACATGCTCGAAGCCGGCGGCATGTGCGAGTTCGCTGCTCCTGCGGAATACCGGCGCCCGGCGTCCGCACATGTCACCGTCTTCTGCGCGTGCCCCCGATCCGGCTGCTACCCCCTTCATCGAATCATGCGGGAGGGACGCCGCTGCGAGGGGCTGCCCATGCCCTCGAGCGGGCTATGGGAGCAAGCGCAGCCACGACCAATCCGCCTGCGGCGGATCGGTGCCCGGCGAAGCGCAGCGGACATGCAGAGAGTCGAGGCCTGGAGGGCCGAGACGAACGTCCGGCGAGAGGGCGTGGGGAGCCCCGAGCCGCCGCGATGGACAGACACAGGTTGAAAACCTGTGCTACGAGGCGAGCCGGCCAGCAACCGTTAGTACGCCGCGTCGCCCTTCGCCGGGCCGCCGTCGAGGATCGCGGCCGCGTCGCCCACGCCGATCCGCGTGCAGCCCATGTCGAGGTAGCGGACCGCGTCGTCCCACGTGCGGATGCCGCCGGAGGCCTTGACCTGCAGCCGCCCCCCGACGGTGTCGAGCATCATCTGCACCGCCTCGGGCGTGGCCCCCGTCGGGCCGCTCGCCTTCACGCCGAAGCCGGTCGAGGTCTTCACAAAGTCGGCGCCGGCAGACTCGGCCAGCCGACAGGCGGTGGCGATCTCGGCAGGCGTCAGGTAGCAGGTCTCGAGGATCACCTTCACGACCACGCCCTGCGGCTTCGCCGCGGCGACCACCCCCGCGATATCGTCGCGGACCGCCGCCTCGTCTCCCGACTTGAGCGCGGCCACGTTCATCACCATGTCGAGCTCCCGCGCCCCATCCGCGATCGCCAATCGCGACTCGAGGGCCTTCACCTCGGGCCGCTGCGCGCCGTGCGGAAAGCCGATCACGCTTGCCACCACGACCGGACTTCCGGCGACCAGTTTCGCGGCAGCCGCGACATCGCACGATCGCACGCAGAGGCAGCCCACGCCCCGGGCCACGCACATCGCAGCGTGCTTCGCCAGGTCAGCGTGGGAGAACTCGGGCTTGAGCACGGCATGGTCGAGCGTCTTGGCGACGTCGGCGGCGGAACGGCGATTCATGATGGACTCCTCGGGAACGGGGCCGCGGAGTCTACCCGATCCCGTTCGATGGCTTTCCTGAACGGATTCCGGACCGCTACCCGGCCCGGGCGTCGGCCGGTAGTCCATCGTCAGCCACATCGGTGCCGATGAAGAGATCGTTCTTTGTCACCCATGCCATTTCGGGGTGCCGCACCTCGTAGGCCTCGCCACTCGACATCACCACCCGGAACGGCCGAAAGGGCCGCTGACGAAGCAGATCACGGACGATCGAGGTCGTCATCTCAGGAACTCCTCTGGTGCTTCTCAGGAACTCCGTCGCGATCAACTCTCAGACCGAGTCGCCGGTCGAGGGCACTCGCGGGATGGAATTCCAATCCCCTCATATAGGAATCGCGAGGCGGGACCGCCGAGGGCCGCGAGCCGGTGACCGGCACATCGTTCAACGACGTCGTCTCCGATCTCTGGGTGACCAGGACCATGTCGTTCACCATGGCGTTTTCCGGACTCTCGACCGGGGTGACGTACGGCATTCGCACCTGGCACAACGATTCCTACAACAGCAACCAGGGATTCGCGGCGGGCGGCGGCACCGTGCAGCTCTCGGCGTCCGGAGCCACTGTCGTGTCCTCGACCACCGGGACGGTGACGAACCTCCGAGGAGCGCAGACAGCCTCTGCATTCGGGATCGCGTCGATCGAGTTCACTCCAACCGTCTCAAATCCGCAGATCACCTTCACCCGCGTCGGCGGCTCCATCACCGCCCTGCCGGTGAACGGCGTGGAGATGACGGCATTCGTGGTGCCGGAGCCCGCGTCGTGCGGCATGCTCGTGATCGCGGGCGTCTCGCTGGCCGCTGCGGCCCGCCGCCGCCTCACCGCAGCCGGCCGGTGACATGCTCGAAGCCGGCGGCATGTGCGAGTTCACTGCCCCTACGGCATCCCGGTTTCCGGCGTCCGCACATGTCACCGGACTTCTGCGCGTGCCCCCGATCCGGCTGCTCGCCCCTCCATGGAATCACATGGGCGGGATGATGCTGCAAGGGGCTGCCCATGCCCTCGAGCGGGCTACTACGCGTCACACTTGATCCTGAGGCGTTCCTGCGGCGGTGTCACTCCGCCAGGAAGCCCCGAGCGGGAGCGACGGGATCGTGCGTGGCGGCGGCGAGCGACGCTTGCCGATCCGCGGAGCCGTTCCCGTCGCTTCCGCTCCGGGCTTTGAGGGTTCAGTGGAAAACGCGCGCGGATCAAGTGTGCCGCGTATAAGGGAGCGAGCGTAGCCACGACCAATCTGCCTGCGGCGGATCGGTGCCCGGCGAAGCGCAGCGGACATGCAGAGAACCGAGGCCTGGAGGGCCGAGGTGAACGTCCGGTGAAAGCGCGTAGGCAGCCCCGAGCTGCCTGTGCAGGTTGACAACCGGCACCTTCGTGGGAGCCGCGAGCCCAGTGCGAACCACGAATACACACTGGTTGAAAACCTGTGCTACGAGAGGCCGCGAGGGGCTGCCCGTGCCCGAGAGCCGGCGTTGCTGACGAGCGAAGCCATGGATGGCGGAGCGAAGTCAGCATCGAGCGAGCGAAGGCCTGGAGGGCCGTAGCGAGTGTCCGGCGACGGGCGTGGGCAGCCCCTCGCCCAACGCGAACCGGGAAGGCACACAGGTTGAAAACCTGTGCTACGAGATCGCAGTTTGAAAACCTGTGCTACGGCGGCAGCGGCGGTCAGCCCGTGGCGGCGAGCCGCTGCAAGGCGGCGATGCCACGGTCGAGCGTCCGCTCGTTCACGGTGTACGCGATCCGGAAGTGGGTGTCGGCGCGGCCGAACACGCTCCCCGGCACCACGATCAGTTTTTCCTGGGCCGCCGCCCGCTCCGCAAACGCCTTGCCCGAGCCGCCGGGGGCCTTGGGATAGAGGTAGAAGGCGCCGCCAGGCTGCACGAAGTCGTAGTGGCGGCGAAGTCCGTCCATGAGTTTGTCGCGCTTGCGACGGCATTCGGCCAGCGGCACGTCCATCGGGCAGTCGAGCGCCGCGATCGCGGCCCACTGGCCCGGCTGCGGGGCGCAGACGAAGGTGTATTGCTGCATCATCGTGACGGCATCGATGATCGCCTTCGGGCCGTGAATCCAGCCCACCCGCCAGCCGGTCATGGCGTGCGACTTGGAGAAGCCGTCGATCACCACGACCTGCTCGGAGTGCAGGGCAGGGGAGTGGAACGCGGCGTCATAGCAGTAGGAGCGGTAGAGTTCGTCGCTGACGAGTGTCACGCCCCGTGACTCGGCGAGCCTGGCCAGGTCGCGGACGGTGTCGGCGTCGGCCACGAAGCCCGTGGGATTTGCCGGCGTGTTGAGGAGGATCGCCCGCGTGGCGGGCGTGATCGCCGCCGCCACCGCATCGACGTCGATCGCAAACGACGGCGAGGTGTCGATCGGCACCACGCGACCGCCGAGAAACTCCACCAGCGGCCGATACATCACGAACGCGGGCTCGAAGACGATCACCTCGTCGCCCGGGTCGATCAGGGCCATCAACGCCAGCACGAGCGCCCCGCTGGAGCCGCTCGTCACGCAGAGCCGCCGGTCGGGCTGGCCGGTCTCGCGGCGGGCTTCGGCCTCGAGCCGCTCCCGCAGGGCCGGAATGCCCTGCGTGGGCGTGTAGCCGTTCCGGCCGGCGTCGGTCGCCGCCTTGGCCGCTTCGCGGGCTGCGGCGGGCATCTCGAAATCCGGCTGGCCGATCGAGAGGTTGATCGGATCGTCGAGCTTCGCCGCCAGATCGAACGCCTTGCGGATGCCCGACGAGTCGAAGGCGGCCGCCCGCTTCGACACGCTCCATCGCGGGCGTCCGGCTGATTCAGGCACGGTCATGCTGCCGGTGTCCGCCTCTCAGCCGCCGTCCTTGAAGAGATCGGCGAGCCGCTCGCCCAGCTTCTTGCCGCGGGCGTTGAGCGTGATGACGTTGCCGTCGCGACCGATCAGGATCAGCTGCGGGATTCCCGAGATGCCGTAGAACTGGGCGGTCGGGTCCTGCCAGCCCTTGCCGACATAGATGATCGGCCACGGGATCTTGTGTTCGGCGACGAAGGCGTCAACCTTCTCCTTCTCCTCGTCGAGGCTGATGCCCACCACCTCAAAGCCCTTGGCGTGGTACTTCTCGTACTGCTCCAGCATGTTGGGGATCTCGGCCACGCAGGGGCCGCACCACGTGGCCCAGAAATCCACGAGCACCACCTTGCCGGCGAGTGACTTCTGGTTGAACGGCGTGCCATCGAGGAGCGCGCCTGAGATCTCCATCGGCTTGCCGGGAAGTTCGAGCAGCCGGAGCTTGCCGGCAAAGCTCTCCCCGAGTTCCTTGATCTTCGGGTCGGGGCTCGATTCGAGAATCGGCCCAAACGTCTTCAGGGCGGTGGCTGCCACCTCCTCACCGTCCGGGATCTGCTCGAAGGCGCTGGCCAGTTGCATCGCGAGCATCGCGGTCTTCTGGTCGCCCGGGGCCGCCTTCATGAGGTCCGCCATCTGGGCCACCAACGCCGGCGCGGCATCGAACTTCTCTTCGGAGAACATCGCCTGGGCGTCGCCGACGATCTTCAGCCGCTTGGCCTCCATCGCGAGTTCGGGCACCGGGCTCGTCGCCAGCACGCCCGCGAACTTCTGCATGTCGGCGGCAGCCTGCTCGTCGCCGAACTGCGACAGTCGCATCAGGCTCTCCAGTTTCAGCATGGCGGCCTTGGCGTAGAGCGGGTCGGCCGGCTTCACGGCGGCGAGGATCGTGTCGGCCGCCTGCACCGACACGCCGGCGACATCGCGGAGGTAGGTCATCGCCTCTTCACGCGACTTCGGCTGTGCCTTCGGCGGCATCAGCCCCGCGACGAACTCGAGCAGCTGCTCGGGTGTGCCCTGCGGCAGGGGCGGAACGACGAGACCGTCGGCCGCCGCCGGCTCTGCGGTGGCGGATGGCTGCCGGGCCGCGACCGGGTGCACCACCACGGCCGCGACCAGGCCCGCCAGCAGCGACGGAACGAACCAGACGAGCGGACGGCGGACGGCAGGGCGATGCGGCATGAGACCCTCGAGTGAAGAACGGCGGGCCGGAAGGGCCCCGGATGCGAGCAGGGATCGTACCCGCGTGTCGGCAGCGGCGGCAACCGCGGCCGCACCTGCGGTTCGGGGCGATTATTTGACGATCGTGCGGAACCGCACGAATCCGCTTTCGCCGGGGCGGAGCGTTTCCTTCAGCCGCCAGGTGAGGACGGTCGAACCGTCGTCACCCGTCTCCGTGGCGAAATCCGCCTCCACGCTGGCGGCGGCCGACTGGGGCACGTAGTCGAGTCGCGTCGGCAGGGCGTCGGCGAGCACGACGCCGGAGAGCGGCCGGTCGCCCGAGTTGAGCATCACGATCGTGAAGTCGAGTTCCTCGCCCGACCGGGCCGTGTCGGTGCCGGCCCGCTTGCAGAGGGTGAGTTCGGCCCGGCCCGGCTCCTCGAAGCGAAGCGTGGCGGTGCCGCGATCGACCGCCACCACCTGGGCCGACTGGTCGCCCAGAAGGACGTTGGCCGCCTTGATGCAGGTCCAGGCGATCGGGACGTCGAAACCCACCTTCACCAACGGCCGCTGCCGCTGCCGCTCCAGTTCCGGTGTCTGGGCCGCGATGTCCGCGACCGGTCCCACGACGCCATCGTCCTCGTTCGGCATGTCGCCCTGATCGACGGCGAGCGGCCCGAGCCGATCCTGCACCGCGATGCCGGGCAGCGACTTCTTCGCCGCCTCCAGCGCGACCGTCTGCACCTTGCCGCACACGGGCTCGCGCCGTTCTTCGAGTTCCACCGACGTGTCGGCGGCGTAGCCCCGCGGACCCGCGGGCTGCGATCCTTCGAGCGGTCGAGTCACCTCGCGAACCGCACCGAACCGCGGCGCGAAGACGCACGCACAGTTGGAGGTGACGAGCCGAGCGCAGTCGGAATCGGGCATTTCATCGGCGGCGTGGTAACGGGCCACGGTATCGCCGGCGGTGAGGTGGCCGAGCCGGTCCGGCCCAATGGCAATCGCCGGCCGCTGGTGATCGCCGCCGTCGCAGACGAGGTAAGGCCCGACGACGGGCGGTGGCGGCGGCTCGCACGTGAGGCACACGGCGGGCGGACAAGCCCGCTCGCACTCGCCGATGGGCTGGCATGTGCCGCCGGGGCATCGGCCGCCGACCCCGCAGGCTCGACAGCCGGCGCGTCCGAGACGGGGCAGGGGAGGGCAGGGCGTTTCGAGGCCCGTGCGCACGACACGGGCGTCGCGATGGGCCGCCGCCTCCGCCGAAACCTGGCGTACCTCGCGCTCCCACGTCGTCGCGATAGCGGTGGTGTCGGCCGCCGACGACGCCACGGCCAGGGGCATCGCGACGCCGGCATCGGCCGACGCAGTCTCAGCCGCGGGCCCCGCGGTGATCTCATCCGCCGGCCCGGCGGAGTCGATCTGATCGATCGCGTGTGAAACCGCCGCCGTGCCGAGAACCGCCGACGTGGGCATGCCTCGGCACGAGGCCAGCGACACGGCCGCCACGGTGATCGCCGCAATCCGCAGCCAGCGCAGCCGCACGGCGACCGAAGCCGCCGCACCGCCACGCGCCTCTCCGGAGGACAGCCGCCCGGTCATGGGACGCTCCCCGCGGTCGGCACCCTGTTGCCAAGAACCATCTCGACCACGGGATCGCCGAGCGTGCTGGCCACCTCGAGCGCGTCGTCGCCGGGCTTCACGTCGAACCATCCGGCCGGCACCGGATCGGGCTGCTCCGATTCGCACGATGCGTAGACGACGCGGCGGACATGCGCCCCGTTCGCGGCCGTCTCGAGGTCGTCGCGGTCGATGACCACCTCCACCGGAAACCGCCAGGCCATTCCCGCGGGCGTGGCGAGCTTCGCCAGCACGCGGATCGAGGGAAACAGTTCCTCGCCCTCATGCCCCGGGATGCCGCCGACCCGCAGGCGATACGGCTGGCCGACCACGAGGCCGATCCGCAGCGGCGCCGGCCGCAGCGGCGACCAGCCTTCGGCCGTCTCGACCGCGACGAGCAGTCCCTCTGGGCCGCGGATCTCGACCGGCTGGACGTGGTTGGGGAGCACCGTTTCCGGACAGGGACCGCGCTGCAGCCACCCAGGGGCGCCAATCGCTCCCGGCTGTGAGGTGTTGGCGAGTGTGCCCGCCGCGTTCGCCGCGGCAGCCTGGTGGGTCAAACCCTCCCAGGATGCCGAGACGAGGACGGCGGTCGCCAGCAGCCCGCGGGCAAGCCGCAGCACGGTCCCTGTCCGGAAAGTTCGGTTGCTCCTCATCACTCCATCGGCTCCGGCGGACACGGAGCGTCGCCGGCCATGCCGTGCATCATCCGGGCACCGGCTTCGAGCGAATCCGGGTCCGCCCCGCCGTTGTCCACCCACCGCGTGCGGTCCTCGTGGGGCTGCTTGAGGTGGAGGTGGGGCACGTCGTGCCGCTCGAGCACGTAGGCATGCCGCGCGGGCTTCGGGTAGCTCAGACCCGGATACTCCTGCACGTGCAGACCGACCGATCGCGACGGCGGCGGGATGTGCATCTTCGTGTGGTTGGTGATCGAGTGCTTCTGCAGGCCCGCCGGGATGCCGAGCGGAATGTGCGCGGGGCCGGGCAGACCGATCGGCGTGCCCACAAAGGGCATGCCGTACTGCGGCGCGGTCATGCCGGCGAGGAAGGCCGGGGGCAGCTGCGACGGATCACCACCACATGGCATGCCCAGCGGCGCGGCGAGTCCGGCGGGCGTGGCCGTGCCCGCTCCGGCAAGTCCACCAGCAGCGACGGCGCCGCCGTTGCCCGGCGACTCGAGATCCTTGTTGCCGATGCGGATGATGGCCAGGATCGAGCCGCGGCGATCGGCCTCGACGACCGGGTCGCAGCCCGGATCGAGCCGGGTGCTCACCAGCGTCTCGACACCGGCCACGGCGAGTTCCTGATACTCCGCATCGGGGAGGTAGACGACCTTGGTGACGAAGTTGCCGCTCGTCACCTGGTCGAGATCCTCGTCGGTGAGTTGAAACGGCACCGCGTTGTGCGCGAGATAGGCGGCGGTGCGGGGCGTGACGGGCGCGACTTCGAGCGACGGATAGAGCTCGATGCCCTCGCGGCCGGGGATGTCGGTGACCTTGAGCCGGTAGATCGCCCCCTGCGGGAAGTCGTATCGGCCCGGTGCCACGAGCGGCTCCGAGTCGAAGCCGCCGCTGGCCGAGACGTCCCAGCGGATCTGCATGCCATCGGGACCGACGAAGCCGATCTGCGACGTCGGAGCCATCGCACAGACGCCCCCAAGGCCAGCTCCGCCGCCACCGGCCAGTCCGCCCGGTCCACCCGCACCAGCCGCCTCGAGCGCGGCCTCGTAGGAGGCAGGCGTGATGATGCCGGGGCCGGGGCCTTCGACGCCCGGGCCGGGGTGCTGCAGCATCGCCGCCGGCGGCAGGACGTTGGTGTGCGGCGTGGCAATCGGCCGAATCTGGGCGAGGCCGGTGAACGGCGAGTTCGCCGGAATCGTGCAACCCGTGAGCGTGGCGGCCAGCGACATGCCGACGAAGCCCCGCAGACGTCGCGTTCCCATTGCATTCCCTCCGGATTTCCGGGCCGATGTGGCGTGTTCCAACCGCAGCGGGCTGCCGCCTGATCCGGCATGGGCCGGGTCGGGCGGTTTCCCTACACTCGCCCCCCACGGAGGCGTCGGCGGATGGCCGCGGTCGGTCCATCCACGGGAGATGTTTCGACGCTCCGACGGTGGTTTCTTTGGCAAAACCGACAGAGTCACCCCGATCGTGACGATCAGCCCATTCGCCAGACTCCCCAGCCTCTGTCGCCTGCCGCCGGCGTTCGCGTCGCTGATGGTGCTCGTGGTCATCTGCGCCGGTCCGGGCAGGGCCGAACCGGGGGCGACGAGCGTCTATCAGCGGCAGGTCGAACCGGCCCCGACGGCGGAGTCTGGCAACGCAGCGCCGGCGACCGGCGCGGCGGCGAGGGCGACGGCGGCCACGGGTGAGCCCGAGGACGCGGCGGCCCAGGCGGAGCGGATCGTGCTCAGTTCCGCCGCGGTGATCGCCCGCTCCCAGTCGTTCTCGGTGCGGTTTCGCCAGAAGGCCCGGATCGGCGACCGCGTGCTCGTCGGCACGGGTCGCTACGTGCAGTCTGGGCAGGGCGAGGAGCAGCGGTTCCGCTTCGACTCGACGCTCACGGGCGACAGCGAAACCTTCGAGTTCACCGAGGTCTCCGACGGACTCTTCTGCTGGACGCATCGGCACAACGGCGAGGAGGCGGCGTCGCTGCAGCGGATCGACATCCGGAGGGTGCGGAGCAAGCTGGCGGAGCTCAAGGCGCCCGACGCCGCCGACGGCGCCTCGTATCTCGGGGGCCTGCAGCGGATGATCCGACTGCTGCGGCATTGGTTCCGGTTCACCAAGGCGACGCCCCTCGATCTCGAGGGCCAGCCCGTGTGGCTCGTGGAGGGAAGTTGGGCGGCCGACTTGCTGCCGATCGTGCTCCCATCGCTCAAAGACCGTGTCGCCCAGGAGGGAGGCATTCGCGCCTGCGACCTGCCGGACGGCATGCCGTGGCAGGTGCGGATCGCGATCGGCCGCAACGATCTCATGCCCCGGCGGATCGAATGGCTCGCGATTCCCGGGCCGCGGCCGGTCGCCGACGGCCCGCTCGAGCCGATCGCGGTGCTGGACTTCCACGACGCCGAGATCGATGGGCCGGTCGACCCCACCGCGTTCTTCTACCAGCCCGCCAGCGCGGGGCTGATCGACGTCACCGAGATGACGGTGGGCACGCTCGGGCTGATGCGCTGACCGCCGGCCAGCCCGCCTCGACGAGCCGCCCCGCGGCGGCGATCGCGGCCAGCATGCTGGCGGGGTCTGCGCGGCCCGTGCCCACGATGTCGAACCCCGTGCCGTGGGCCACGCTCGTCCGCACCAGGGGCAGACCAAGCGTGATGTTCACCGCGCGGTGCATGCCGAGCAGCTTGATCGGAATGTGCCCCTGATCGTGGTAGAGGGCGACCACGCCGTCGAACTCTCCCCGGCTGGCGCGGAGAAACAGCGTGTCGGCGGGCAGCGGCCCCGTGACGGCGATGCCCGCGGCGGCGAGGGACGCGACGGCCGGCGCCACGATCGCAGACTCCTCGTCGCCGAACAATCCGCCTTCGCCGCCATGCGGGTTGAGCGCCGCCACGGCGATCCGCGGCCGACGGCCGAGAAGCGCGGCGAGCAGCGACGCGAGGCGGATGCCGGCCGACTCGATCGCGGCCGGTGACAGCCGAGCGAGCGCCGTCCGCAGCGATTCGTGGAGCGTGGCATGGACCACGCCAAGGCCGTCACCTGCCGTCGTCGGCAGCCAGAGCATCATCGACGCCGCATGGTCGCCGAGGCCGCAGGCCCGGGCGAGCAGCTCCGTATGACCGGGCACGTCGTAGCCCGCCGCATGGAGGGCTTCCTTGTGGAGCGGTCCGGTGACGATGGCCGCAGCGTGCCCCGACCGCGTGGCCGCGAACGCCGCCTCGACCGCCCGGGCTGCGGCGCGGCCACCGGCCGCAGACACCTCGCCACGTCGGATCGCCGGAGCAGGCGTCGCCCCACCGGCAGGCAGCCCGGCATTCGCGCCTTCAGGATCGATCACCAGCAGCGTGTCGGGCGTGGAGGGACGGCGGTCGGCGAGAGACACGACCTCGATCCGAAGGCTGGGCATGCCGCGCCGGTCCGCCAGCGCGGCCGCGAGCATCGCCGGCTCCGCGACCACTCGCAGCGGCCCATGCGCGTGCGCCGCCGGATTCGCCCAGGCCAGGCAGACGATCTCGGGGCCGATGCCGGCCGGGTCGCCGCAGGTGATGGCGATGACGGGAACCACGCGGTCGGTCGGGCTTGAGGGAGGGGTGATGGTGTCGCTCATGCCCACAAGCCTATAACGCCGGTGCCGGCGACGCAGGCGACTCGTCCGGGTTGCCCGCCGACTCCGCCCCGGGAAAAGAGTGCAGCCATGGAGCAGGTGTTCACGCGGGCCGCCCTGTTCGCGCTGGTCCTGCTGGCCGCGACCGCCTGCCTCGGCCTCTGGCTGGGTGACCTGCATGGGGTGACCGACCCCGCCGTGCTCCGCTGGGGCACCGTCCATCGTCTCACCGGCGTGCTCGCGGCGCTCGTGGTGGTGCTCGTCAACAGCCTGACGGTCACCTACTTCATCGGCACGGGCCGCTGGTGCCGGGAAGTGGTCGAGGCGTATGGGCTCGATCAGTCGTTCGTGACCCGCAGCGCAAAACTCAAGCGTTCGGCCTTTCCGTTCGCCATGGCCGGCATGCTCGCCGTGGTTGCGATCGTGGCGCTCGGCGGTGCCGCCGATCCCGCCGCCGGCCGCAAGGGGAGCAGCGACTGGGTGACGTGGCACCTCGTCGGCGGCCTCGGCCTGGCCGGGGCGATCGCCGCGTGCTTCCAGGCGCAGCTCCCGGCGCTCCGCGGACAACACGGGCTCATCGACGACGTCATGGACGAGGTCCGCCGCGTGCGGCTCGCCCGAGGACTCGACGTCGACGGCTGACGCCGACGCCCAACGCGAAACCAGAGCGGCCCGCGGTGTCAGGAAGCCCGATCGCGTGAGCGATGGGGGCCTGCCCGCCGCGCCACTCGGGGCTGCCCATGCCCGTCGCCGGACGCTCGCTGCGGGCTCCGGCCCTTCGCTCGCCCGATGCCGACGGCGCTTCGCCATCCTGGCTGCGCTTGTCAGCAACGCCGGCTCCTGGGCATGGGCAGCCCCGAGCCCTCCACGAACCAAAAAGACACGCAGGATGAAAACCTTGTCCTACGAGAGGCTGCGCGGGTCAGTTGCTGGCTGGAGTGACCGGAGCACGCGGCGTGTGCATCGCGTGGGCGTGCGATGACTTCTCGAGCACGGTGATGCCCCAGGCGAGGGCGAGTCCCAGGGCGAGCGCCGTGGTCAGGAGCACGCGATCGTGGCTGTGGAACTGCACCTCGGGCAGGAGATCGGCCGCGGCGATGCAGATGAATGCCCCGGCCGCCAACGCCATGGCGATTCCCAGCACGGCTTCCTGCTTACCGCCCGCGAAGGGCAGGCTCGCGAGAAACGCCGCCGCCCCCACGGGCACGACGGCGGCGTAGAGCGCGTTGACGATCGTCCGCAGCCGCGGCGAGGCGCCCGACTCGACCATCAGGGTGGCGATGATGCCCGCGTCGAGCGGCTTGTGGAGCAGGATCGCCAGAAAGGTCGCCAGCCCGGCGAAGAGTCCCGCACCGTGCTCGGCGTCGGCCCGCACGCTCGCGGCGAGGGCCGCGCCGTCGGCGAGGCTGTGCAGGGCGAGGCCTGCGAACGCGCCGCACCAGGCCCACCGGCTGCCACCATGGTGATGGACGGGCCGATGGTGGTCGTGGCCGTGCTCATGGTCGGCATCGTGGTCGTGGTCGCAGCAGCCATCATCGGGGGTGTGGTGAGCGTGGGCATGAAAGGCCCGCTCGAGGAGGAACATCAAAAAGAAGCCTCCGAGCACCCACGCCATGGTGGTGTCGAGGTTGCGGCCGAGCTGCAGCCAGGCGTGCGGCAGCAGGTGGAGCATGCCGACGCCGAGCAGCACGCCGCCGGTGAGCGAGAGGAGCACCTGCATCGGCCGGTGGCCGAGCGACGTGAGGGCGACGGACGAACCGCCGGCGAACGCCGCCGCCGCGATCAAGGCCAGCGCCACGGAGAGGGTCACGACCGCCGTCGCGTTCGGAAGGATGGCGGCGACAAGGGAAGGGCACATGGCGGGCGTCCGGGAGAGGGCCGGCCATGATCCCGCGGCCCGGCGCGGGGGGCAAGTGGTGGCGGACTACCGCCGGAACTGGTACGGCTGCTGCTGGTACTGCTGCTGCGGCGGCTGGTACTGAGGCTGGTATGCCTGCGGATACAGGCGGGCCGAGTGTTCCATGTGCTGGCGGTAGCTCGCCATCCGTTCCGTCCAGTGGGCGTCGCTGGCCGCGATCACCCCGAGCGCGACGACGATCCCGTAGGCGACGAGGTTCGGCCAGATCTCGGGGCCGGCGAACTTGAGGGCCGTGCCGAACGACTTCTTCACCTTCGGGCCGAACAACCCCTGACGCACGGCCCAGATCTCATCGAGCACGAGGTGCGACAGAAAACCGAGCACCACGGCCCCTGCGATGAAGTAGCGATGGAGCGGCTCCGCGGACACGAATGCCAGAAACGCGAGCTGTCCCGTGATCGCCGCCGCCGGCACGCTATGGAGGATGCCGCGATGCTTGGAGTAGTTCTCCAGCAGCCAGGTGAGCCCGAACCGCACGACCGCATAGATCGCGGCAGCCGCCAGGATCATTCCTTCGATCGGAAGGCCCCACTGCTGAAACCGCTGGATCATCAGCATCGGGACGATCGCCGCCGCGAAGCCCACCGTTTCCTGCACCGGCATCCCCTCGCCACCGTCAAGGTCGGGCAGCAGGCCGGATGCGGCACAGAGGCCAGCCCCCAGGGCAGCCGTCACGGGAGGCATGCCGCCGAGGTACCAGGCGGCCGCGCCGTAGCCTGCGCCAACGATGGACGAGCCGATGATGTGCGCTCGGAATCCGGGCACGACGCGATTCCCTGCTGACGCTCCCCTCGGCCCGGAATCCATTCCGGACCGCGCAGACTCTCGATCCCTATCGGCCGCCGTCGCGAAAACCGCCAGCCAGCGGCCTGTCGCATCCCCTGCACCGCCAAACACATACGACCGGCCTTGGTCGGTATTCCCAGCCAACGCCGCACGAATACCACCCCGCCATCGCCACAAATGGGCTGCTTGGGGCGACTGGGTAAGAAATCGCAGCCCAATGCGACGAGACCAGCGTGAACATAAACCGCTTGCGTATTTTAGGAAGCCTGGGGAGTTTTTGCTGTCTGTTCCTGACGCCGGGTCGCAGGCTTGGAATCTCCGAATCGTGACTGCCGCGGCAGGTCGGCGTGCGAAGCCGCATTTCTGACCTTCGTGGCCAGCCGCAGTCGTCTCTACACTCCGCCTCCCACTACGCGTCCACCTCTTCGGAGACCGATCGGCGATGGCGATCGAAGGCTATGACCTGGTGATGCTCGGCATCCTCGCGGCAGCCGCGGTTCTCGGCTATTTCAAGGGGATCGTCTGGCAGATCGCCTGGATCGCAGGAATCGCCGCGAGCGGCTTTCTCGCCCTGCGTTTCAGCGGCCCGCTCGCCCCGATGTTCGGCCAGCAGGCACCGTGGAACCGGCTGATCGCGATGCTGGCGATCTACGTCGGCACCTCCCTGGCCGTATGGCTTGTCTTCCGCGTGATTTCCGGAGCCATCAACGCGATCCACTTGTCAGCCTTCGATCATCAGCTCGGCCTGCTGCTCGGGATCGCCAAAGGTGCGCTCATGTGCGTCGTGGTGACCTTCTTCGCGGTCACCCTTGCCCCGGCCTACCGCAACCAGATTGTCGCCAGCCGGAGCGGCCGGCTCGTCGCCGAAATCATCATGCGTGCCGACGAGATCCTGCCCCCGAAGGTCGTTGAGCCCGTGCAGCCATTCGTGAAGCAGTTCGAGGATCAGTTCCGGCAGCCAGCCGCGGGAGGCATGCCGCCGCCACCCGCCGGGCTCGCGCAGCCGCAACCGTCGGCTCTCAAGGCGATCTGGGAGAGCGTGACCTCGGCGACCGCCTGGACCAACTCGGGGGCCGTGCCTGCAGGGCCCGCCGTGGGACAGGGGCAGGGGGGAATGGCGACGCCGACCGGCTTCACGGCGCCGGCCGCCTGGGTCGGACCGACCGCGGCTCAGGCGGCGCCGGCACAACCGGCACGACCAGCGACGAGCGGCTTCCCGAACCGGCCGTCATTTACGCCGCCGCAGCCGGCTCCACCGGGCCAGTTCCCGGTGGGCGCCCAGTCACCGCTGCCGATCCGCTGACGCCGTTCGACCAAACGGTGGCGACGTCCGCGAGCATCGGATCTGATCCTGCCATGACCTCCTCGGCTTCACGCGATGGTCGCCGAGCCTCGAGACCGTGAGCCTGCATCGGGCATCTCGAGGCCGCGTGAGACGAGCAGGGCAGGCGAGCGAAAGGCCTTGAAAACAAGGCAGAAACGTCACCCCGAACCGGACATAAGAGACATTATCGGACGTTGGGGAGAGGGGCGGAATCAGGGTCGTCCGACGTGCTTTCTGCCTTGCTTCCCGTCTCCTCTGCCACCGCGTCAGACCGCGAATCGCGACGTGCCTGAGGCGCTCCTGCGGCGGTTTCACTCCGCCAGGAAGCCCCGAGCGGGAGCGAGGGGATCAAGCGTGGCGGCGGCGAGCGACGGTTGCCGATCCGCGGAGCCGTTCCCATCGCTTCCGCTCCGGGCTTTGAGGGTTCCGTGGAACACGGCACGTGAATGCCGACGGACCGTGAGACCGAGGGCGAATCACGCTGGACGCCGCATCGTGTGGCGGTGCGCCCCACGCCTCACGGCGTTGGGCTTGGACGGCGGCCGCGTGAGGGTCTTGGAGTGCC
>JAGWWA010000001.1 GCA_018970605.1 Planctomycetota bacterium | reverse complement strand
GGCAAAAGTCTCCGCTTCGCGGTCCTTCGGATTGTCGCCGGGGCGAGGATACGCCCAAGGCTCCTCGAGCGTTCGCCGACCCCCTCGCCTACCCGCTCAGGATTTCCAACTCATCGCTACAGCGAGAGGAGATGCGCTCTAGGCCTCACGGCGTGACGCTTCCTCGTAGCCGCAGGTTGGTGCATTCGCCCCATCGCGCTCTGGGTTCGATATCAGGAAGCCCAATCGCGTCAGCGATTCGGCGACGTTCAACCCGACGATGGGCTTTATTACGGTAGGACGTGAGCCACGCGCTGAGTCGGTGAGGAGCGGCCGATCAGGCGGCTCTCGGCCATCGCCTCACCGTCGTGAGCCGGGAAGCGGCGCCCGCCACCGAATCCGGGTCAGTCGGCGAACCCGTCGGGCTTCCCCGAGCCTCGTGAACGCCTCAAGATCAGCTACGACCCGTACACGTTCCACTCGTTCAACTATCCACGGATCAAGGGTTCGATGAATACCCGCAGAGCCTGAATCCATCGGAGCCATATCGCCCGATCGCAAACGTCTCCGGCCAGGATGGTGTCGTAGCGGAACGTCGTCCCAAACTGTGTGAGCCGATCGATGTCGGCGAGTTCCGCTGGAAGTCGGATGTCGTCCAGTGCCAACAACTCGATCAGCACTCGGAGGTTGTGAGTTTTGGGATAATCCACACCGCGTGCAGCGAGAAGAGCCTTGAGCATCTTCTCGACCGCCTGTTGTGCATGAAAGCCGAGTAGGTCATCTTCGATGTCGCGGTCATCGAGCAGTTTGACGAGAGCCAACTCGTCTTACCTGGCCTTGCGAAGGAGAACCTCCGGCCTGTCAGGCGGCATAGAGCACCCGGCCTTCGCCGCGGGCGACACTTTCCACCGTGCCCGGTTGCGCAGCCCGCTCCTGGAATTCAGCCTCGCTCACGAGGAGAATGTCCACTGGCATGGTGAGGCCAGCGAGCGCACGATCAAGCTCCACGAGTTCCTCGTAACGATTCGTTACGTGTTCTTTGACGATCAACAGATCCACGTCGCTCCTCGCATCGGCGTCGCCACGGGCCCACGACCCAAACAGGATGATGCGCTTCGGATGGACTGCCGCCACGAGTCGCTCAACGGCGGCCTGAACCTTGACTGCAGTTGGAGCCCAATACGGCATGGTCGCTGATGTCATGGGATCATAGTAATGGGGATCGCCCAGTCGGGCCACGACCGAGAAACGGTGCCAGCCGCCAAATCTGGGCCAGGTAGACGCGAGAGCACGGCGAACCGGGAGGGGCACAGGTTGACAACCTGTGCTACTTGAAAACCTGTGCTGCGTGAGAACCGAAATACTCCCGACAGGGATCGAACCTGTAACCTTCAGCTCCGGAGGCTGACGCTCTATCCAATTGAGCTACGGGAGCAGCTAACTTGTGGCAGTCTAGCAGCATCCCCACCGCCGAGAAAGCAGCGGCGTTTCATGGGCCGCACCACGACAGACGGGCCGCCAGCTGCGATCACGCCGACCGCTTGAGTTCCCGGGCCGGTTGGTTGATGTGCGGCCGCGACACCTCGTGCGATTCGTCGATCCGGTAGGTGCGTGCCGACGAGTCGCCCTCCGCGTCGCGGGTCGCGGCCTCGCGCATCAAGGCCCGGAGCTGCATGGTGCGGCCGAAGCACGAGCCAAACTGCACCAGCGCCGTGAGCCGGCCTGCGAGCATCGCGAACGTGCCAAAAGGCGCGGTCAGCGCCGCATGCCGCAGCACCTCGCCACCATGGGCGACCAGCGCGGGCACGGCCCGCTCGCACGACAGCGAACGCCAGAAGAGACGCTCCGCGTGCAGGCCCGCCACGAATGGACTCCGTCGCTGCTGCGGAGGTCCGCTGACGATCCGCGAATCGGGCTCGAGCACTACGTCGACCTTGGAGGCGGTGAGTCCGGCCGCCAGGTCGGCCGCGGCGAGCGCGTCGCCGCAGGCGGTCGAGAGACCGATCTCGCGAATCACGTCGGCTCGCCAGAAGCCAGCTTCGAGCAGCGGGGCCGAGGGCAGTGCCCCCGTCACGATGCCGCCGGCCTTCCGCCGCGGCACGACGGTCGCACTCCGCCCACCGGCGG
Organism: Planctomycetota bacterium; assembly: GCA_018970605.1. Classification (GTDB taxonomy): domain Bacteria; phylum Planctomycetota; class Planctomycetia; order Pirellulales; family UBA1268; genus QWPN01. The sequence goes on along the minus strand of JAGWWA010000001.1, from coordinate 120,926 downwards.
TCCGGCGGATGCCCGCTGATACCGGCTGCTCGTGATCGGCCTCGGCCACCGCCAGCGGCACCACCGCCGCGACGTTCGGCTGCGCGAAATGCCTGAGCGCCGCAGTGGCCCAGCCTTCGGTCGCCTGCCAGCCTGCGGCCAGGATGTGGATCACGTCGCCGCCGGCCGCGGCCATGCCGGCGGTCACGCAGCCGACGAGGCCCGAGCCCTGCGCCGCATCGACGAACGTCACCTCCTCGCGGATGTTCCATGGGTCGTCGTAGGCAGCCCCGAGCGCCACCACGATTTCGGTGTTGTCGGGACGGTGTTCGAGGACGCTGACGAGCGTCTCCTCGAGCCCGGTCACGTTGGTCACGGGGACCACCACCGAGAGCCGACGCGAACCGCCGGACTGACGCTGTATCGCCATGATCCCCCGCTCCGTTCCCCTACCGTCCGCGCAGACGATCCCCCCGGATCGGCCGCGATACTCGCTACCCCCGCGTGTCAGCCCGCCTCGATCAGGCGGCGACCCGCTGGGGCTGCAGTTCCGTGAACAGGTTCACCGTGTGCAGCATCTCGCCGTCGGCGTCGTAGAACTGGAGGACGCCGACATCGATCATCCACATGGCAAACATCTCGGCCACGCGATAGCACCGGGCCACGCAGCGACCGCGGTCGATGCGGATGTTTTCCTGCAGGTCCTCGACGTCGGCGCCATCGGCCCCGAGTTTGAGGAAGTGGCGGGAAACAAGGCCACGGACATCCGCGGCATTCATGTGCAGACGCATGGAAGGCAACCTCCTGTTGCGGGCTGTCGAATCGACCTCCTGTCGATCGGGCCGGGAAACCTAACGGGGCGTTGCCGCCGACGATAGGCTGGTTTGCCGCCGGGAGTTCCCGCACGGCCTCACGACCCGCCACCGCAAGTGAGAATCGGCCGCCCCGGCTCCCCGCGATCACCCTGGAAATCGACCACTGCCCATTCCGCATGTCCGTCGCGGTCAGCCCAGCCTGCCCGCTTGCCGCAGTCCGCGCCGTCGCTAAGGCAGCCGGTGCGTCCAGGCGATGTCGCGATACCGATCCCGCACGAGTTCCACGACGCGATCTTTTGGCCAGTCGTGCCGCTGCTCCGCGGCGGCAAACGCGTCGCGCACCGCCGCTTCGAGCGGTTCGCGGCCGAGGCCGAGGTTGGCGAGGAAAGAGCCGTGGTCGCGGCCCGCGCGATACTCGGGCTCTCGCGGGGGATGCCTGAGCACCCGCGACACGAGGCCGAGATCGAAGTCGTCGAGCAGCGTGCCGTGATAGAGGATCGCCTGTCGCCGCACGCGGAGCGCGTTGCCCGACACCTTGCGAAGCTCGCCCGAGGCGTCGATCGCCAGATCGCTCGATCCTCGTCGCACCACCGCTCGGCCTGCACCGCGCAGCGAAGCCGCGAGCGGGTCGAGCACCGCCGCGTGCACGTGGTCGATGGCAGGGGTCGGCCCGGGCCATGTCATGACCACGGTCCACATCAAGCAGCCGGGGCCGACCACGACGGTGAGCCCGCCGCTCGGTCGCCGCACGATCGCCACCCCTTCCGCTTCGCAGGCGGCGAGATCGATCTCCTGCGATACCTGGCTCGACGAGCCCAGCACCACCGCGGGCTCGTGGGCCATCCAGGTGCGGACCACCACGCCGGCAAACATCCCGTCGTGCGCCTCGGCCAGGAGCGCCTCGTCGAGGGCGAGGTTTTCGGCCACGGATGGCAGCACCACGTCGAGCCAGCGGGCGGGGCCGTCCGCGACGAGACGTTGACTCACTTTCCGTGCCTCCTAGACTTCACGCATGAACGAACAACCCCGCCACGGCATCCGGCCCGACGATGCTCTGCCTCCTGTCGAGCCGCCCAACGCGGGATTTCTGGTGCAGCTGTTCGTGGTGCCGCTCACGATCGTGTCGTGCGGGCTGTTCGTCGTCTGGGGATTCTACTGGCTCGCCCAGATGGGTAACGACCCGGAGAGCTACGTCCGCGCCCTTCGCCGCAACAACGAGGGCCGCTGGCAGGTGGCGCTCAACTTCGCCAACGATCTTCGCGGGCCGGGCGGCGCGGCCCTGAAGAGCGACGCGAAACTGGCCGGCGACCTCGCCGGCATCCTCGATGACGAGATGGCCAGCGGCCGCACCAGTGGCAGTGGCAACGCGGCCGAGCAGGCAAAGACGCTGTGCAACTATCTCTGCCGTGCGCTCGGGGAGTTTGCCGTGCCGGAGGCGGCCGTGCCGCTGATGAAGCGGGCGGGCGACGCCAACGATCCGCAGACCGCGCAGGCGGCCGTGGAGGCGATCGCCGTGCTCTCGGCCAATCTCACCGCCGCGGGCAAGAGCTTCGACGACCCCGCTGCCGTGGCCGCCGCCGTCCTGAAGGCATCGGCGAGCGAGGGCGTGTCGCTGCGGTCATCGGCTGCCTACACGCTCGGCGTGCTCGGAGGTGCGCCTGCCATCGAGCGGCTCCGGCAACTCGTTGACGACGGCGGCGACGACGTTCGCTACAACGCTGCGATCGGCCTGGCCCGGCAGGGAGACGAGGCCGCCTGGCAGACCATCGAAGAGATGCTCGCACTGCCCGACGCCGTGCCCGCTGCTGGCGATCCGAAGGGGCAGGCCGAGCGGTACCGCCGGGCGATGATCGTGGTCAATGCGATCAAGGGCGTGGGCTTGCTCGTGGATGCCACGAAACGCCCGCCCCCCGCCGCCGTTGCGAAACTCATCACGGCGCTCGGCAGCGACCCCGTGGCCGATGTGCGAACAAGCGCTGCAGCCCTGATCCGTCGCATCGACCGGCTCGGCGCCGCCGGCTGAAGGCGATCGCTTCCAAAAAGCCCCGAGCGCGAGCGAGGGGATGGGCTCTGTCGATCGGCAATGGTCGCTTCCTATTCGTCGCGATCCATCCCCTCGCTCGCGCTCGGGGCTTCCTGGTGGAGACAGCGTTTCCCACGCTGCCACGCGAGCGGGAACACTGAGGTTGAAAACCGGTGCTACGAAAGTGCCTCAGCTCAGAAACTCTTCGAGCGCTTCGCGGAGCATCTCGGCATCGGGCTCGACGCCGGTGAGCGCGTGAAACTCGATCGCCGTCTGGGCTGCGTGGATCTCGATGCCATCGACCACGCAGCAGCCCCGGTCGGCGGCCAGGGCGGCCGCCGCCGACAGCTGGCCCGCGAGCGTCGCGTCGGCCACCAGCAGGTCGGGCCGCAGCGATTCGGGCGACACTCGCGTCGTGGCAATGGGGCACAGCACCACGATCCCCACGTGATCGGGCACCGCCAGCTGCCCGGCCCAGTCCAGCGTCGAGGCCTGCGTGCCGTGGACCGCCGTGAGCGCCTCGACCAGGCTCGCCGCGGCGGCTGCATGGGGATCGGCCACGACGATTGCCGCTGCGCCCGCGAGGGCGAGTTCAAGCGCCGCCGCCCGGCCACAGGCGTCGGCACCGATGACGAACGCGGCCTTGCCCGTCGGATCGCCGTGGGCCCGCACCGCCTCCACGATGCCACGGCCGTCGGTCATGTGGCCCGCGAGACCGTCGGGCCGTCGCTCGATCAGGCTGATGGCGCCGGCGAACGCCGCGGATGGACTCGTAATCGAGACATGGGGCATGGCGGCGGATCGGAGCCGGCCGGAGAGCAGGCAGCCTCGAAGGCCGAGAACCCGGACACCGGCGATGGCCTCGGCGACATCGGCCTCGGCGACGTCGCAGGTGACGAATCGCCAGTCAAGCTCCGCCGCCTCGATCGCCCGCTCGAAGAGGTACTGCGCGGGATTGCCGGCGGCGGGGCAGCCGAGCAGGGCGATGATTTCCTGGAGGGCGGAACTCGTCATCCGGGAATCGTCCTCGCGGCGGCAGTCACGTGGCGGGAGTTGCCGCCGGAGGATTCCGGCGGCCGTTGGTCACACCACCACGTGCGTCACGGCGACGAACCGCGGATCGCTGCGAATCGGATCGAAGTCGCGCTCCGCGCCGGTGAGGTCGCGGAACCGGTCGTCGATCGAGATCGCCTTGGTGAGATGGTCCACCGCCGCTGTCACGTCGCCAGCCAGCGAGTGATAGCAGGCAAGGTTATAGAGCAGGAGCGGCTGACCGGGCGCGGCCTCGAGGCCGCTGCGGAGGGCGGTGATGGCCTCTTCGAGCTGTCCCAGCCGCTTGTAGCACCAGCCGAGGCCCAGCCACGCCTCGAGTTGCTCAGGCGCCGCCTCAGCCACCCGTCGGAGCGGCAGGATCGCCGCCTCGAAGTCGCCGAGAGCCCGCAGAGCCCGACCCTCGAGCAGGCTCGCCGCCGTTCCTGACCGGCTTGGGTCGGGCAGATTCGCGAGTTCCGCCAGAGCCCGGCGGAGGAGTTTGCGGGCGTTTTCCGGCACCGGCGCGTCGCCGTCGGCAAGGAGTTCACCCAGTTCGATGTATCCCGCCGCCTGGCGGAGAAGCAGGTGCCGACGATGGCTGTTCATGTGAATGAACCCTGGAAGGGTCGCCGTGCCTCCGTGCCGACCGCTCGCCCGCTGGATCACCCAGCAGGGGAATTCTAGTTCTCGACCCTGAAATGCCCAACCCGAACGCCGTTATCCACTACGGAGCCCGGGTCTTCCCGGATCGCCCCGAACGCCGGTTTTTCCCGCCGGAAAAAACCTGCACGAAATCGGCCGCGAATCGCCACTCTTTATTGTGAAGGAGGCACCTGCCATGCGATTGACCGTGAGAACCCTGCTGGCATGGATCGATGGGCTTTTGAGCCCGGAAGACCAGACGGCACTCGGGGAGAAAGTGCAATCGAGCGGCGTGGCACCGGCCCTCGTGGAGCGGGTGCGGGACGTGATCGCTCGGCAGTCGCTCTCCGCGCCCCCTCCGGCGGGCCGCGGTCTGGCCGATGATCCCAACACCGCCGCGGAGTTTCTCGACAACACGCTCGCCGCCGACCGCCTCGAGGCATTCGAGCGGGTGTGCGTGGAATCCGACATCCATCTCGCCGACGTGGCAGCGTGCCATCAGCTGCTCGCCGAACTGGCCCGCGAGCCTGCAGCAGTCGAACTGGTCTCGGCCGCCCGCCGCCGCCAGCTCCTCGACATGGCGACCCGGCGGCTCGACCCGATCGAGGCCGTGGCGGTGGCCGTGTCGGAAAGCGGTCGCGGCTCGACGCGGGCAAGCGCCGTCAAGACTCTGCCGCCGGCACGCTCGCCGGGGCGTCGCGCTCCAGTGGCGGCATGGGTGTCGGCTGCTGCGGCGCTGGCCCTGCTGGCAGTGCTCGGCGGGTTCTTTGTATGGTCGCTCATGCGCGGCACGAAGCGGCCGATGAAGCCGCAGGAGGTCGCCGTCACACCGGTCGAAGCGCCGGGGAAAGTGCCGGAGAAGGATGCCGAGGTGCCGCCCGCTGCGGCAGCGGTGGCGCCGCAGGTCGCGTCCAAGGCCGCGGGCGAACCGATCGCGTCAGCCCCTGGACAGCCAGAACAGGATGCGTCGGTCTCGGGAGCACCGCGTCCGCCTGCGGCAGCGCAGGATGCCGAGCCACCCACGCCGGCGGCGGAGCGCGTGCCTGTCGCAGACGCAGGGCTTGAGCAGCCTGCAGCGATGGTTTCGACGCCGGCGGCGGCTCCCGAAGCGGCGGCGGACCCCATAGCGGCGGCGGACCCCATAGCAGCAGCGGACCCCGACGCAGCAGCGGCCTCGGCGCCGGTCGATCAGCGGGTGCCGAGCGGCGACGCGTTGGCGATCGTGGCGGCGGCACCGCCACCAGGGCTGGTGGCGGCCGCATCGCCGCCTGCCGCAGTGCCCGATGTGCCACCCGCCGTCGCAGCAGGTGATGACGCGGCCGTACCAGTGGCTGTCCGCGCCGGTGGCCCCCTGTTGCATCGCGGCGAGGGTGGCGGTGCCGCCAGCTGGCTCCTCCTGCCCACCGATGCGCCACTGGCCGATCGCGAGGACCTGATCGCTCCGCCGTGGTGTCATCCGTTGCTGGCGGTCGGCGGAATGACGATCCGGCTCGAGCCATGTTCCCGGGCCACGCTCACCCGCGACGCCGACGGGACACCGCGACTCGAAGTCGTGTTTGGCCGCGCGGTCGTGTCGGGCGAGGCGGCCGATGCGCGGATCCGCGTGGTGGCCGGTGGGCTCAACGGCGAGATCTCCGGCATGATGCGGCAGCCCGCGGGGATCGAGGTGCTGCTCGATCGCGACCCAGGTGTCGCGTCGCTGCCTTCACGGCGGGCGGTGGTGCATGCGGGTGCCGCCGAGAAGGTCTGGCGGCAGATGGCGGCCGATGGCGGGGTGCCGCCGCTGCCGGGGTTGCCGATCGAGGTGTTGCTGGCGCCGCGGGCGGGGCTTGCCTGGGAGGATCGCGACCCCGCTGCAGCGAGGCTCGTGCCGCCGGCCGACGAGCCGGCGTGGATGCGTTTGTCAGCCGGGAGCGACCGCATCGAGCAATCGGCCGCGAGGGCGCTGGCCGACGCGCTGGCGGCCAAGCCGGAGGCGGATGTGGTCGAGCCGCTTCGCCGGCTGGCGGCCGACCGCCGGAAGGAAAACAGGATGATCGCGGCGGCGACCATGGCGCTGCTCGGTGACTACCGCGAACTCGTGGCCCTGCTCGCCGCAGAGCCGCCGCTCGCCCTCGCCGAGACCCAGTGGACCATGCTGGAGCAGCTGGCGGTGCCGCTGGCGCTCGCCCGTGGCGAGAACTCCGCAGCCGCGCTCGCCGAGGCCTTTCGGGTGGCTGGCCCCGAGGGCAAGGCCGACGCGCTGATGGCGTGCGCCCGCGGCTTCAGCGACGACGACCTCACCGCGGGCGGCGCCGCGCTGCTCGTCGAGTCGCTCGGCGACGGCAGCCTGGCGGTGCGGCGATATGCGATTCGCCGACTGCTCGAGATCGTGCCGCCCGACGCACGGCACCGTTCGCTCTATCGCGCCGATCGCCCCGACACGCTCCGCGCCGACGGCATCGCCTGGTGGAAGACGCAGCTCGAGCAGGGCCGGATCAGGCGCGGGGGGGGTCTGCCGGCGGCTGCGCCGATGGTCCCGCGGGAGCGCGACGACGAGTGACTTTCGCGCCCACGTCCGTTGTTTCCGCGGTCTGAATTGCTGGGCTGCCGCCGCGGGTGATATGCTCCTGGCTCCTTCGTATCCACCATTTGAGGAGCGTTTGCGTGCAGACCAGAGTTTCCGCACGGCACGGCCAGTTGAGCCCGGCCTCGCAGTCCAAGATTGAGTCGAAGGTGTCGCGGCTGACGCGGTATTTCGACCGGCTGACGGCCCTGAACGTGACGGTCGATCTGCAGAACTCGTCGCTGCCAGCGGTGGAGATCGTGGCGTCGTCGGAGCACTTCCACGAGCTCGTCAGCCATGAGGCGTCCCCCCAACTCTGGCGGAGCGTGGACGGCGCGGTGCAGAAGATGGAGCAGCAGCTCCGCAAGCACAAGGAAAAGGTCCGTGACCACAAGCACGTGCAGTCGAGCCGGCGGTCCTGAATCTCGGCTTCCGTCCGCCACCCACCTTCCGACACGGCATCACGCATGAAGTTTTCCGATTTCGTCGCCACCGGCGCGATCCGCTCGCACGTTCATGCCGCCACGAAGGAGGGTGTGGTTCGCGAGATGGCCCAGTCGCTCGTGGACGCCGGCAAGATCGCTCCGGGTGACCTCGAAGGGATCGTCAAGGCGATCATGAAGCGGGAGGATCTCGGCAGCACGGGCATCGGCCGCGGCGTGGCCGTGCCCCACACCAAGCATCCCAGCGTGAACAAGCTCGTGGGCACGGTGGCCGTGAGCCAGCAGGGGATCGATTTTCAGAGCCTGGACGGCGAGCCCGTGCAGCTGTTCTTTCTGCTCGTCTCGCCCCCCGACCGTCCCGGCGACCACCTCCGCGCCCTCGAGAACATCTCCCGTCAGCTCCGCGACGATTCCTTCTGTCGGCTGCTGAAGGCGGCCAAGGAGCCGGTGGATATCCAGCACCTCCTCGAAGAGGCCGACAGCCACGGCGTGGTGTCCTGACATGACCGCAGAGAGCCCCGAATCCGTTCGCGACGCCGCCGCCGGCCTCCAGCAGGAGACCGTGTCGCGCGAGGTCGTCGTGGTGAATGCGGCGGGTCTGCACGCCCGCCCCGCCGACCTGCTCGCCCGCGAGGCGCGGAAGTGGCAGTCGCGGATCGCGCTCGTCAACGAGTCGCAGCGGGCCGACGGCAAGAGCATCCTCGAACTGCTCACGCTCGCCGCCGAGGCGGGCACCAGGCTGGTGGTGGAGGCGACCGGGCCGGATGCCCGCGAGGCGCTCGATGCCATCGGCAGCCTGTTCGAGAGCCGCTTCAACGAACACGAGAACCATCAGGATTCCTGACCCGGAGAACGTGTTCGGGGCCGAGCACGGCCCCCGTTCGCCGCGGTCCAACCAACACGACCGAAACCACTGAAGGAGCCGCGACCAACCGCCAGGCGCGAGTCCCCGGGATCCCGATCGCCCCCGCCTCCGCGGGCCGTGCGATCTCCCGCGTGGGCCTCTGCGGCCGGCGGGCGGACTGCGCCCGATGCTCAAACTCCAAGGCATTGCCGTCTCGCCCGGTGTCACGATCGGCGAGGCGCTCGTCCTCGACTCCGAGGGCTTTCGCATCCCGCGCCGCTTCGTGGAGCGAAGCGCCGTCGACACGGAACTGGCCCGCCTGGCCACGGCCGTGGCCGAGACCACCTGCGAGGTGGAGCGGAATCGCGACGCCATCCGCGGCGAACTCGGCGACCAGTACGCCGCGATCTTCGAGGCGCACCTGGCGATGCTCCACGACCCGAAGCTCCAGGAGGAGCTGACCAGCGCCGTCCGCGACCGGAACTGGTGGCCCGAATACGCGGTGAGCCGCACGCTCCGCCGCTACGCCAAGGCCTTCCAGAACCTCGACAACCACATCGCCCAGCGGGCGCACGACATTTACGACCTGGAGAAGAGCCTGCTGCGAAACCTGCTGGGCCAGCGGCGGGAGACGCTCGCGGCGATCTCGCAGCCGGTGGTGGTGCTGGCGCACAACCTCACGCCCAGCGAGACGGCCAACCTCGATCGCCGGCTCGTGAAGGGCTTCGCCACCGAACTCGGCGGGCCGGGCAGCCACACCGCCATCGTGGCCGAGGGGCTCGAGATCCCGGCGGTGGTCGGCGTGGGCCCGTTCCTGGCCGACGTGTCGGGGGGCGAGCCGGTGATCCTCGACGGCAATCAGGGGGTGATCATCCTCCAGCCCGACGAGGAGACGATCGCCCAGTATCGGCTTGAGGAGGAGGCCGCCAAGCACGTGGCGGCGAAGCTCGACCGCCTCCGCGACCTGCCCGCCGAGACCACCGACGGCGTTCGCGTGCAGATCATGGGAAACATCGAGTTTCCGAGCGAGGTGGAGCAGTGCATCAGCCGCGGCTGCGACGGCATCGGCCTCTATCGCACCGAGTTTCTCTACCTCACGAGCAAGCGGGAGCCGACCGAGGAAGACCACTACAGGGCCTACAGCGAGGTCGTCAACGCGATGGGCGGCAAGCCCGTGGTGATCCGCACGCTCGACCTCGGCGCGGACAAGATGCTCACCGAGACGACGCCCGAGGAGGAGCGGAATCCCTGCCTCGGCCTGCGGAGCATCCGCCTCTCGCTGCGGCAGCTGCCGGTGTTTCGCACGCAGCTGCGGGCGATTCTCCGGGCGAGCGCCCTGGGCGATGTCCGCGTGATGTTTCCGCTCATCTCCACGATCGTCGAGCTGCGTCAGGCCCGGATGGTGCTCGCCGACGTGATGGAGGATCTCGCCGAGCACGGCATCTCGTTCAACCCGAAGATGCCGGTGGGGATGATGGTCGAGACGCCAGCCGCCGCGATGATGCTCGACGCGTTCATCAAGGAGGTTGATTTCGTCTCGATCGGCACCAACGACCTGATCCAGTACACGCTGGCGGTCGATCGGGGCAACAAGGAGGTTGCGGATCTGTACAACGCCTGCGATCCGGCGGTGCTGCGGCTGTTGCGCCGCTCGCTGGACGTGGCGCGGGAGGCCGGGGTGCCGGCCAATGTGTGCGGCCAGATGAGTGGCAGCGTGATGTTCACGCAGCTGCTTCTGGGGCTGGGCTTGCGGCAGCTGAGCGTGCCGGCAAGCGCCGTTCCGGAGGTGAAGCAGGTGTGCCGAAGCGTTTCGGCCGCCGACTGCCGCGTGGTCGCCGACAAGGCGCTGGCGATGCACGGCGCGCAGGAGGTGAAGGCCTACCTGCGCGACCAGATGCGCCGCCTGCTCGCCCATACCGGGGCCTAGAGCCCCGCCGCCCTTCCGGGGCGGCGAACAGAGAAGGGAAAAACCGATGAAGCAGGAAATGCTGATCAACGTGTCGCAGCCGGAAGAGTGCCGGATCGCGATCATGGAAGACGGGGTGCTGGAGGAGCTCTACGTGGAGCGAACCAGCCAGGACAACCTCGTCGGCAACATCTACAAGGGGCGGATCGTCAACATCGAGCCGTCGATCCAGGCGGCGTTCGTGGACTTCGGCGTGGGCCGCAACGGCTTCCTCCACATCAGCGACGTGGAGCCGCAGTACTACCGGCAGGGCGGGCTCGATCCCGACAAGGCGTTTGACGTGGTCGATCCCTCGGGGAAGACGGTCGAGGCCGCCGGGGACGAGGCTGCCCGGGCCCGGCGGAAGCCGCGGCTCGGCGACCGGCCGCGGGTGAAGCCGCCGATCCAGGACGTCCTTCGCCGCGGAGACGAGGTGCTCGTGCAGGTGATCAAGGAGGGCTTCGGCACCAAGGGGCCGACCCTTTCCACCTACATCTCGATCCCCGGGCGCTACCTCGTTCTGATGCCGCCGCTCGGCCGCGTGGGCATCTCCAAGAAGATCGACGACGAGCGGGATCGCCGCGTGCTCCGCGACATCATGCTCGACCTCAAGCCGCCGAAGGGGGTGGGTTTCGTGGTCCGCACGGCCGGCACCGAGCGGACGAAGTCGGAGATGGCCCGCGACATGGCCTATCTCCTGCGGCTCTGGAAGAGCATCGTGAAGCGGATGCGAAAGTATTCCGCGCCGATCGACATCTACCAGGAGAGCGACATGATCATCCGCACGATCCGTGACATGTTCACGGAGGACGTGGCGCGGATCCTGATCGACGAGCCGGCCGCCTACGAGCGTGCCAAGGAGTTTCTGGAGCTCGTGATGCCGAAGTACGCCCCGCGGCTGCAGCTCTACGAGGGCAAGGAGCCGCTCTTCCACCGCTACGGTTTGGAGGAGGAGATCGGGCGCATCCACCAGCGGAAGGTGCCACTCAAGGGGGGCGGGTCGATCGTGATCGACCAGACGGAGGCCCTGGTGGCGATCGACGTCAACTCGGGCTCGTTCCGCACCGAAAAGAGCGCCGAGGAGAACGCCTACCAGATGAACCTGATCGCGGCCAAGGAGATCGCCCGGCAGCTGCGGCTCCGCGACCTCGGCGGTGTGATCGTGAACGACTTCATCGACATGCGGAAGGAGAAGTATCGCCGCGGCGTCGAGAAGTCACTCCACGAGGCGATGAAGCGCGACCGGGCCCGCACGAAGATCCTGCGGACGAGCCCCTTCGGTCTGATCGAGATGACGAGGCAGCGGATTCGTCCGTCGCTCCGCAAGAGCATCTTCCGCGACTGTCCCACCTGCACCGGCACGGGCACTGTGAAGACGGCCGAGAGCATGGCGATCGAGGTGATGCGGACGCTCCACCTGTCGGAGACCCGCGACGATGTGACCCGGCTGAACATCACGGTGCACGACGAGGTGGCGACGTGGATCAACAACCGCAAGCGGCGGGAGATCACGCAGTTCGAGGACCGGACGCACATCCAGCTTCACGTCGTCGGCAAGGACGGCGTGTCGCCGGAGCATCTGGTGTTCGACGCCTGGGATTCGAGCGGGCGCAGCGTGCGATTTCCGTAAGCGGAAGAGCTCGCGAGGCGTGGTGAGTGAAAGCCGACCGGCCGTGAGGCCGCGGGGTGCTGCCAGAACAGACTCGGCCTCATCTCGACCGCGCCCGAGGCCTTGTACGCGTCAGACGTGATTCTGAGGCGTTCCTGCGGTGGTGTCACTCCGCCAGGAAGCCCCGAGCGGAAGCGAGGGGATCACGCGTGGCGGCGGCGAGCGACGCTTGCCGATCCGCGGAGCCGTTCCCGTCGCTTCCGCTCCGGGCTTGGAGGGTTCCGTGGAAAAACGCGCGAGGATCACGTGCGACGCGTATGACGGCCTTCGGCTTCCTGGCGGGACTGTATCAGGCCCGGGCGCCGGCGATGCGTTCGAACTCGTGGACGAACAGGCCGCTGCGGAGTTTGGGCTCGAACCAGGTGCTCTTCGGCGGCATGATCTCGCCCGCGTCGGCCACGGCGAGCAGCTCGTCGGGGCTCGTGGCATGCATCGAAAAGGCGACGCCACCGCGGCCCGCCCGCCGCTCGAGCTCGTCGCAGCCGCGGATGCCGCCGACGAACTCGATCCGGGAATCGGTGCGGGGATCGCCGATTCCGAGAAGCGGGGCCAGGACGCGGTCTTGGAGGAGCGAGACGTCGAGGCTGGCGATCGGGTCGGCCCGGTTGATCGACGCATCGGGAAACACGAGCGACCACCAGCTTCCCTTCACGAACACCCGCACCGTGCCCCGGTGGTCTGGTTCGCCCGCCTGCGACGGCCTCACGTCGCCGACGCCCCGCAGCCGCTCGAGGAACTGCTCGGGTGTGAGGCCGCCGAGATCCTTGACGACGCGGTTGTAGGGCAGGATGCGGAGCTGGTCGTGCGGAAAGACGACGGCCATGAAGCGGCCGTATTCCTCGCCGCCGGTGTGCCGCGGGTTGGCCTGCGCCGAGGCTGTGGCCGCCCGTTCGGCGCCGGCGGAGCGATGGTGGCCGTCGGCGATGTAGAGCAGATCGAGCCCGCGGAACGCCTCGACGTAGGAGGCCACGTCAGACGCCTGCCAGCCGGTGTGCTGAACGCCGTCCGCCGCGACGAAGTCGAAGAGCGGGGCGGTCGCCGCGTCGGCCTGCATCCGCGCGGCCAGCGTGCCGCCGGCGAGCTGGCGGTCGCGAAAGCAGAGAAACACCGGCTCGGCGTGGCAGGCGGTGACGAGCAGGTGCCGGGTGCGGTCGTCTTCCTTGTCGGGTCGCGTCTTCTCGTGCTTGCGGATTTCGCCCGAGCGGTATTGCTCGGCCTCGACGCAGCACACGATCCCCAGCTGGGCCTGGCCGTTCCTGATCTGGCGGTAGAGATAGAGGCCCGGCTCGGGATCGCGGAGCAGCGAGCCGGCGGCGATCATCCCCCGCAGATTTCGGTCGGCCTGTTCGTAGACTTCCGCGGCATGGCAGTCGGTTGCCGGCGGCAGATCGATCTCGGAGCGAACCACGTGCAGGAACGACCGCGGCTTGCCGGCCGCCCGCTCGCGGGCCTCGTCGGTCGAGATCACGTCGTAGGGATCGCTGGCGACCTCGGCGGCATGGGCGGCGGTGGGGCGGAGAGCGGCGAAGGGATGGATTCGGATCATGGGCGGGTAGGTTCCTGCGAAGGGAGCCGGAAGATAGCGAAGCCTGCGCCGCCCATGCAAACGAACCGCGAACGGGCACCGGGTGGCACGCTGCCAACCCGTGCTATGGGAGCGGTGCAACGCGGTACGCCTCCGCGAGCCTCGTGAACTCGGCGACCGAAGTGGCGGCGTCGAAGCGGACGCCGAGCTCGTCGCGGAGGATCTCGCCGACGGCCGCCGCCGCATCGGCCGCACGCCGGGCGTCGAGAAACAGCCACCGCGAGCGGCGGGCGAGCACGTCTTCCACCGTGCGGGCCAGCTCGTACCGGGCGGCGAACCGGACCATCGCCTCGCTGAACCCGGGCAGGAGCATTCGCTCGACGCCAGGCAAGGTGGCGAGGAGGGCCGCCTCGGCGCCGTAGAGATGGGGGCCCGGTGGTTCGGTGAGCGACACGCAGGCGGCGGCCCGCGGCGGCGCCCCGACGAGCCGCAGGTGCGTCGTCGCGCCACCGGGGCGGGCCGGCAGCAGGCTCTGCGCGAAGCACGTGTCGAGCACGCTCTCTGCCATCGCCCGGTAGGTTGTCCACTTGCCGCCCGTGACCGTCACGAGCCCGTGCGGGGAGACCTCGACCGTGTGCTCCCGGGAGATCCGCTTGGTGTCGCGGCCACCCGTGGCCGGCTTGACGAGGGGCCGAAGGCCGGCCCACGCGGAACGGACGTCGCTGCGAGACAGCGGCGCAGCCAGCCGGCGGCCGGCCTCGGCGAGGATGAAGTCGATCTCGTCGTCGAACGGGCGGGGCTCGAGCGGCGTGTCGTGCCGCGGCGTGTCGGTCGTGCCCAGGATCACCTTCCCGAGCCAGGGCACCGCGAACAGCACGCGGCCGTCGGCCGTCCTCGGCACGAGCATGGCGGTCGAGGATGGAAAGTGGTCGCGATCGACGACCAGGTGCACGCCCTGGCTCGGGGCGACGAGGTCGGTCGCCGCGGGCTCGTCGAGCTTGCGCAGCGCGTCCACCCAGACGCCGGTGGCGTTGACGATGCATCGTCCGCGGACGTCGAGGCGGTCCCCCGTCTCGCAGTCTTCGGCGATCACGCCCGTCGTGCGACCGTTGTCGCATACGAGGCCCGTCACGCGGCAGTGGTTGAGCACGATCGCGCCTTCGCGGATCGCCGTGCGGGCGAGGGCCACGGCGAACCGGGCGTCGTCGAACTGGCCGTCCCAGTAGCGGATCGCGCCGGCGAGCCGCTTTGGCTGCAGGCCGGGCGCGGCGGCCAAGGCTCGCGTGCGACCGAGCAGACTCACTCGGCCGAGCCGCTCGGATCCCGAGAGCGCCTCGTAGATCGCCAGACCGATTCCGTAAAAGGGCAGGTCCCAGAGCCGACCTGCGATGCCGTAGGCCGGCACGAGAAATGAAAGGGGCTGGGCGAGGTGCGGGGCGTTGTCGAGGAAGCGTTTTCGTTCATGAAGCGCCTCGCGGACGAGCGACACGTTGCCCTGCGCGAGATATCGCACGCCGCCGTGGACGAGCTTCGTGGCCCGGCTCGACGTGCCCTTGCCGAAGTCCTCGGCTTCGACGAGCAGCGTGGAGAAGCCGCGGGTGGCGGCGTCGAGGGCGGTGCCGAGGCCCGTCGCGCCGCCCCCGATGACGATCAGGTCGAACCCGTCCGACGCTCGCACGCGGGCGAGCAACCCTTCGCGGGATGGTGACGAAGGTGGGGGCGGTGGCATCACGGCGGCTGGCTGAACAAGGAGGCGAGATGATCCGAAAAGAACCCCTGGGATCGCGATTTTCCGGCCGGAAATCCGACCTCTCGACCCATCCTGTCGGCGACGATATCGTACAGGGCTCGGTTTGAGAGTTTTTTTGCCGCATTTACGGACCTGCACCCATGGCCAAGGCCACTCCCGCCGCCGATTCTGCCTCCTCCATGAAGGGCGCCGCCCACGAATACGCCGTCGTCGTCGATGGCGGCCGCCAGTACCGCGTGATGGAGGGGCAGGAGCTCGAGATCGACTTCCGCCACCTGCCCGCCGGGAGCGAGGTGGTGTTCGAAGATGTGCTCGCCGTCAGCAAGGCCGGCAAGCTCACGATCGGCAAGCCAAAGGTGAAGGGCGCGACGGTGAAGGCCGAGGTGCTCGGGCTCGTGCAGGGCGAGAAGATCTACGTGCAGAAGTTCGCACGCCGCAAGAACTACCGCCGCCGCACCGGTCACCGGTCGATCTCGACGAAGATTCGCATCGCGTCCATCTCCGCCTGACGCGGCATCGAGCGCGGTTTACCCGCGGCCTTCTACGCGTCGCACGTGGTCCCCGCGGGTTTTTCCACGGAACCCTCCAAGCCCGGAGCGGAAGCGACGGGAACGGCTCCGCGGATCCGCACGCGTCGCTCGCCGCCGCCGCGCGTGATCCCCTCGCTCCCGCTCGGGGCTTCCTGGCGGAGTGACACTGCCGCAGGAACGCCTCAGGATCACGTGTGACGCGTTGTATGGCCGGTCTGTTTGAAGCTGGCTCCTTTGTGCGGGGACGCCCGCGGCCTTACGGCCGGTCGGCTTTCTCGGCGGTCGTACAAGCCCAACGCCGTGGGGCGAACCGCCATCAGCCGCCGCGTGCAGCGAGGATGCCCGCGGCTTTACAGCCCGAGGTCGCCGAGCGGGCCGCCTCGGACGCAGAGTGCATCGACGGCGGCCGTGATCGCGGGATCTTCTTCGACGGGCGGCGCGTGGTGCGGCTTGAGCCGGGCGTCGATCACGAGCGGACCCCGGCAGCCCCAGTGCTTCTGCTGCGTGAAGGCATCGACGCCGTGTACATCGGCCGCAGGATTCGACCGTGTGAATGTGAGCCACAGCCAGTTGGCGAGCGATGCGGCGGCGAAGCCGGCGTCATCGACGACGACGATGAGCGGAAAGCGACGGAGCGGATGCTCGGGGCCGATCGCGGCGCAGAGTCGCTCCACGTCGGCCGACCATGGGGTCGTGCGGGCCGACTCCCAGATCGCGGCGTCGTTCGGAGCGTCGAGCCGCGGCCGCGGCTCGATCCGGGGCCCCTCGACCGCCACGACTCCAGGCAGGCAGACCCGCGGGTTGGCGAAGCCGTCGGGCAACGACACCCCCGGCGGCAGATCGGCGGCAAGCTCGCGGCGTGCCTGACCCCGCGCCGCCACCACGAGTTTCGAACCGGCATTGAAGCCGCTGCCGGAATAGTCGAGCGTGTCGATCGACGTTTCGGTATGGAAGTGGCAGTCGCGGCTCCAGTCGACCCGGGCGAGCACGTGCGCCAGGAACGGCTGCACGTCGTGGGCGTCGAGCCCCGGAGCGTCGGTGCCATTGACGATCAACAGGTATTTTGCCAGCGACAACTGCCCCTGGCCGAGGATCGCCGATGCCTGCGTGAGGAGTTCGGCCGGCCGATCAGACCGCTTCCACGGCAGGTAGCGTTCGCTGCCGACGGCCAACAGCAGGGGATGGACGCCAGAGGCATCGACGGCATGAATGCTCGACACGCCGGGCAGGACCGTGGGGATCACGGGGCCGGTGAGCTCGTGAACGAGCCAGCCGAAGAGCGTGTCTTCCTGCGGCGGCCGGCCGACCACGGTGACCGGCCAGATGGCGCCCTCGCGGTGCCAGACGTGATCCACGCGGAGCAGCGGAAACTCATGCCGCCGGGCGTAGTAGCCGAGGTGGTCGCCGAACGGGCCTTCGGGCTTGGTGGCTCCGGGGTTCACCGTGCCCTCGATCACGAAGTCGGCATCGGCGTAGATCGCGGGACGATTTCTCCGCGGGATCATCGGAATGCGATGGCCCGCCAGGGCGCCGGCGAACGTGAGTTCGGAGAGTCCCTCGGGGAGCGGCATCACCGCCGACACGGCCATGGCCGGTGAGCCGCCCACGAAGATCGCCACCTTGAGCGGCTCGCCCCGGGCAAGGGCTGCAGCGTGGTGCACGCCGATGCCGCGGTGGAGCTGGTAGTGGAGGCCGGCCTCGCGGTCTGGTTCGTAGGCGTTTCCGGCGAGCTGTACCCGGTACATGCCGAGGTTCGAGTGCTTCGTGCCGGGTTTGTCAGGGTGCTCACTGTAGACGGCCGGCAGCGTGATGAACGGCCCGCCGTCTCCCGGCCACGACACCACCTGCGGCAGCCGGGAGAGCGGGATCGAGCGGGTGAGCACCGGACCACTGCGGACCCGCTTCGGCAGCATGGCCAGCGCATCGAAGGGGGACCGCCAGTAGCGGCCCGGCTTCCGCAGTGCAGCCATGGGGTCGAGCTTGAGTTCCACGAGCCGCCGGACGCGGTCGAGCGTATCGGCGAAGATCCGCTCGATCCGCTCCCGCGTGCCGTAGAGATTCACGAGCACCGGGAAGTCGCTGCCGCGCGGCTTCGAAAACAGCACCGCCGGCCCGCCGGCGCGGAACAGCCGCCGTTGGATCTCGGCAATCTCGAGATGGGGATCGACGGGGTGATCGACGACGACGAGCTGCCGACGGGCCAGCGGGCCAGTGGCCTGGCGGTCGTTTCGCAGGGCGTCGACGCAGGCCTGGAGCGAACGGAATCCCATCGGAGCGGCGGGTGCCTCGCAAGGCCGGAAATGGCCGCCACCATCGTAGCCTCACCGGACGTTAGGATGAGGTTCGCATCATCCTCCGTTTCCCGGTCCAGGAGCACAGTTGCCGTGGTCACACTCGCGTCGGTCTACGAAGGCGGCCTCCGCTGCCGCGCCACCCATGGCCCGTCGGGCACCACGCTGGTCACCGACGCCCCGGTTGACAACCACGGGAAGGGGGAGAGCTTTTCGCCGACCGACCTGGTGGCGACGGCCCTGGGAGCCTGCATGATGACGATCATGGGGATCGTGGCCGAGAGGCACGGCATCGATCTCACCGGCACGACGGTCGAGACCGTGAAGGAGATGACGAAGGAGCCGCCACGACGGATCGCTTCACTCCGCACCACGATCACGATCCCGCTGCCGCCGAACCATCCGCACCGCACGGCGCTCGAACAGGCTGCCCACACCTGCCCCGTGCACAAGAGCCTGCATCCCGACATCGACGTGCCGGTCGAGTTTGTCTGGAAGGGCTGACGGCCCGCACGCGAGGCGACCCATGCCCGACCTCTTCGCCGCATCGCGGGCCGCCAACGTCGCCCGGGCCGCGCCTCTCGCCGCCCGGATGCGGCCGCGGCGGCTGGCCGACTACGTGGGGCAGGATCAGGTCGTCGGCGCAGGCAAACTGCTACGGCGGCTCATCGAGGCCGACCGGCTCGGGTCGGTGATCCTCTACGGGCCGCCGGGCGTGGGGAAGACGACGCTCGCCGAGATCATCGCCAACGAGACGAAGCGGCGGTTTGTGGAACTCTCCGCGACCGCGTCGGGCGTGAAGGACGTTCGCGACGTGCTCGAGGCCGCGCGCCGGCGGCTCGAAGACGATGGCCAGAAGACCTGCTTGTTCATCGACGAGATTCACCGCTTCAACAAGTCCCAGCAGGACGTGCTCCTCCCCGACGTCGAGAACGGGGTGATCGCGCTGATCGGTGCGACCACGCAGAATCCGTTCTTCGCGCTCACCAGCGCCCTGGTCAGCCGCAGCCGGATCTTCGAACTGGAAGCCCTCTCGAAGCACGACATCGCGGAGATCCTCGACCGGGCCGTGGCCGACCGCGACCACGGCCTTGGCAGGGAGCAGATCACGCTTGTGCCGGAGGCACGGGATTTTCTCGTGGAGACCTCCGACGGCGACGCCCGGCGGGCGCTCGGCGCGCTCGAGGTGGGCGTGCTCTCGAGCGGCGAGCGGCCGCTCACGTTCACGCTCGATCTGGCCCGCGAGAGCGTGCAGCGGAAGGTGGTGGCCTACGACTCGGGCGACACCCATTACGACTGCGCCAGCGCCCTGATCAAGAGCATTCGCGGCAGCGACGCCGACGCCGGCCTCTACTGGCTCGCGCGGATGCTCGAGGGGGGCGAGGACGTGCGATTTCTCTCGCGGCGGCTCGTGATCCTCGCCAGTGAAGACGTGGGCAACGCCGATCCGCGGGCGTTGATGATCGCGGTGGCGGCGATGCAGGCGACGGAGTTCGTCGGCCTGCCGGAGTGCCAGCTCACGCTCGCACAGGCGGTGATCTATCTGGCCCTCGCTCCGAAGAGCAACGCCTGCACGACGGCGATCGCCGCGGCCCGCAGCGACGTCCGCGAGCAGGCGGTGATCCCCGTGCCGCGGCACCTGCAGGACAAGCACTACGCCGGCGCGAAGCGGCTCGGCCACGGGCAGGGCTACGCGTATTCCCACGATGCCCCCGACGGAATCGCGTCGCAGGACTATCTCGGCGTGGAGAAGAACTACTACGAGCCGAGTGACCGCGGGATGGAGCGGGATCTCGCCGAGCGGCTCGCCGAGATCAGGCGGCGGCTTCGGCAGGGACGGGGCGAGCCGTCCTGAGTTCGGAGATGATCTCGGAGGTGAGCACCTCCTCCAGTCGCGCCAGTGCCTTCGCGACCGCCGCGCCGTCGAGCACACGGTGGTCGGCGATCACGGTCACGAGGCAGCGGCCGTCGCCGTCGAGCGGTCCGTAGGAGAGGCTCGTCGTGCAGATCGTGGGATGAAACCGGTTGGTGGCGGAGAAGCCGGCGAGCGTCGAGAGGCTGAAGGTCCCGATCCGCGTGACTCGCTTCGGCGACGCCGAGAGCATGTTCCAGCGGAGAATCGTGCGCCGGAGCCAGCCCGGCACGCCCTCGAGTTCGAGCTGCCGCTTGAACACCTCCTCGATGGGCTGGGTGACGAACCGGTCGATCGACTGCTGGAGCAGCGGCAGGGGCACGGCGTCGGGCCGGGCGAGCCGGGCGAAGAAGAGCCGGTCATCGCCGCCATCACCGCGGTTGATTGCCAGCGAGGCCACGCTTTCCGAACTCGTAGCCAGCCGCTGGCGGAATCGGCCCGCGAGCCAGCTGCGGAGGGGCGGCGTCTCGCGGGCCACGAGGGCGTAGGCCTTGAGGAAGATCGCCGCCCAGCCGATGCGGACGGCGGCTGCGTCCCGCGCGGCGGCGACCGTGTCGAGCCGCATCAGTCGGTCGACGGGAAACAGGGGGATGTCGAGCGCGAGGATCGCGACGTCGTTTACACAGCCACGGCCAACAGGGAGCGGCGAGATCGAGACGGTCGGTACCTGCTTGCTCATGAGTCGCTCGCATGACGCGCGTGGTTCAGGAACTCTGGCGGCACACGCGGTGGGATTGCCGCCCCGGCTCACCGATCACGGCCGATGGTAGAAAACCGCCACCGCCGGGCACAGGTTGGTTTCCGGGCCGCGCGGCTACACTTTCGCCATGCGAGCGGTGATCCAGCGGGTGAGCGAGGCGAGCGTGACGATTGGCGGCAACGTGGTCGGCCGGATCGCGACGGGGCTGCTCGTGCTCGTCGGCGTGGAGGCGGGCGACACACCGGCCGACGCCGATTGGCTCGCGGGCAAGGTGGCGCAGATGCGGATCTTTCCCGACGACGCCGGCAAGATGAACCGGAGCGTGACCGACGCAGCCGGCGGCCTGCTCGTGATCAGTCAGTTCACGCTGATCGCTTCGACGGCGAAGGGCAACCGGCCGAGTTTCATCGAGGCGGCTCGACCGGAGGAGGCGGTGCCGCTCTACGAACGTTTTTTGGTGGCCGTGGAGTCGCAGGCGGGGCGGCGTCCAGAGCGGGGCGTGTTTGCGGCCGACATGAAGGTGGCATTGGTCAACGACGGCCCCGTGACGATCGTGGTCGATTCCCGCCGACGGGAGTGAGGCAGCGGGCCGAAGCGGCGGCATCACGGGCCGATTTGGGCGGTCCGGGCAGGGGTCCTGAAACCGCGGGTCGGTTTGCTACAATCGCGGTCGCACGGTGGCTATAGCTCAGTTGGTTAGAGCATCGGTTTGTGGTACCGAGGGTCGCGGGTTCGAGTCCCGTTAGCCACCCTTTCATCGGCATGGTCGCGCAGACAGACCGAGAGGCGCGACACTGAGCGTCCGACCGGCATGCGTCAGGGGTCGTCGGCGTCGAGTTCCGCGTCGTAGTCGCGGGTTCGCAGCCGAATCCTCACCGAGGTTCCGGCTCCCGGATTGCTGCTGATCGCGATCGTGCCGCCAAGCCGCTCGATCCGCTCCCGCATGCCCTGCAGGCCGAAGTGGCCCTGCTCCGGGCCGGCCTGGGTTCCGATCCGAAAGCCGGCGCCGTCGTCGTGCACCGTGAGGTCGATCGCCCCCTGCGGCTCGTCGAAGGCGACCGTGGTGGTCACGGTGCTGCAGCGGCCATGGTGGAGGGCGTTGAGGATCGCCTCCTGCGCCACGAGAAGCAGGTTCCCTGCCACGAAGTTCGGCACCGAAAACGTCTTGCCCGCGACGTCGAGGCAGAGCCGCTCCGACCGGCCGAGCGAGAGTTGGTTGAGGAGTGTCTGCAGCGAATCCGGAAACGAATGGCCGACCACCGGCATCGTCCGCAGGGCCCAGACGGAGCCGCGGAGTTCCTTCGTGGCGTGATCGACCATCCGGCCGGCGACCTCGAGATGTTCGGCCGCATCCGCCCCACCCTGGCTGCGGGCCCGGCAGGCACCAAGCTGGTAGGCGATGCCCCCGAGCGTCTGGAGCAGGGTGTCGTGGAGATTGGCGGCGAGCCGATTGCGCTCGCGGAGGCTCGCCTCGAACTCGATCGCGGCATCGCGCCGGAGCCGCATCTCGCGGGCGAGCAAGCGTGCCTGCGACTGCACCTCCCGCCGCAGCATGCCGACCCAAAACAGCGAGCCGATCAGGATGGCCGCCACGCCCGCCAAGAGGGTCGCCAGTCGACGGGGCGTCCACCACGAGGGGATCGTCAGCACCTCGATGTCGGCCGCCGATCGCGGCAGCACGGTCACCTGACGGAGGATCGGGATCATGATGCCGGTCGCCGCCCCGTCGTCGCCCAAGAGATGGATCTGCATCACGCCGCGAACCTGGACCGAGGTGCCGGGGTCGAGCCGCGGAAGTGCGGCGAATGCATGCTGGTCGAGCGAGGCCAGCGTCGACACGCCATCACCCGTCAGCGTGATGTCGCCGCCATCGTCGCCTCGGGATCGGATCTCGGCGACCGTCGCGGTGAACTCGACCAGGCAGCCGTCGTAGTCGGACGGATCGGCCATCTCGAGCCGGCTCATGGCCGCCGTGTTGATCTGCAACACCGCGGCCGGCGAGATCCGGATTGGAGCGGGGGGTTCGCCCGGCTCGAGCCGTTCGATCGTGGCTTCACGGATGCCGGCGATGCGCCGGATGGTGTCGATGAAGCCCGTCACCCGGACGTGGTCGCCGGGAACGACCTGCGGACGGAATCCAGCGGCAGGTGTGACGCGGACCCCGCGCACACCCTGCTGGATGAAGACCGTCGTCGGCGACGCGTAGGTGACGACCCCCTCCGTCGCGATCCGGCGGCTGGTGAGGGGGTCGAACCGGTAGCGGCCGATCTCGGCGAGCGGGATCGTCGGCACGTCGTCGGGCGACGCGGGTGCCGGCTCGAGCACGACGATGTCAGCGGCGCCGTTGGCCACCAGGCGAGGGGCGAGGAACTCACCCCGCGTGTTCCGCACGGAGCCGACGACCCCGGTGATCCGGATGCGGGCATCGACCAACCCCTCCGGGCGGGACAGTCCGCCGGCGTCGAGCACCTGGACCGACATCCGCCGGGCACCGCAGGCCACGGTGAGACTCGCCTGGGAGCCTCCTGTTTGGCAGCCTTGTACGACGCCCTCGCACGTGATCCTGAGTCCGTTGTCGGCGCCCACGAAGATCCTCTCGAGGTCGGCAGGCCGCGGCACCGGCAGATCGACCTCCTGCGTGAACTCGATCGAGTCGACGAGCAGGAGCGGCGAATAGCCACCGCGGTACAGCGAACCAGCGACCACGACCTCCATGCCTGGACGGATCACGCCCCGAACCCGCTCCCTGACGGCCGGGTCGGTGCATGCCGTCCAGATTCCCGCCGTGGAATCCTGGATGACGCCGATGGCCTGCTCCGGCTGCCACATGGTGACCACGGCTTGAAGGCGGACGGCAGCGCCGCGATCGCGGACGCCGGTGGGCAGCGAGAGCACGTCGGCGATCGTCTGAACCGCTGCCGGTTCGTCGCTGCCGAACTCCGTGGCGTTGGCTGCGGTCGCGAGTGCCAGAAAGGCGATGGCACAGGCGGGGATCATGGCCCTACGAACCCCGGTGACCGTCACGGGAGCCGTCGAGCGCTGTCGCGGCCCGATCAGCGGACATCGATCTCCACCCGAAACGGTCGTGGTCCGCCGGCGGGTACGTCGATCACCGGACCGGCAAAGCCGGCCGGGACGGCCGACCGTCCAGCCCCCTCGCCCTGCCCGGCGCCACCAGGCACGGAGCATTCGACGCGGGCCTCGTAGCGGCCGGGCCGCAGGCCGTCGTAGGGTTTGAAGGTCGTGACCTTGAACGCGCCATCCTGCATGAACAGCGCCGATCCCGAACGCGGCCGAGCCGGGTCTGCGGGGTCGCCCGTCGCGCCATCGGCCGGCACGAAGAAGACGTAACCCGAAGCGGGAGGCGGTTGGCCACCGAATCGGATGGTCCCTTCCACGGGGACGACACCCCGGGATCCGTCGCATCCGGGAGCAAACGCCACCCCGAGCACGACCGTCACCGACGCCAGTGACCGAATCCGTAACGGGAGGAGGTGCCTACGGCTCATTTCTCGCTCACGGTGGCCACGTCTCTCGCGGCCAGGGCTCGCGTGCCCATGGCCCAGAGCATGGTGTCGTCGATCGAGTCCTGCAGGAAACGCACCGACGCGTCTCCCATGGCCACCATCGCGCCGCCCGAGTGCTTGCTCTTGATCCCGTTGAGCCGATAGTCGCTCGCGGAGCCGATGCCGGGAGCATCATGCTGGCCATCGGGAACGAGTTCGTTCGGCAGGGCGAACGTGTTCAGCGGAATGTTGGTCAGCACCGTCATCCCGTTCATGTACACACCGTTGTGCACGGTGTCGCCGGGGAGCGTCTCGCCGACCATGATCGTCTTTGAAAGGCCGTCGGGGACGTCCTTGAACGTCACCCGAATCGGCTCCTGCGAAAACATGCCGATGGCGATCCCGCCGAACCCCTGGTGACTGGCCGGTCCCATGAGGTTGCAGCAGGGGTTGCCGGGGCCGGGGGTCGGCGACGTGCCCCACGCGGAGTTCGACGGGCAGTACGTGCAACTGGGACGGTCGATGAGCACGGTGGGCCCGAATGACGGGGCGTACCAGAGTCCGTGTTGCTCCTGGGTCAGCCGGAAGTTGTTGTAGTTGCAACGGTTCTTGAACACCGGGGTGCCTGCGGCCGTGTCGCTCGGGCAGACATACATCGAAATGACCTGCTTGACGAGCGTTGCATTGGACACCGGCCGTGCCAGGCTCCGCGACGTGTCGCCAACCCGCTTCGTGAAATCGAACTGGTCGAACAGCGCCGCCTGTTCGGCAAACGGAAAAACTTCTGCCGCCCACGTGTCGGGCGTGCCCTGTTGCCAGCCCGCCTTGCCGTTGTTGGCCGTGAAGGCGGAGTTCTGCATGTTGCGGTTGCCGAACGATCGTGGCAGCCACTTCTTCGCGTTCTGGTAGGTGTGGAGTGAGAGCCCCACCTGCTTGAGGTTGTTGGAGCAGGCAGTCCGCCGAGCAGCTTCACGTGCTGTTTGCACCGCTGGCAGCAGGAGGCCGATCAGCGTGGCGATGATCGCAATCACGACCAGGAGCTCGACCAGCGTAAATCCCGATGCGTGAGCCACGGATCGATGTCGCTGTAGTGTCATGATCTCCGCCCTCCCGCGGCGAGTATAGCGTGACGGCTGCCACGCCCGAAACGGCACTGGCCCGTCCACCAACCCCGACGGGGCTGGCGAGGCGTGGGGCTCGATGTGTTTCAGTCCTGCGAGCGGCGGCGTGCCAGGCATATTCCAGCGAGCATGAATCCGGAGGCGATCGCCGTCAGGCATCCAGGCTCGGGCACCACGATCAGGTTGACGAACTGTCCCGACGGCAGCGGCGAGGCGACGTTCACGCCCTGCTGCGCGGAGGCGTAGGCGATCCGCCAGGTGTTGCTGCCGAGCGTGAACTGGTCGTTGTCGTTGAGCGTCACGCCGCCGTAGGAAAACAGTCCGCTCAGTGCGCCGCCGTAGTTCACGAGCGAGAGCACGGTGTCGGCTGGCAGGGTGGACGACGTCCCCAGGTCCGAGAGCGAGAGCGCCACCGACCCGGTCAGCGTCAGGTCGCCGGCCAGTTTCAGCAGATCGGCCGACGGCGTGGAGGTGAGCATCTGATAATCGAAGAGAGACCCATTCGCGAAGGACGCCGACGAACCGCCCGTGAGCGTGCCGATGCCATTGCCGGGGCTCAGGCTGCCGCTGATGGAAAGCGGACCGCCCGTGGTTCCGGTACCGGCCAGCCATGCCCCCGCCGCCACTGAAACAGTTCCCGTGGCCGCCAGGTTGTTGCCATCGATGATCAGCTTCCCGGCAGAGACGCTGGTGGTCCCCGTATACGTCGAAGTCGTGCCCGAGAGCCGCATCGTGCCAGGACCGGCCTTCACGAGCCCAGAACCGCCGGTGGCCCGGCACTGGATGTCGAAATCGATGCCCGACGGATCGCCGGTCGAGCCGACCGTGAACGTTCTGGTACTGTTGAACTGGATCGTGCCTGCAGCGTTGGTGCCGGTCTTGATCACCGATGCCGACGTGCCCGTCACGGTAACGGACGAGCTGTTTTGGAAGACGAGTGCGCTGCCCGCATTGACTTCCACCGCAGCAGAACTCAGCGACATCGCCGTCCGATAGTTGTTCGTCTGGTTGAGCTGCAGCGTCGTCCCGGCCTGCATCGTGAGTGGCGTGCTGTTCGTGCCGTTGTCGAGCCCATTGACGGCCGAGAAGATCAGCCTGGTGCCCGCGGTCGACACGGTGATCGTGCCGCCGTAGTTGCGATTGCTCTGCGTGAAGGTGAGCGTGCCGCCGCCGAGCACGGAGAGCCCCACGCCGCCGCCGTTCGTGCTGGTGATCGTCAGCGCCGTGGAGGGGTTCACGACGATAGCCCGCGAGGGCGAGATCGTGCCGTCGGTCGCCCAGGCCACGAGGCCCGACACGGTGAAGCTCCCTGAGTTCACGGTGATCCGATTGAACTGCGGCGTGCCGTTCGTCGTGAGCGTGCCGCTCGTGCCCTGCAGGAATGCCTGGCTCGTGGTCGCGCTCACGAACGTGGTCAGCGTGCCCGTCGACGAGCCGGAACGCCACAGGCTGCTCGTGGTGTTCCAGGTTCCAGAGCCACCGAGGTTCGTGCCGTCGGCTGTCCAGTAGTAGTCAACCGCCACGGCGCCGCGGGCGACCAAGGAGACGATCGCGACCGCTGCAAGCACGAGAACCGGTCGCAGGCCGATGGCGTGAGTGACAGGCATGGCAGACCTCATGACCCCCGGAAACATGATCCCCGGAAACGATGCAGCCCACGCTCGGGCGAACCACCCCCGACTCATTGAACCGCAAAGCAGGTATAGATTCCCGGTCCGGTCGGCGGTATTAGCCATCCGGCTAAGTGGCTGTCGTCATGGGCCTGATATAAGGTGACCGAAGGGGGATGCCCCGCCCAGGGACGTGCGATGACCCCGCTTCGCAAAATTCGCTTGCTTCTCGTGGATGACCACCCCGTCATGCGGGCCGGACTGGCCAATCTCCTGGGCTCGGAGCCGGATTTTTCGGTGGTGGCGCAGGCCGACGACGGGGAGGCCGCGTATAGCCTCTGGCAGCAGCACCAGCCCGACGTCACGCTCCTGGATCTCGCCATGCACGGAATCGACGGGATCGCCACCCTCCACCGCATCCGCCGCGCGTCGCCGGCGGCGAGCGTGCTCATGCTCACCTCGGCGGAGTCGCAGGAGGATGCCCAGCGGTCGCTGGATGCCGGCGCCAGCGGGTACGTCACCAAGCACGTCGGGCACCGCGAACTCTTCGAGGCGATCCGGGAGGTTCACAGGGGGGGGCGGCCGGTGAGGGGTGTGGTGAAGACCCGGCCCGCGGCGACGGCGAGTGGACCGGCGGCCCTGCTCACGCCCCGCGAACTCGAGGTGGTGGGATTGCTCCGCGAGGGCTTTACCAACAACGAGATCGCCAAACTGCTCGGCATCTCCACGCACACCGCCAAGGCCCACGTCGCCGGGGTGATCGAGAAGCTCGGTGTCGGTGATCGCACGCAGGCGGTGGCGCGGGCGTTCGATCTCGGACTGCTCAAGGCCGGAGCCTCGCGCCGCGAGCCGAGCTAGGTGCGGCATGGCAGCCCCGTCTCTTCGCCGCCGTGCCGGTCTCACGCGTGGACTGATCGCCATCGCGGTCGGCATCTGCCTCGCCGAAGCTTCGTCCGCCCAGATCATCAACTCCAAGCGTGGGTTCGGCGATGTCGGGGCGAACTACGCGAACCTCCAGGCCGTGGGCGCCGGCTGGTACTACACCTGGGGAACGGGCACCGCTCAGCCGGGCAGTTTCGGCGCCAAGCATTACCCGATGTTCTGGAACTCGCCGAGCGATGCGACGATCAACACGGTCAAGAACAGGGCCGGCGTGGAGTGGGTGCTGGGCTTCAACGAGCCGGAGCGGACCGACCAGGCGAACATGAGCGTCACCACCGCGCTCGACGCCTGGTCGCGGATCTGCAACGCCTTCGCCGGCACCAGCGTGAAGCTGGCCAGTCCTGCCGTCTCCGACAACACGGCGGGCCGAACCTGGATCTCCGACTTCATGACCCAGTTGGAGGACCGCCGCACCAACGCGGCCAACCCGAAGTACAACCCCAACCTTCGAGTCGATGCGATCGCGTTTCATTGGTACGGCTACTCGAATCCCAACAACCCCACCGAGGCGGCCAACTGGTTCATCGGCAGCGTCGATTACTACCGCACCACCTACGGCAAGTCGGTGATGCCGACCGAGTTCGCGATCCACGACTGGGGCGGCGCCTACACCGACCAGCAGATCATCGACGCCAACAAGCTGTTTCTCGACAACGTGCTGCCGCGGCTCGAGTCGCGGAGCTACGTGCCCGGGTACGCCTGGTACCACTGGTTCAGTGACGCGCCGCTCTACTCGGGCTCGCCCCCCACGCCCACCCCGATGGCCCACCGCTACGTGGGCGCGGTCGCCAGCGGCAGCACGGCCAACATCGGCGGCCAAAACCTCGGCGAGTACGTGGCCTACCTGGCCGGCGGCACGCTGACGATGACCGGCACGGCTCCCGGCGCGGTGAAGTATCTCAGCGCCCTGGCCAATACCAGCAGTGTCACCGGGGGCATGAACTGGGGGCTCAGTGGCACGAGCACGTGGGTCCGGGTCGAGCCGGACGCCGTCCTGCGGAAGACGGGCACCAACCGACTCTCGCTCGATGGCACGCAGATCACCAACGACGGCACGATCGAGGTGATCGGCGGCACGCTGCGGCTCACCGGATCGGCGAGCATGACGGGGGCCGGGAGCATGCGACTCGGCGCCGCCGGGACGCTGGCGATCGAGCAGGCGGCGGGCACCTTCACGCTCGACGATCCGTTCGCGTTCGACGGCGGCGCGATCGATGCCGTCGGCAACCTGCGGCTGACCGGCACGGCGACGGTGTCCGGCCAGACCACGCTCGTCGGCACGGGCACGACCACGCTCGCCGGCCCGCTCGTGGCCGGCACCGCCGCCGCAGGGATCACCAAGGCGGGCGGCGGGATTCTCGTGCTCTCGACCACGGCGAACACGTATGCGGGGCCGACCCGCGTCGAGGGCGGCATGCTGGCCGTCTCGGGCCGGCTCTACACGGGCGTCGTGGGGACGGAGGCCGCGATCACGGTCTCGTCGGGCACGCTGTTCGCGAGCAGTTTTTCCGACCAGCCCACCGGGTCGCTCGGCAACCTGCCGCCGGCCGCCGATCGAGTGATCCTCGATGGCGGCGCGCTTCGCCTCGGAGGCTCCGGCTCGACGAGCCGCGGTTTCACGGTGGGACCGGGCGGGGCGATCCTCGAAGTGCAGCCCGGTGTGACCGTGTCGTTCCTGGAGTCGAACTCCGTCGGGCGGATCGTGTCGCTCGGTGGCGATCTCACGCTCCAGGCGACCACCGGATCCGGCACGCTCGCCAAGGCGTATGTCGGTTCCGGCGGACTCATCAAGACCGGCAGCGGGATCTGGACGCTCGCCGGCGACAATGCCTTCGCGGGCGACACGCGGGTCGTGGCCGGCACCTTGCGGATCGCCGGCACCTCGAGCCTCGCCGGCTCGACGCTCGACTTGAATGCGGCTGATGCAGGCTCCATCAGTTTCGTGGCGGCCTTCCCGCAGACGTTTTCGGTCGGCGGCCTGTCGGGAAGCCGTGGCCTCTCCATCGCAGGACACACGCTGCGTGTCGGCGGCAACGGCCGCTCGACGGTCTCCACGGGGGGCATCGCGGGTACCGGGGGCCTCGTGAAGACCGGGTCGGGCGTGCTGACGCTCGGGGGCACGAGCACGTTCGGTGGCGGCATGATCATCGAGGAGGGCATCCTGAGGTTCACCGGGTCGACCGCGCTGCCCGCAACCGGCACGGTGCTCATCGGGTCGAGCGGTGTATTCGCGCCGTTCGACGGCGCTCCCGTCGCGGACTGGATCGCGGGTGGGCGGATCGATCCTGCGTCGACGGGAGCGGTCGCGATTTCGGGGACGCTCGGCGCATCCCTCGATCTGCGTGGCCTGCCCGGACTCTCCCTCGGTGGCAGCGGCATGGCGTCCTTCACCGGCGGCGTGACGCCCGGGGCAGGGGGATACCGGCTCGGCGGCGGCGACGGCTTCCTGCTGGTGACGGCCGATCTGGCGACCGGTGCGCCGCTCGTGAAGGTCGGCGGCGACACCGTGTCGCTGACGGGCGCCAACTCGTTCACCGGCGGGCTCACGCTGGCTGGCGGGCTCCTGCAGGCCGGTTCGGCGGAGGCTCTCGGCGCGGCCGGTACGATCGTGTTTTCGGGGGGCGGGCTCCAACATTCCGCCGCGAATGCGACCGACTACTCGCCGCGATTCTCGCAGGCCGCCGGCCAGGATTTTCGGATCGACACCGCGGGCCGCAGCGTCGGTTACTCACAGCCGCTCGTGAGCGTCGGCGGATCGCTCACGAAGCTCGGCAGCGGAACGCTCGCACTCGCAGCCGTCAACGATCTCGATGGCACGGTGCGGATCGCCGCCGGCACGCTCGCGATCTCGGGCACCGCGGCCCTCGCCGCCGCGACGCTCGATCTCGATGCCGCCGACGCAGGCACCATCGTGTTCGGTGGCACGGCGCCCGCGACGTTCAGCCTGGCTGGCCTGACGGGCGTGCGAAACCTCGCCCTGGGAGGTCAGTCGCTGCGGATCGGCGGCACCGGGCGGAGCACCTCGTATGGCGGCGTGATCAGCGGCAGCGGCGGCCTGGTCAAAGAGGGCGGCGGCATGCTCACGCTCGCCGGCAACAACGCCTTCACCGGCACCACCACGGTGGCCGCGGGCGCGCTCCGGATTGGCGCCGGCGGCACGACGGGCGGCCTGACGGGGCCGATCGCGAACCAGGCGAGCGTCATCTTCGATCGGGCGGGGACGGCGACCTATGCGAATACGATCAGCGGCACGGGCGGGATCGTGAAAGTCGGCGACGGCACGCTCACGCTCTCCGGCACGAGCACCTTCAGCGGCGGCATGCGGGTGGAGGCGGGCATGCTGCAGGTGGCGGGTGGCGTGAACCCTGCGGCGCGGCTCACGCTCGCCGGCGGCACGTTCGGCCTGGCGAAGGCGGGCGGATCGCAGGCCGTCGCTGGCGTGACGATCACCGCCGGCGATTCGGCCGTGTCGAACACGATCGCCACCGGTACGCTCGGGCTGTCGGCCCTCACGCGCGAGAACGGCGGCGTCGTTCGCTTCGTGACGCGAACGGGACCGATCACCACGTCGGCGACGGCCACGAACGGGATTCTCGCCGCCTGGGCGTTCACCGGTTCCGGGACCGGCACGCGGTATGCCACGGTGGCCGCCGGGACGATCGCGGCGTTCACGACCGGGACGGTGCTCAGCGGCACCTCCGCCTTCGGCGGCATCCCGTCCGGCGACACGGGCACCGTCAACTACGACGTGACCTCGTCGGGCACCTTCGCCGCCATGGGGCTGACGCGGGTCGTCAACACCATCAACTACGGCGGCGGCGGGGGCGTGCAACCGGCGGCCAACACGGTCACGCTCACGGTCAATGGGATCCTCACGACCGGCGCCGGGCCGCTGACGATCGGCGGTTCGCCCCGCATGGATCTCGTGGCCGGGGCGACGCGGGAACTCGTGGTGAACACGGCCACGGCCGACGTTATCCTGCACAACGGCGTCTTCAACAACGCCGCGGGCGCCAGCGGCCTGACCAAGGCGGGCACGGCGACGCTCGTGATCAACGGGTCGAGCGGCTACACCGGCCGCACCACCGTCGCCGACGGCACTCTTCGATTCGGCAGCGGCGGCAGCGGTCTCGTGATTCCGAGTTCCGAGTTCGTCATCCGCGGCACGCTCGCCTTTGATCACGCCGACGCGGTCACGCTCGCGGGCGGCCTGTCCGGCGACGGCGTTCTGCGCAAGGACGGCGGGGGCACGCTTTCGCTTACGGGCAGCGGCGGCTTCAGCGGCGACATCACGGTGGCCGACGGCACGCTGGCCGTGAGCGGGGCGGGGTCGCTCGGTCCGGGCGGTACGTTCGCCGGCGAGCTGTCGCTCGCGGCGGGGGCGCTGTTCCTTCACCAGGGTTCGGCGACTCAGACGCTTGCCGGAGCCGTTTCGGGCGCCGGTGGGCTGGCGGTGACGGGGGGGCGTCTCGTGCTCGCGGCGGCCAACACGTTCACGAGCGATGTCACGGTCGGCAACGGCGGCGCCATCGTGCTTGCCCATTCCGGTGCCCTTGGTGGCCTGCCGGTCGGCGGCGGCCTGGTGCTGGGCAGTTCGACGGCCTCGACCATCGAACTCGCCACGGACGGCAGCGGCCCGCAGCCGTCCCTACGCGGCAGCAACGGCTTCGGCACCACGCTCGTCGTCGGCCGGCCTGCCGGCACCACGGGTGTCGGCCTCCGCCACGCGCTCGCCTCGGGAATCAGCCTGAGCGGCGGCACGGTCGAGGTGCAGGCCTCGACGAGCGTGACCAGCGGGACGGCGGAACTGGTGATGCCGTCGCTGGCATTGACCGCAGGGGCCAGCGGTGCGGTCACTCGGCTCATGCCCACGACCGCGATGGTGACGCTCGGCGGCGCCGCGGCCGCGATCAACGCGGTGCCCAAGACGCTTGAACTCGCCGGCAGCAGCACCGGCAACATGGTTGCCGGTGCGATCGCCGATGGCGTGTCGGCGGTGAGCCTCGTGAAGTCGGGCTCGGGCACGTGGACGCTCGCCGCGGCCAACGCGTTCACCGGGCCGACGACGGTGAAGGAGGGCACGCTCCGCCTGGCCCACTCCGCGGCCTTGGCGACGACGGGATCCGTCGCGATCACGGGCGGGAGAGTGGCCCTGCCCGCCGATCGTCCGCTCGCCGTGACCCTGAAGTCGCTCGCGATCGACGAGGCGGCGGGCCGACTCGACGTCGGCCGGGGGCGGGTGACGATCGCCTCGGGCATGACGCTCTCGATGCTGCGGGCCGACCTGACGGCCGGCCGCGACGATGGCGCCTGGGATGGGCCGGGCGGCATCGTCTCATCGGCGGTCGCAGCCGACCTCGCCGCCGGAGTGCCTCGCACCGTAGGCTGGCTGGATAACGGCGACGGCTCCTTCACGATCAGCTTCGCCGCGGCGGGCGATTCCAACATCGACGGGCTCGTGGACGTGCTCGACGCCGCCAACTTCCTGGCCGGTGCCCGCTTCGACACGGGCTTGGACGCCGATTGGTCGCAGGGCGACTTCACCGCCGACGGCCTGGTCGACATCCTCGACGCCGCAGATTTCGTGAGCACGGCGCTGTTCGACACGGGCGACTACGTTCCCGGGCCGGCCGGGATGGCGCAAGCACCGCTGGCCGTGGTGCCCGAGCCGACGAGCCTCGCATGGCTTGCCTGCGTGGCGGCGGCCGTCGCGGGGTGCCGGATCAGTCGGCGGTCTTGAAGGGCAGCGTGGTGGCGCAGGCGCCGGTGCCGTCGTCGAGGGCGAGGCAGAAGAGGATGAATGCCGCGCCCGGCTCCGCGGGGGCGACGAGGGTGGCGGACGGTTCCAGTGTGTCGCATGGTCCAGCGACGGGGCGAAAGCCTTCCGCTGTCTCGCGGGCGATCCACCAGCGGAAGCGGACTGGTCCGAGATCATGCCCGCCTCGCTCCGCGGTCGCCCGCATCGTCGCTCCCGCCTCCACGACGACGTCCTGATTCGTCAGTCCGTCGATCTCGAGCCGTTCAAGTCGTGGCGCAGGGCGCCGCTGACACGATCCTGTCCATGCGATCGCGAGGACGTCGGCGAGCGGCGTGAAGCGGCAGTCGGCATCGAGTTGAGTCGGGCACCAGGGATCGGGGGTGAGCAGCATGCTGAAGTACGAGATCCGCTCCCGAGGCCAGCACCCCCAGAGGAATGCGCAGCCTCCCAGGCAGCCCTCGGCCGCGGCGATCCGCTCCCATGCCTTGCCGAGATCGGCGGCTTTGGCCGACGCTCCCGCCTCGAATCGTGGCCCCCACGAGGCCTGCGGCCCCCACCACGGCCCGGTGGGTCCGAACTCGGAGAAATAAAAGGGCTTCCGCCACTGCTCCTGCAGGGTGGCGATCGCGCCGCCGACGGCACCGTGCCCGTAACTGTTGACGCCGAGCACGTCGATGTCGGTGGCATGCTCCGTGATCAGCGCGATCGACGCTGCCGGCGCATTGACCATCGTGAGGCTCGTGGGCATCGCCGGGTGCCGCTCGTGCACGATGCGAGACAGCCTGTCGGCCTGGCGGAGATACGCCGGTTCGAGCCGCACTTCGTTTCCGAGGCTCCACATCACGATGGCGGGATGGTCGCCGATTCGATCGACGACGGCGGCGAACTCGCGATCCATCGTCTCGGCGGCTGCTGCGTAGGAGTGTTTCCAGGGCCAGCCTTCCTTGCCGATGTTGGTGCCCTCGTGGGGCATCCAATGGCCGACGATCACGCGAAGCCCGAGCGCCTCGTACCGGTCGAGTTCCGCGACGGTCGGCGCTGCGTAGGTGCGAATCACGTTGGCCCCGCAGGCGACCGCGTCGGCGAGGCGAGCGTTGCCGCAGATGCCCTTGATCGGCGTGGTCGCCAGCCGAGCAGTTCGTGGCCCGTGCGCAACCGGAGGGACGACCGCGTCGGCGAGCGGCGACCACGGGAAGATCACCGCCAGGAGGACGGCCTGGGCGCACGGAAAGAATCGAGCGGCATGGCGAGGCACGAAGGTTGATTCCGCAGGTCGAGGGCGGCGGCAAAACGCGACCAGGCGCATTGTGCAGGCCCATCGTGACGACGGGGATTAGCCGGGTGGCTAATACTCCCTTTCGATGGCGACCCGTATTCTCCGGGGGGTTTGAGCGGTGGACGCGGCGGCATCGAGCGACATGCCGCGTGGCCGCGTCGCTCGCGAGCCGGGAGGCTTTCATGCATCGCACGGGTCACGGTGTGTCTGGTTCCCTGGTCGGGCGGATCGCGGCGGCGGTGATGGCCGTGGCGAGCGTCGCGGTGCCGGTTCGTGAGACGATGGCCGTCGACTACTACTGGACCGCCACCGGCACATCGCTCGGCGGGTCGGGCACATGGAACACCACCAGCAGCAACTGGTTCGTCGGTTCCAGCAGCGGAACGCTGGGATCCTTCGTGAGTTCGACGACGAGCCAGGCGTATCTCCAGGGCACGAGCGGCACGCTCACGGCGAGTGGGATCCCGCAGTTCTGCCGGATCAACGTGACGTCGGGTTCGTTCACGCTCTCCGGCGTGGTCGCCTGGGCGAACAACGGCACGCTCTCTCCCGCGCGGGCGATCGTGGTCAGCCCCAGCACGTCCCTGACGATCACCAGCACCAACGGCGCCGGTCTTGGTCTCGGCATCCAAGGCGGCGGCACCGTGAACTTCACGTCGGCCAACAAACCCTACCCGGGAGCGATCACGGTCTCGACGGCGGGCACGCGGCTGATCTTCTCGGGCGTCAACGGCCTCGACGGCACGGCCAACTCCGACAACAGCACCGCGCTGACGCTCGGCGCGGGCACCACGCTGCAGCTCGACAAGACCAACAACTACCGCACGACGATGACGCTCAACGGGGCGACGATCGACGCGCGATCCGGAGGCTCGTCCGGTGCATCGCTGGTGTTTCAGAACAACTCCGCGGTCACCGTGGGCGGCACGGCCAAGTCCACGATCCTGTCGACGACGGGCAGCGGCCAGATCAACCTCAACTCCACGCGGACGTTCACGGTGAACGGGACGGGCGACGCCTCCGGGGTCGACCTCGAGATCTCGGCCCAGGTGATCGGCGGCAACGGCTTCACGAAGTCGGGCACTGGGACGCTTCTGCTCTCCGGCAGCAACACGTTCAGCGGCACGACGACGGTGACCGCCGGGCGGCTCGTGCTCGGCAACCAGTACGCGTTGGCCGGCACCACCTTCAACACACAGTCGGGCACATCGCCGACGGGCACGCTCACGTTCGGGGCGCTGAGCGAGGTGAACATCGGCGGGCTGACCGGCTCCAACGCGGTGGTGCTCACGAGCACGTCGGGTGCGGGGGTGGCGCTCAACGTGGGAACCTCCGGCACGACCTCGCTCACGGTGCCGCTCTCTGGGGTCGGGTCGCTCAGGAAGGTCGGCACCGGCCTCGTGAGCCTCACCGCCGCCAACACGTTTCAGGGGCCGACGACGGTGTCGGCGGGGACGCTGCTCTTCACCACGCCGGCCACGCTCGTCGGCGGGACGGTCGCCGCCTGGACTCCGGCGCGGCTCGTCACCGGATCGGGGGCGACGGCCGCCTTCGTGGTGGGCGGCACGTCGGGGTTCGATGCCGCCGCGATCTCGGCCGTGATCGCGGCCGTCGATCGGAGCGTGAACGGCAATGGGCTGCTCGCCGGCGCGCGGATCGGCTTCGACACCTCGGCGGCCGGCAGCTTCACGCTCGCCGACTCCGTGCTCGACACGACCGGTGTCGGGGGTGGGGCGGTCGGCCTCGTAAAACTCGGCAGCGGCACCCTGAGCCTCTCTGGGAGCAACGGCTACTCGGGCGGGACCGTGGTGGCGGGAGGTGTGATCCGTTTCACCACGCCCGCGTCGCTGCCGACCGCCGGGAGCGTGGATGTCCGCGCGGGCGCCGCGCTTGTCGCCGACGGTGCCTATGCGTCGGTCGGCGGCTGGCTGGCGAGCGGCCGGGTGGCGACGGCATCGGCTGGATCGATCCTCGCGACGGCGAATGACTCGAGCAACCTGTCGCTGGCGTCGTATCCGGGACTGTCCATCGGCGCTCTGGGGGCGGCGACGCTCTCCGGCACGGTGACCTCGGGCTCGGCCGGGTATCGGCTCGGCGGCGGCGACGGCATCCTCACGGTATCCTCCGGCCTCGTCGGGGGGCTGCCGCTGACGGTCGTCGGGTCGGGCTCGGTAGTGCTGGCGGCGACCAACACCCTGGGCGCGGTGGCGTTGAACGGCGGCGTGCTGCAGGCCGCGGCGGCCGGAGCCCTCGGAGGCAGCGGCACGATCTCGTTCGGCGGCGGCACGCTCCAGTATTCGGCTGCCAACACCACCGACTATTCCCCACGATTCTCGTCGGCTGCCAACCAGGCGGTGAGGATCGACACCAACGGACAGGCGGTGACGTTCGCGTCGCCGCTGGCGAGCGCCGGGGGCACGTTGACCAAACTCGGCGCCGGCACCCTGACGCTCGCCGCCGCCGGCAGCTTCACCGGCGACACGCGCGTGGTGGAGGGCACGCTGGCGCTGCGGGATCGTGAGGCCCTGCAAAACTCGGTGGTGAATCTCGCCGCCGGCGACACCGGCGGTCTCGGGTTCACGGCCACCGGAACCGGGGCCTATGTGCTCGGCGGGCTCAAGGGATCCCGCGACCTCAACGCCGGCACGAACGATCTCTCCGTGGGCCGGAGCGGCAGTTCGACCGCGTACGCCGGCCAACTCACTGCGGCATCGATCACGAAGGTCGGGTCGGGCACACTCGCGCTGTCGAACCTGACGACGGTTGGTGCGGTGGCCGTGTCTCAGGGAACCGTGACCCTCGATTTCGGGACATCCGCGGTCAACGACGACATCGTGGTTCCGACGGCAGCGCTGCGGCTCGGCGGCGGTGGCGTGCGGGCGGCGGGGGGCGCGAGCAAGTCGAACACGCAGACCTTCGCCACCACCAGCGTGTTGCCGGGCGTCTCGACGATCGTGGCAGCGAGCGGCTCCGCCGGCAGCATGACGCTCAATCTGGGCGGCCTGACTCGAACCGGGCCATCGGTCGCCACGCTCACCGTGCCCTCGTCCGGCCAGGTCACGACGACGACGGCGAACACGAATGGAATCGTGGGGCCCTGGCTGACCGTAGGGGGTACGACCTGGGCGGTCTCGGGAGGCGACGGCACGAATCCCGGCGGGCTGACCGGGCTCGACGCGCTGAGCTACGGCCTGCTCAACATCTTCGGCGGCAGTGACACGAACAACACGGAGACGAGCACGAGCGAGACGATGCTTGCGCCGCTGACCACCAACAGCCTGCGGATCGCGGCCAACGCGGCCGGCCAGACGCTCGATCTTGGCTCCAGCAAGCTGACTCTCAGCAGCGGCGGCCTGCTTTCGATCGCCTCGGCCACGGCGGCGGCGGTGACGATCAGCGGATTCACCGACGTGGTGGGCCTCACCGCCGGCGATGGTACGAAGGCGGCCGAACTGCTCGTGAACCAGGCGAACTCCGGCGGCCTGACGATCGCCGCCGGCATCGGCGACAACGGGTCGG
Organism: Planctomycetota bacterium; assembly: GCA_018970605.1. Taxonomy (GTDB): domain Bacteria; phylum Planctomycetota; class Planctomycetia; order Pirellulales; family UBA1268; genus QWPN01. Next base: position 82,549 of record JAGWWA010000001.1, on the reverse strand, counting down.
CGGCCGTATCGCTCACGAAGGCCGGGTCTGCGAAGCTGACGTTGTCCGCCTCCAACTCGTTCACCGGTCCGATCACGGTGCTCGGCGGCCGACTGGCGGTGACGACCTCGGCGGCCGTCCCATCCACGTCGTCGCTCACGATCTACGAGGGCACGGGAAACCAGTTCACGCTGGATGCGGCAGGCGTGTCGGTCGCCACCCCGATCACGATCCGGGGGGGTGGTGCGGTTGGCGTCGGGGCCGTGCAGGCGGCGATTTCGAGCGGCACGGCCACGGTGACCGGGCCGATCACGATCAGCGGTTCGGTGCAGGCAGGCGGTCACTTCAGCGCCAGTTCGGGCGGCACGCTGGAGATCGCGGGCCCGATCGCGCACACGGCGGCGCTCCCCGCCGATCGATTCGTGACGGTGCGCGACGGCATCGTCGTGCTGTCGGGTTCCGGCAGCAGCTACGACGAGCTGCGATTGACGGCCGGCACCGTGCGGCTGGGGAGGGCCAACGTGATCCCGATCGGCGCCACGATGCGGATTGGCGACACCGGCAACGGAAACACGACGGCGATCCTCGACCTGAATGGATTCGACCAGCAACTCGCCGGCGTGACCAACAACCTCACCGGGGCGACGTCGTACAGCCGCATCACCTCCACGAGCGGTTCGGCGATGCTGACACTGGCGATCCCGTCGGGGAGCAGCAATGCCTACTCAGGGAGTCTCACCGGCGGGCTCTGGGTGACGAAGCGGTCCGCCGGCACGCTGCGGCTGACGGGCACGAGCGATCTTGCCGGCGACCTGACGGTGGCGTCGGGGACGCTGGAACTGGCGGTCGCGCAGTCGCAGTTCGGCACAGTCGCGGGCACATCGGGCGTGGTGCGGGCGACGGCGGGCGGCACCATCGTCGTCGCGGCCGACAATGCGCTCCACGGCTACGCCGACGGTACCCGGCCCTACGTGATCGAGGCCGGGGGCGTTCTTACGACCGCCGACAATGTGACGACCCACGCCACCAACGTGACCCTCGCCGGCGGCACGCTCGCCAGCGGCGCCGCGAGCGCCACCTACGGGAGTTATGTGTTCTCGGGATCGGGCAATGCGCTCTCGGTCGCCGGCGGGGCGACCACGTCGCGGATCACGGCGCAGGACGTGCGGTTCGGCACCGACGGCTTCGCCGTGGACGTGGCCGATGGTACGGCCAGCGACGATCTCGTCGTCTCGGGCTGGATCGGAGGCACCAACGGCTTCCGCAAGACCGGCGCCGGCCGGATGGTGCTGGCAGCGGCCAACTCGCTCAGCGGCAGCACGACCGTGCGGGGTGGCGTGCTCCAACTGGCGAACGGCTCCGCGCTCGGCTCGAGCAGCATCGTGCCCCTCGCCGGCGGCACGCTCGCGTTGGCGGCGGGCCTGCAGACGACGGTCGGCGGGCTGAAGCCCAATGCGGGTGGCATGACCGATGTCGGCAGTGGACTGATGACCGTGTCCGCGGGGCTATCGACGGTCGACATGCTGACGGCGCTGGTTGCCGGACGCGGCGACGGCTCATGGAGCGGCACGAGCGGGATCACGTCGAGCCAGGCTGCCACCGACATTGCCCAGAGCATTCCGCGAACCGTCGGCTGGCTCGACAACGGCGACGGATCGGTGACCTTCGCCTTCGCCGCCGCGGGCGACACCAACCTCGATTGGAACGTCGACATCCTCGACGCCGCCAACTTCCTCGCCGGAGGAAAGTTTGACAGCGGACAGCCGGCTTCCTGGATCGAGGGCGACTTCGGGTACGACGGTCTGGTGGACATCCTCGACGCGGCCGACTTCCTTTCCACCGGGCTCTTCGATGCGGGGCCGTACAACGCGCCCCCAGGTCTCGGGGAGGAGGTGGCCGCCGTGCCCGAGCCGTCGGCACAGCTGATGGTCGGAACGCTGGTGACGACGGCGGCGGGCCTCGTGATCAGCCGCCGTCGGAATCGACGGGCCGATTGACGGCGTCCCCCGGCAGCGGTATCAAAAAGCCTCGGGGATTCCTGGTTGGCCAGGAGTCCCACCCAACCGTCTCTCCTCCCTGCGCGGAGTTCAAGGCCATGATTCTCGGCAAACTCTGGAAGTCCCTCGCGGCCCAGATGAACAAGATCGCCAACTTCTTCTGGACGGCCGACCCGATCGCGCAGCTCCAGTACGAGTACGACAAGGCCGTCGATCAGATGAAGGAGGGACGCGAAGGTCTCGAGCAGTACCGGGCCCTCGTCGAGCGGGTGACCCGGCAGGTGAACGGCGACCGCCAGCATGTGGCGGCGCTCGAGGCCCGCATCAAGGCCTACCTTCAGGTCGGTGAGCGGGAGACGGCCTCGAAGTTCGCCCTCGAGCTTCAAAAGGCGAAGAAGGAGCTTGCCGAGAACGAGGCCCAACTCAAACTCCACGAGACCGCCTACACCAACAATGTCACCAAGATCCAGCATGCCACCAAGAAACTGGCGGACCTCAAGCAGAAGATCCAGAAGTACGACGCCGAACTGAAGCTTTCGCGGGCGGAGGCGGAACTCGCCAAGCTCGCCACCAGCTTCAACTTCGACATCACCACCGACTTCGGCCAGATCGAGGACGTGATCCAAGACAAGATCGGCCTCAATCGAGCCAAGGTCCGCGTCGCGGCCGACCTGTCCGGCGAGGGGCTCGAGCAGATCAAGCAGGAAGAGGCGGTCGAGAAGGCGATGGCCGACAACGCGCTTCGCGAGTTTGAAATCTCGATGGGCATGGTCACGCCCGAAACCGCCGGCGTGAAGGCCGACGACAAGGAACTCGGCTCCGAGCGGGCGACGCAGAAGACCACCTGATCTGCCGGCGCACCCCGGGAGCCGACCGTGACCAGCCCTGCCACGCCCACTGATTCATCACCGCGCCCGCCGGTGGCCGAGGCATCGACGTCGCTCGGTACGTCGGCCGCGTCGGGCGGCTCGCGATCGCTGCCCGACTGGTGTCCGGCATGGGCCGAGCGGCTCGGCGACTCGTATCTCTCCGGAACGAGCTGCGTCTTCTTGATGCACGGCAACGTCCGCGACCTCGTGCCGGTCGCGGCGCCGAATGCGAACGGTCAGGCAGCCGATGCGGCTGCCTGGGGGACGGTTTCCGATTTTCTGGCCCGGGAAATGTTCGGCCGCTGGGACATCGTGCTGGCCTATGACGTCGGCAAGGGGCTGAGGCCGCTCGCCGGCCCCGACCCGAACCGTCTGCGGACGATGGCCCAGTGGCTTACCGAGCGGATCGGCAACGCCGCCACCTGGCCCCGCGACCCCGATCAGGCCGTGGCCGCCATCGATGCGATCCTGGAACGCAACCTGATCGACCCGCCCGAGCAACGGAAGCGGATTGCGGTCGTGCTCGACTACGCCCAGTATCTGGTGCCCGATGGCGAGGCCGGATCGCGAAGTGCCGCCAGCCGGCTTGTGCGGGTGCTCGGCTGGGCGACCAACCCGCTGCTGCGTCGCGTGAACGTGGCGGTGGTGCTGCTCGCCGACACGATCTCGGAGGTGCATCCTCGGCTCGTGCAGAATCCCGCGATCACCGCGATCGAGGTGCCGATGCCCGACGCGGGCGATCGTGAGCGGTTTGCCCTGGCCACAGCGGCGGCCGCGGGCGTGAAGCCTGAGCAGATGGAGGGCGTGAAGCAGGTGGCCGCCGTCTCGGGCGGACTGACGCTCGAGAGCCTCCGTGCCGTGATCACCCTGTCCGCCCGCGAGGGCAGTGATCCCAACGGGCCCGAGTTCGCTGCCCGGAAGAAGGACCTCATCGAGCGGTCGTGCCATGGGCTGATCGAGTTCATCCAACCGCGGCTCACGCTCGACGCCGTGGCGGGGCACGTGGATGCCAAGCAGCGACTCCAGGCCGACGCCCGGGCGATCAAGCGAGGGCAGTTCGAGAGCGCCCCGATGGGCTACCTGATCTGCGGACCGGTGGGCACGGGCAAGAGCTTCATCGCCGAATGCTACGCGGGCAGCGTGGGGATTCCCTGCGTGGTGCTGAAGAACTTCCGCAGCAAGTACGTGGGAGAGACGGAGGGCAACCTCGAGCATGCCCTGGGCGTGCTCCGCAGTCTTGGGCCGGTCGTGGTCGTGATCGACGAGGCCGACGCCGCGCTCGGCAACCGCCAGAGCGACGGAGACTCCGGCACGAGCGCCCGGGTGTTTTCGATGATCGCCCGCCAGATGGGCGACACCAGGTATCGCGGCAAGATCGTCTGGATGCTGCTCACGAGCCGCCCCGACCTGCTGCCGATCGACCTCAAGCGGCAGGGCCGCGCCGAGGTGCACATTCCCCTCTTCTATCCGCACGACCAGGCCGAGATGGACGCGATGTTCGCGGCGATGGCAAGGAAGTCGCACGTCAAGCTCGCTGCAGGCCTGCCCGGGCCGATCGATCTCGACCTCGGTCTCTCCGGCGCCGACATCGAGAGCGTCGTGCTGGCCGCCCGCAGGAAAGGCCTGGAGCGGGCTGCCGATGCCGGGTTGCCGACGCCCGACACCATCTCCGCCGCAGACCTGAAGGCGGCCCTCGACGATTTCATGCCGAGCGCCCAGGGGCTCGAGAAGGAGATGCAGGAGATCGCGGCGGTGCTCGAATGCACCGAGAAGCGATTCCTCCCCGAACGCTGGAAGGAGAAGGTGGGCCAGCCGGGCGGTCGGTCCCACCTGCAGGAGCGGCTCGCGGCCATCCGCGAGGTGATCGGTTCCTGACGCACGCTTTTTTGAAAACACTGGATCGAAGACCACGCATACCCGAGGAGCAGATTTCATGGCAGCCAAGACCCCCTGGTTCGACGACTCGACCGACACGCCCTTGATCGCTGAGTATGCCCGCAAGCTCGACTCCTTCCTCGACGCGGTGGCTGACGCCCGGATCGAGACCCGCGAACTCGACGAGCAGGAGAAGCGGGTGGTGGCGCTGATGAAGGAGGTCGAGCCGCTCCTCTCGCCCGAGGCCCATGAGAAGGTGACTCGGCTGCTCTGCGAGGTGACGTCCTACGACCTCATGCAGGCACTGCACATGGCGGGTCATGCCCGCGCGAAGACGAAGTTCCGCGGCTGACAATCGGCCGCAGGCGGATGATTCCCAACCCTGGTTCCCGAGAGGCGCAGCATGTCCAGTCAACCCAAGGCTCCTTTCTGGCTCGCGGTGTGGGCCGTGATCTTCGGTCTCGTCGGCCTTGCGGCCTGGCGGTCCGGCATGCTCGAGCAGTTTGGCCTCGGTCGCCCGGGCGCCGCAGGTCAGCGGCCCATGGCAGCCGGGGGCGGCGGTCCGGCAGGTGCTGGCACGGGAGGTGGAGCCGAAGGATCCGGCGGTGCCGAAGGGATGACGGAGGCGCCGGACGTGTCGGTGCCCACGACCGTCAAGGAATACACCTTCAAGCCGGCTGAAAAACTGCCGCCCGTGAAGGGCGTGAGCGGCTACAAGCCGCTCGAGGATGAGACGGTGAAGTTTGCGCTCAACGTGTGGGCGGGCTGGGCGCCGATCATCCGGGCCAACAATGGCTTCAAGGCCGGCAAGCTCTGGCAGGCACCGGGGGGCAAGCCCTTCAAGGTGGAGCTGGTGCTGATCGATGACCCCGTGCAGATGCGCGACGCCTACGCCGCCGGCGAGGTGCACATCGGCTGGGCCACGCTCGACATGCTCCCGCTGTTCGTGGACAGCTTCGCCAAGGACTCGCGGATCATGCCCCGGGTCTACCAGCAGGTGGACTTCTCCAACGGCGGCGACGGCATCGTCGTCCGCGACACGGTCAAGACCGTGAGGGATCTTGCCGGCAAGAAGCTCGTGCTCGCCCAGAACTCGCCGAGCCAGTTCTTCGCCCTCAACATGCTCGTCGCCGGCGGCCTGCAGCCGCAGGACGTGGAGATGGTGTTCACGAGCACCGCCTTCGAGGCTGCGGCCGCGTTCAACCGCGACAAGAGCATCGCCGGCTGTGTGTCGTGGGCGCCCGACATCTACAACCTCGCCGACGCGAAGGGCAACCGGATGCTGGTCACCACCCAGACCGCCAATCGGCTGATCGCCGACATCTGGTTCGCCCGCGCCGACTTCGCCAAGGACCACCCCGACAAGATCGAGGCGATCGCGCGGGGCATCTTCGACGCGATGGGCGAACTCAAGTCGGAGACCGCCCGCCAGGAGGTGGCCCAGCTGATGGCCGACGGTTACACGATCCCCGCCGCCGACGCGCTCTCGATGCTGGGCGACGCCCACAGCACCAACTGGGCGGAGAACTACCAGTTCTTCCTGAATCGCAACAACCCGGCGAACTTCGAGCGGATCTGGAAGCAGGCCTACATGCTCTACCGGCGGATCGGGGTGATTTCCAACAACCCGGTGCCGTTCGACCAGGTGATGGATTTCTCGGTGATCCAGAAGCTCGGCAAGGAGCCGAAGTACGCCGAGACGAAGGACGAGTATGCCCTGTCGCTCCCGCCCAAGACGGTGCAGCAGATCCGCGCCGAAAACGAGGAGATCCTCACCAACACGATCGTGATCCACTTTTTCCCCAACAGCGCCGAACTGCGGAAGAAGGTGACGCGGCGGATCGAAGGCAAGGATGTGGAGGAGCCGTACGACGCCCGGGTTGATCTCGTGCTCGATGAGGCAGGGGCGCTCGCCAAGCAGTTCGGCAACGCCCGGATCGTGGTGGAGGGGCACACCGACTCGTCGATGCGGGGCGCGGTGCCGGCCGCGATGGTGAAGGAGCTCTCGCTCGAGCGGGCCCGGGCGGTGAAGGACGCCCTCGTGGACAAGTTCGATTTCGACGACAACCGGTTTGCCGTGGACGGCCTCGGCTGGGATCGGCCGGCCGACGACGACCATCCCGACAACCACGCGCTCAATCGACGCGTGGAGATCAAGGTCTACGCCGCGGAAAAGGAATGACCACCGCACCGGCACCCTCGCCGCAGCCGGTTCCTCCGACCGCGGAGCCCGCCAAGCCGCTGCGGGGCGAGGTGCCCGCGGCCACGGGTCTGTTTTGGGGCGTGACCTGCGTGGCGTGCGTGCTGGCCCTCTGGTTCGTGGGTACGGCGGACGGCATGCGGCCGGGCGTCGGACCCGAAGCGGAGATGAGCGGTCCTGAGACGCGGCTGATCAGTCCTGCCACGCTGCCGAGCCCGGCCGAGACGCTGGCCGCCCTGCAGACGACGTTCGGCGAGCGGCGGCTCGTCGCCAACACGCTGGTGACGTTGCGGCGGGTCTGCCTGGGATTCGGCCTCAGCGGGCTGGTGGGCGTGCCGCTGGGCGTCTTGGCCGCCTGCTTTCCGGCGGTGCGGTCCTTCATCGCCCCGCTGACGATCTTCGGCCGCAACATCCCGGTGGCGGCGCTCATTCCGCTGACGTTCTTCTTCTTCGGGATCGGCGAGTTTCAGAAGATGATGTTTCTGTTCATCGCCAGCGTCGCCTTCGTCGTCAGCGACACCACGGCAGCGGTGCTGGAGGTGCCGCAGCGGTACGTCGATACGGCGCTCACACTCGGGGCCTCGCGGCTCCAGATCATCCTCAAGGTGCTGGTGCCGCTGGCGGCGCCGGCGATCTTCAATTCGCTGCGGCTGCTGTTCGGCATCGCCTTCGGCTACGTGATGCTCGCGGAGGTGGTGAAACTCGGAGGCGACACCGGTGGCCTCGGAGACTTGATCAACGTCTCGCAGCGCCGCGGCGAGCGGGAGCCGATCCTGATCGTGCTCGTGGTGATCCCGTTGGTCGCCTACGCGATCGACCGGGCCCTCTGGTGGCTGCAGTGCGACCTGTTTCCGCATCGGTATGGCGGCCGCGGGCTGCTCCCCCGATTCGTCGGATCGCTGCTCCACGGCGCGGCGGCATCGACGGAGGCCGTATGAGCGACGCCACCCCCGACACGCCCCCCGCTGCGACGCCGGCCCCCGCTGCCCCGCCCGCACCCGAACGCCCGCCTGCGGTGGAGTTTCGCCATGTCACCAAGATCTACGGCGAGGGCTCGCCCAGGGAATACGTGGCGATCTCGTCCGTGAGCTTCACGATTCCCGACATCGTGGATCATGGCGAGATCTCGTCGTTTCTGGGGCCGAGCGGCTGCGGCAAGAGCACGGTGCTCAGGCTCGTGGCCGGGCTCGAGCCGCAGCATCCGCCGACGAGCGGCAGGGTGACGGTGCTCGGCCGGCCGGTGGTCGGTCCCGGAGCCGACCGCGGGATGGTGTTTCAGGACTACACGAGCTTCGACAACCGCACCGTGCTCGACAACGTGGTCTTCGGTCTCGAGTGCCGCGGAGTTGCCCGGCGGGAGCGCGAGGCCGAGGGGCTCGAGTGGATCGCGAAGGTGGGGCTCGATCCGCGGCGGGACGCCGCGAAGTATCCGCACGAGCTCTCGGGCGGCATGCGGCAGCGGGTGGCGATCGCCCGCACGCTGATCCTCCGGCCCCGGGTGATCCTCATGGACGAGCCTTTCGGGGCCCTCGATCCGGCGACCCGCCTCGACATGCAGGACCTGCTGGTGAAGCTCTGGCGGGAGGTCGAGGCGACGGTGCTCTTCGTGACCCACTCGGTCGAGGAGGCGGTGTATCTTGGAGATCGCGTGTTCGTGATGGCGACGACGCCGGGCAGGATCGTGGACGAGATCCGGATGCCGGCGGCCTCGGCGCCCGCCCGCGAGGTGCAATCGGAGCCGTGGTTTCACGAGCAGGTCAACGCCCTGCACGCCCGGATCGAGCAGGTCGAGGCGGCCGCCAAGCGGCCCACGTGAGCGAGGTGATCGTGTTCAGTCGCGTCGGTGCCTACCTGAAGACCGCATTCACCACGAGGTGGAATCTGCTCCTCTTCGGCGGCGGCGTGGCGGCGGCCTTCATCAGCGGCTTTCCCGGGATCATCCTGCCGCTGGTGGCGGCCGGCGAGGTGTATTATCTCGCCAGCATGCTCGCCAACGACCGCTTCCGCAGTGCCGTCGAGGCGCAGGACGCGAAGTCTCGCCGGGCGACGGAGGCGGCGGGAGCCCGCGAAGCCTATGAGCGAATCCGCAAGAACCTTCCGCCGGCCCTGCTGAAGCGATTCGACCAGCTCCGCGATCATTGCCTCAAGCTCGTGGAACTCGGGGGCAGCATCCGCGGGCCGGATGGGAGCGGACCCGACAAGACGGCGCTCGAGTCGCTCGATCGTCTGCTCTGGGGCTACCTGCGGATGATCTGGGGCGCCAACACGCTCTCCGACTTCCTCGACCGGACCGACGACGGCGCGATCCGGGCGCGAATCGCCGATCTGGAGCGACGGCTGGCGAAGATGCCGAAGGACGACCCAGGGTCGGCGGCGATGCGGGGCACCCTCGAAGACCATCTCAAGACGAGTCGCGAACGGCTCGACAACATCGACGAGGCGCGGCGGAAGCTCGACCTCGTGGCCGCCGAGATCGAGCGGCTGGAGGCCAAGATCGCCGCCCTGGCGGAGAGTTCCGTGGCCAAGCGCGACGTCACCGACATCGCCCAGCGGGTGGACGAAGTGGCCGAGGGCATGCGGAAGACGGACGAGACGATGCGGCAGCTCCAGCTCCCGCCGGAACTCGAGGAACTCGACGAGCCGCCCGCGATGCTCCGCGAAGAGGCGTAGGGCCCCCATCGCTCACGCGGCTGGGCTTCCTGAGCAGGAAGCGCCTCCGGGGAAGCGATTCGGCACAGCTGCAGGAAGCGTAACGCCGTAAGGCGTACGGCAGAATCGGCGTTGATCTCCTCGGCAGTCCGGCCCCCATCGCTCACGCGATTGGGCTTCCTGGGTAGGAAGCGTCTCCGGGGCACGAGAGCATGGATTTCGGCCGGTGTGCGAGGCGCCGGGATTGCAGGTAGGATTCCGGGCGTTGTTCGCTCCTTCCTCCGCCCTCATTGCATCCGACATGGCCACGAAGTCGAAACGCCCACCGAAGGCTGCCGGCAAACTGCCCGTCATCGATCAGAAGACGCTCCGGCTGATCGTCGATCTCGCCGACGAGGTGGCCTCCGCCGCCGAGAAGAAGCGCGATCCGCACCTCGACATTCCCACGCGCAGCCTCTCGAACGTCCGCTTCAACAAGTCGCGGAAGATCATCGAGATGGGGGGCCAGACCAACCGCCGCCAACTCTTCAACCTCTCGCAGGCCAAGAGCTACATGCAGACGCTGCTGGTGGCCACCGGCTGCAAACAGCTCATCGACCAGCAGAAGACCACCAGCATCCGAGGTCTCTACTACCTTCTCAAGCACACGATCGAGGGCACGCGCGAGGAGACATTTGCCACCCAGGAGGAGTGCGACCCGATCATCGAAGACCTCGAGGTGACGCTCGAGAGCCTCCGCGAGGAGCTCCACGTCTACGCCAGCAACCGCGGCGGCATGGTCGGCCCGATCACGCTGATCGACTCGGGCGACGAAATCGACTGCTCCCGGATGGGCTCCGGCGGCTACTCGATCCCGTCGATCGTCGAGGCCGACATCGTGAAGTTCAAGTCGTGCGACGCGAAGTTCATCCTCCACGTCGAGAAGGACACGGTCTGGCGGCGTTTCAACGAGGACAAGTTCTGGCGGAAGCACAACTGCCTGCTGACGCACGGCGGCGGCCAGCCGCCCCGGGGCGTCCGACGGATGCTCTACCGGCTCCACAACGAGCTCAAGCTGCCGGTCTACTGCCTGCTCGACAACGATCCCTGGGGCTACTACATCTACTCGGTGCTCAAGCAGGGCTCGATCAATCTTGCCTACGAGTCGAAGCGCATGGCGATTCCCGAAGCCCGCTTCCTCGGCATCCGCTCACGCGATTACCAGCGGTGCAAGCTCAGCCAGAGCGTGCAGATCCAGCTCAACGACACCGACATCAAGCGGGCCAAGCAGATTGCCGCCTACCCCTGGTTTGCCGGCAAGAAGGCATGGCAGAAGGAGATCGAGACCATGCTCGACAACGGCTTCAAGCTGGAAGTCGAGTCGTTGATCTCGAAGGACATCAGCTATGTGACCGAGACCTACACGCCCGAGCGCATCGCCGAAGCCGACTGGCTGGACTGACTACACGCGAAACACCGGCATCCTGCCGCCTCGACGGGCGGAGGCCCGTCGACGGCCGGCCGCTTGGGTCAGGCGGGGCGAAGCCAAGGTTCGCCGCGCCTGACTTGCCGCCTTCGTGGCGGCGACACGCGACACACCGGCATGCTGCTGGTTCAGGAAGCCCAATCGCGTGAGCGATGGGGGCCTGCCCGGTGTGGAGATCGGCGTTGATTTCGCCGTACGCCTGACGGCGTCACGCTTCCTGAGCATGCCGCACGCCAGACGGCGTTCCGCTTCCCGCGGCCGCGTGGCCCGCTCAGCACCGCACGTCGTCGGCCTTGCCGACGGCGCGGCGGAGAACGTGGGGCGTCGGCAGTGCCGAGGTCGCGGCTGCGGCCCTTTCCCTCCGGCCCGCACCGAAGAACTCGGCGATCCGAGCGACCACCGTCCGCTGCTCCATGGCATCGAGTTCCGGGAAGATCGGCAGCGCGATCGTCTGCTCGGCGGCCCGTTCGGTTTCCGGCAGGTCGCCCTTCGCCCACCCGAGGTGCGCAAAGCACTTCTGCAGGTGGAGCGGCACCGGATAGTAGATCTCCGTGCCCACGCCCCGCTTGGCGAGGTGGGCCCGCAGGGCGTCGCGGTCGTCGCCGAGCACGCGGACCACGAACTGATTCCAGACGTGACGCCCGCGGGGCTCTTCGCCCGGCACGGCGATGCGGCCGGCCAGGTCGTACTCGGCAAACAGGTCGCGATACCGGCCGGCATTCACCTGCCGGGCCGTGGTCCAGGCATCGAGATGCGGCAGCTTCACGCGGAGCACCGCGGCCTGGATCGAGTCGAGGCGGCTGTTGATGCCGATCACTTCGTGGTAATACCGCGGCTCCATGCCGTGGACGCGCAGCAGTTTCAGCGACTTTGCGATGTCATCGCGGGTGGTCGTGAGGAAACCGCCGTCGCCGGCACCGCCGAGGTTCTTGGTGGGATAGAAGCTGAAGCAGCCGACGTCACCGAGGCTTCCCGAGCAGCGGCCGTGCCACGTCGAGAGGATCGACTGGGCGGCATCCTCCACGATCGGCAGGCCTGCCCGCGCGGCGATCGGCCGCAGCGCGTCCATGTCGGCCGTGCGGCCGAAGAGATGGACCGGCACGATCGCCTTGGTGCGCGTGCTGATCTTCCGCTCGACGTCGCGGGGATCGACGAGGTAGGTCGCGGGGTCGATGTCGGCGAAGATCGGTACCGCCCCCAGCCGGGTGACGGCGCTGGCGGTGGCGAAGAAGGTGTAGCTGGGAACGATCACCTCGTCGCCGACGCCGATGTCGAGTGCCATCAGCGCCAGGAGCAGCGCATCACTGCCGGAGGCGCAGGAGATCACGTGCGGCACGTCGAGGGCCGTGGCCAGTTCGGCCTCGAGTTCGGCGACGTCCGGGCCCAGGACGAACCGGCCGGAGTCGCACACGCGGTTGATGGCCTCGCGGATCTGATCGCGGAGCGTGTCGTACTGGCGGTCGAGCGCGAGGAGCGGCACGGAGTTCAGCAGATCTGCGGCGGGGCTGGTGGTCTCGGTGGCGTGGGCGTCCGTGCTGCGGCGAATCATGATGGGGCGAGCTCCGTCGGGCCTGGCATGTGGATGGTGGCAGTCACGGTCGCGCGGTCGGCGCGACCGGGTTCCGCTTCGTGATCGTCACGATCGTGCAGGCCTCTCCAATGGATTCCGTCGGTTCGATGACGGAGCCGCGGGCAGGCGACAAACTGCCGCGGCGAGCGGGGAATAGGCGAATCGGAGACGGAGGGTCAAGGGCAGGCGACATGGCGGTGGGGTGGGAAATCGCGGCAGGCTGGGGGGGCCGCGGGAGATGGTCGATTTTCGGCGTTTGACACCGATCAGGGGCACGCCCTAGATTCGTCGCGTGTTCCAGATCCGTGTGCCACCTGCGCGCATGCGCGGGAGCTGGGATCGAGGAGGAGAGTTGCGCGAGTCGGCCATATCTTCTGGCCGCCCCGCGAGCGGGATGGGATCCACGGCGATCACTGCTGTCATCGATCTGGGCCTGATTGCCCAACGGCTCGGGCTCCCCGTGGCGGCGGTGCAGTCGACGGTCGAGTTGCTCGACGCCGGCAATACGGTCCCCTTCATCACCAGGTATCGCCGCGATCAGACCGGCGGTCTGGACGAGCAGCAGATCCGCCTGATCGCCGAGGCTGTCGCGCGGGCGAGGCAACTCGCCGACCGCAAGCAGACGATCCTGCGGACGATCCAGGGGCAGGGGCGGCTCACCCCCGCGCTCGAGTCGCGGATTGCCGCTGCGGACAGCACCAAGAAACTCGAGGACCTCTACCTGCCCTTCAAGCCTCGGAAACTCTCCCTCGCCGAGGTGGCGCGGCAGCGGAAACTCGAGCCGCTCGCCCGGGAGATCCTCGCCGCAGACCCCGCGGCCGCGAATCTCGACCTCCGAGCAGCCGATTTCGTCGATGCCGACGCCCAGGTGGCCACCGTCGCCGATGTGCTCCTCGGTGTGGGGCACATCATCGCCCACGAGTTCAGCGAGCGGGCCGACCTCAGGCAGCGGCTCCGCGAGATCCTCTACCGCTCAGCCCACCTCAAGAGCCAGCGGGTGGAGAGCGAGGGCAAGGCGCTCTCCAAGGAGGAGAAGCACTACCGCGACTATTTCGACTACGGCGAGCACATCCAGCGAGTACCGCCTCATCGGCTCCTGGCGATCAATCGGGGCGAGCGGGCGAGGCTCCTGAAGGTCCGGATCGACGGGCCGGCCGATGAGATGCAGGCGGTGGCTGAAGAGCTGCTCGTGCCTGCGGGGCATCCGCACGGCGAGGTGCTCAAGGCCTGTGCCCGCGATGCCCTGGCGCGGCTGATTCTGCCGAGCCTCGAGCGGGAAATCCGCCGGGAAATGACGGACGTCTGCGAGTCGCATGCGGTGCACGTGTTTGCCCGAAACCTCCGCAACCTCCTGCTCCAGTCGCCCGTGCCGGGGCGCCGTGTGCTGGCCCTCGACCCCGGTTTCAAGAGCGGCTGCAAGGCGGCCGTGATCGACGAGTGCGGCACGCCGCTGGATCACGCCGTGCTGCACGTCGTCGGCAAGCAGGAGAAGCGGTCGGCGGCGGCGGCGAAGGTGGCGGAACTGGTGCGCAACCATGCCTGCACGGTGATCGCCATCGGCAACGGGGCCGCGGCTCGGGAGACCGAAAATCTGGTCGCCGATCTGGTGGCGGGTGATCTCAAGGATCTCGACGTCGGCTATGCGATCGTGAACGAGGCCGGCGCGAGCGTCTATTCGACGAGCCCATTCGGCCGCGAGGAACTGCCGGGCCACGAGGCTTCGATCCGCGGGGCGATCTCGATCGGCCGCCGGCTGCAGGATCCGCTGTCGGAACTCGTGAAGATCGAGCCCGCAAACATCGGCGTCGGGCTCTACCAGCACGACGTGAAGGCGAGGCATCTCCATGCCTCGCTCGACAACGTGGTCGAGAGTTGCGTCAACTACGTCGGCGTGGACGTGAACACCGCCAGCCCCGCGCTGCTCCGGCGGGTATCGGGCTTCAATCAGACCACCGCCAAGAACTTCCACGAATGGCGGACGAAGAACGGACCGTTCACCTCGCGGCAGCAGTTCCTGGAGGTTCCCGGCTTCGGCGAGGCCGCCTACGTGCAGGCCGTGGGGTTCCTCAAGATCCCGGGCGGCACGAATCCCTTCGATTCAACTTGGATTCATCCGGAGAGCTACCCCGTCGCGGAGCAGGTGCTCGGGCGGCTCGGCGGCAGCGTCGCCGATCTGGCGTCGCGTCCACAGGCCGAGGCGCTCGCGGAGAAGGCGGCCTCGGTGGATCTCGACGCGCTCGCCCGCGAGCTGGGCGTGGGGCGGCTGCTGCTGGCCGACATCGTGGAACAGCTGGCAAGGCCGGGCCGCGATCCCCGCGAGGACCTCCCCAAGCCGTTCTTCAAGAAGGGCGTGCTCAAGCTCGAGGACCTGGCCGTGGGCATGGAACTGATGGGCTCGGTTCTCAACGTGGTTGATTTCGGGGCGTTCGTCGACATCGGTCTCCACGACAGCGGACTGGTGCACCTCAGCCAGCTCTCCAGCCAATACGTGCGTGATCCGCACGACTTCGTCAGCGTCGGGCAGATCGTGCCGGTCTGGGTTCTGGAACTCGACAAGGCCAGGCGCCGCGTGTCGCTGACGATGATCCCGCCGGCTGAGCGGGAGCGGCAGCAACGGCTCGAGGAAGCCCGGCGGGAGCAGAAGGAGCGAAAGGCCCGGCGGGCCGAGCAGCCGCCGCAGCGGGCTGCCCAGCCTACGGAGCGGCCCCCCAGGCCTCCGCGGCCCCGGGACCAGCGGCATGAACGGCCGCCTCGCCAGCAAGAGCCACGCGTCTATGTGGCGAAGCCCAAGTCGCCGCCGACGAAGATCTCCAAGGAGATGCGCGAGGGGAAAGAACCGCTCCGCACGTTCAGCGACCTCATGCAGTTCCTCGAGAAGAAGAACGACGGCGAAGAACCGGCCGCGTCGTGAAGGCCCCGCGCCTGGTGGCGCCGGGAATCCTACCGTTCGCGGAACGTGATCCGACCCTTGGTGAGGTCGTAGGGGGAGAGTTCAACCTTCACCTTGTCTCCAGGCACGATGCGGATGAAGTTCTTCCGCATGCGGCCGGCGACGTGGGCGTTGACGATATGTCCGCCCGCGATCTGGACCCGGAACCGGGTGTTGGCGAGGGCCTGCGTGACGACGCCCTCGACCTCGAGAGCCTGTTCTTTCTCGGCCATGGATTTCCTTGGTGGACCAGCGGGGGGACAGGGACGAATGTAGCCCGCCGCCGCCGGGCAGTCCAGCAAGGCTAGGTGTCGTCGTCCGCAGCGGCCGCAGAACCCGAGGCATTCCACCTCAGATAGGCGTCGAAAAACCCGTCGAGGTTGCCGTCGAGCACGCTCTGGAAGTTGCCGACGTAATGGCCCGTTCGCTGGTCCTTGACCCGCTGGTCGGGGTGGAGGAAGTAGTTGCGGATCTGCGAACCGAAGCCGGTTTTGGGCTTCGACTGGTGCTGGGCGTGCTTCTCGGCCTCCCGCTTCTCCTCCTGGATCCGGGCGATCCGGGCGCGGAGCATCTTCAGGGCGGTGGCCCGGTTCTTATGCTGGCTCCGCTCGCTCTGGCACTGGACGACGATCCCGGTGGGAAAGTGCGTGAGCCGGATGGCACTCGAGGTCTTGTTGACGTGCTGGCCGCCGGCACCGCTGGCCCGAAAGACATCCTCTCGGATGTCCTCGTCACGAATCTCGACCTCGGTGTCGTCGTCGGCGATCTCGGGCGCGACGTCCACGGCGGCGAAGCTCGTCTGCCGCTTGCCTTCCGCGTTGAAGGGGCTGATGCGGACCAGCCGGTGAATGCCCGTCTCACCCTTGAGATAGCCGTAGGCCCAGGGCCCCCTGATGGCGATGGTGGCGCTCTGGATGCCGGCCACGGCGTCGTCCTGGCGATCAAGGAGCTCGACGGTGTAGTCGTGCTTCGAGGCCCAGGCGGAGTACATCCGCAGCATCATTTCGGCCCAGTCGTTGGCGTCGGTGCCGCCGTCGCGGGCGTGGATCGAGACGAGGGCGTCGCTGGAGTCGTGCGTCCCCGAGAGGAGCGACGTCAGCTCCAGCGCATCGACCATCTTCTCGAGGCGATCGGCCTCCGTGGCGAGTTCGGGCTCGAGCGTGGCATCCTCACGGGCGAGTTCCTCGAGGGCCTCGAGGTCATTGCCGGTGGCGAGGGCCTCCTCGAGCGGCTTGAGGACCGAGTTGAGCCCCTTCAGCTCGGCGACCGTGGCCTGGGCTTTTTCCTGGTTGTTCCAGAAATCGGCCTCACCCATGGCGCCCTCGAGCCGGGCGGCCGTCTCCTTGCGTCCCTCCCAGTCAAAGAGAGTCCCGCAGCTGGAGCAGGCGGGCCCGGATCGACGCGGAGCGATTGAGGAGGGCTGTATCCATGGGGACGGAGTCTACGCGGCCATCCGCCGCAGGAGAAGCCGACGTGCTACCGCACCCGCTTTCCCGTGACGCCCGCCGGCACCGAGGTCGCCAGCGCGGCGAAGGCGGCACGGCGGCCGCCATCGTCGTCGATGATCGTGCCGGTCGCCCGTGAGCCGCCTGAGTCGAGGACGGCGTTCACCGGTGCGGTGAGGCTCACCGAGAAGGTCTCGTTGCCCTCGCGAAGCCGGTCGCCGATCACCCACACGCTGACCGTCCGCCGTGTCTGGCCTGGCTTGAAGGTGACCGTCCCACGGCCTGCCACGTAGTCGCGGCCGGCGACGGCCGTGCCATTGGCCGTGCCCCAGGCAACCGTGACGGGCGTGACGGATGCCGCCGACAGCGTGAGCGTGAACACGAGGAGTTTCCGACCGGTGTTTCCCTCACCGATGGTCGCCGAGGCGATGCTCATGGATGGGGGCGGCGGCGCCGGGGCCCAGAGCGAGCCGTCGGCGGCGGCCACCACGGCGGCGTAGCGGTAGGCCGTGGCGAGCGGTTCGTCCATCCGGTGCAGCTTCGCGAAGTCGCCCCACGGAGTGGCCCCGGCCTGGCCGGTGAACTGGAAGTCTACGAACAGGTCCATGCCCGCCGCGTCGAGGCCCCGGAGATAGTCGCGCTCGATGTCGCCCATGCGCGGGTCGTTGGTGGCCGAGTAGAAGGCCTGCTGGTAGGGCTCGCCGCGGCCGTCGAGGTGGGGGCCGCCTTCGTAGGCGACCAGCTGGATCGGCCTCCCGAGCCGTGCCGACCACTGCTGCGCCAGACGTTCGTGGTTGGCCGTCCACGCGAGGCTGGTCGCCACGTTGGCTCGCGTGTCGGCGATCACGCGATCGACGGTGGTGCCTGCGGAGTAGGCCGCCCG
Organism: Planctomycetota bacterium; assembly: GCA_018970605.1. Lineage (GTDB taxonomy): Bacteria > Planctomycetota > Planctomycetia > Pirellulales > UBA1268 > QWPN01. Next base: position 64,688 of record JAGWWA010000001.1, on the reverse strand, counting down.
TTGGTCGTCTGTCGGCGTGATGTAGGGAGCGATCGCGATCGCATCGAACGAGCCGCCCATCGCCTCCGCGATCTGCCCGCTCACCCAGTCCACCGCCGCCCAGCCTGCAGCCACGCGGACGAGACGATCCGTGCGGCCCGCGAACACTTCCGACCAGATGTCCATGTCTCGTTTGGCCTCGCGGCCGGCGATCTGCCACTGGGCGAGATCGGGATCGAGGCCGGCGTTCTCAGGCAGCCGCTTCTGTGCCTCGATCCAGTGCGACGCCTCGAATCCCCAGCCGAAGTTCCAGACTTCGTTGGCCCACTCCACGAACACCTTCCGCCCCGGCTCCACGTGATCTCGCACGTAGGTCGCAAATCGGCGGACGAACGTGTCGTCGGCGAGGTAGGGCATGTTGAACCACGGATCGGCGTCGAGGTCGTTGGCGAGTTGCACCATGTATTCGACCGAAATTCCGTTGACGATCGGCTCGCTGGCGGTGCCTTCCGGGCCGGAGCCTTGGCGGATGTCGGCGGCATTGCGGCGATCCGACCAGGTGCGGATATCGGACGAGTTGGTCTCCTGCATCCCCATGAAACGGAGCGTGTGGAAGGGGGCGAGCCGCTGGAGGAAGAGTGGATGGAACGGCGAGAACGAGGCCCCGGGCTGCCACTGCTGGCCCGCAAAACGCTGCCCCTGCCAGTCGGGCATCCAGACGTTGAAGGCGCGGGCTGGGTTCGTCGGATTCGTGGATTCGATCACCATGAGGATGCCATCGTCAGAGGGGGTGACGAGCAGGTCGGCGTAGCTGCGACCCGTTGCGGTGCGGCCGCTGGCGATGACGCGGGCGTCGAACCCGAAGGACACCACGCCGTCGCCGTCCCACTCGGCGCGGTAGGTGCCGGCGGCATATCCGCCCCCGAGGCCGCGGAACATGAGCGTGCCTGCTCGCTGCTGCACTGTCTGCCCCGCCGCGTTCGTCCAGGTGGCCAGTCGGAGGACGTTGCCATCGCCGTCGAGGGCCAAGGGCGGCGTGGCGGGGTCGTCCCACGACGTCCCCCACGTGGCCGTGTTGAAGGCCTGGTCGATCCAGGGCCGCGAGGCCTTGAACGCATCCGTGAAGGTCCAGGCAGGCGACCAGTCGACGATGTTTTCAAGATTCATCCCGATGGCCATGTGGGAGTCGGCTGCCATCAGGGACCGGCACTCCAAACGCTCCGGGCCGGTGCAAAATGCGGCGCGCGTTGCGTTTTGATGCGGCCGACGGGGAGATCGTGGAAGGTGCACGGTGCTGGCTCCATGGTGTTTGGGCCGTCAAAACAGCCACCTGGGCCGCAGGCTGTCGCGGCGAGTCCCGGCGGCGTCAGTTCAGACAGCAATCGGCGTGCCAAACAGCAATCGGCGAGCCAAACAGATGTGGCCTCACGGTGTTGGGTGTGTACGGCAGCCACACAAAGACGGATCCGTCTGATACGGTTTCCCCTTGATCGTGGCGCGTTGTTCCACGGAATCCTCAAAGCCCGGAGCGGAAGCGACGGGAACTGCTTCGCGGATCGGCACGCGTCGTTCGCCGCCGCCACGCGTGATCCCCTCGCTCCCGCTCGGGGCTTCCTGGCGGAGTGATACCGCCACAGGAACGCCTCAGGATCATGTGTGAGGCGTCCAAGCCCTATCAGACCCGGCCGACACGGCTGCCAGGCAAGCGGTGGAGGAGCCGCCGCATCTCCAGCACGCCGATCGTGGAGAGCACCTGCGATGCGGAAAAGCCACTCGCGGCGACCACGTCATCGATGTCCACGGATGACGGGCTGCCGGAGGCATCGACCGCGGCCAGCACCCGCCGCTCGATGTCGTCCAGCTGCAGTTCGGCGGGTGACCGCACCGCACGGCCGTCAGCCGAGGTCGTCGTCTCGAACAGGGGGCCGAGTTCCTCGAGAATGTCGTCCACGCTTTCGACGAGCTTCGCGCCGTCGCGGATCAGTCTGTGGCAGCCCCGGGCCGTCCGGCAGTCAACCTGCCCCGGCACGGCAAAGACCTCGCGGCCTTGCTCGCCGGCGAGTCGCGCCGTGATCAGGGCGCCCGACCGCTCAGCGGCCTCGACCACCAGCGTGCCCAGAGTGAGCCCCGAGACGATCCTGTTTCGCTGCGGGAAGGCACCGGCATGTCCCTCCGCCAGCGGCGGCGCCTCGCTGACCACGGCTCCACGGCCGATCACCTCGGCGGCCAGATCGGCATTTTCGGGAGGATAAATGTTGAGTACGCCGGTGCCGAGCACCGCGATCGTGCGGCCGCCGGCGTCGAGCGCGCCGCGATGTGCCGCCGCGTCGATGCCGCGGGCCAGTCCGCTCACCACCGTGTAGCCCGCCCTGGCCAAGCCCCCGGCGAGCTGCCAGGCGATCCGCTTGCCGTAGGGCGACGGGTGTCGGGAGCCGACCACCGCCACGGCCAGGGCGTCGCACGGCTCGATCGCACCTCGGACGAACAGCACCCCTGGAGGATCGTCGATGCGCGACAGCAGGGCCGGGTAACGATCTCCACCTTCGATCACCACCTCGATCCGGCCGCGACGGCAGGTGTCGATCACCTCCTCGGCGACGCCGTTCGTGGCCAGCGTCGGGATCAAAGCCGCCAGCCGCGGGCCGATCCTCCCCACCGACGCGATCTCCTTCGGCGTGGCATTGAAGACGGCCTGCGGTGAACCGAATCGATCAAGCAGCAGGCGGCGGAGCCTGCCGCCGATGCCCGGCACACACGCGAGTCGGACGTGGGCGAGGAACGAGTCGTCAAGGACGGCGGGAGCAGGTGCCATCGCGGTCTCCGCGGGTGGTGTACGCGTGTACCGTTATAGGCTGTGCCGTGCGGCCGCGTCAATCATGCCAACGAGGCCAACCGTCCGGAGGTGCGGGCTGTCAGCCGGCCGCGACCTTCAGTTCCGCCAGATGCTGGGCCGTGTTCACGAGCCGGTCCCAGTTCTGCTCGACGTATTCCGGTGGCCCGCCGATCTGGGCCACCACCTGGGCCACCTGCTCGGTCGGCACCATCTCGATTGCATCCCACGGGCAGACCTTGAGGTCGTAGGGGTTCGATTTCTTGCCCGGGATGTGCACGCAGACTTCGCAGCCCACGCACCGCTCGATGTCGATCTCGCACCAGCTCTGGAGGTTGTGGAACTGGTCGAACTGCTGCACCTTCACGATGCAGTCGACCGGGCAGACCTCGAGGCACGACTCGCACCCCGTGCAGTTGTCGGCGTTGATGACCGCCAGTTCCTTCGGAAGCTTTTTGCGGGGTCCAGCTTTGGCCATGGTGGGAGCAATCGGTGGGGCGGAAGGGAGTCCTGCACTCAGATCATCGTAGCCGGCACGCCCGGCGCGTCAAAACCGGCACATCCTGTCCGGTCAGGCGGCCGCGAGGTACGGCCGAGCGGCGGCCACGTCCGGGTCGGCAAACTCGTAGCCAAACCGCTCGATGTCCTCGGCGAAGTGGTCGCGGACGAGGGCGGCGAGTCGGTCGGTGTAGTAGTCGCGGTAATCGCCCCGGGTGCTCGCGTTGGCCTGCCCGAGCGACGCGTCGATACCGATGCAGCGGCAGGCGTGGGCGAAGTCGGTGTGCAGCGACTCGTAGCGGCCGAGGAAGTTGACGAGCACGTGGCCGCGGCGATCGGCCACCATCCGCGTCTGCGAAATCTTGCCACGGCCGATCTCGTAGCGGACGTAGGCCTCGAAGTCGGGCAGTTCGGCGGTTCGGCGACGGCGATGGCTCACGTGTCTGGAATGCCCTTCGGCGTCGCGGAGAAAGTGATAGTAGGAGACGAGCAGATCCCACGGGTTTCGAACGAAGGCGAACGTGAACAGCGACTCGAACACTCCTGCCGGCAGGTTTCGCCGGAGGTCCTCGGCCGGTGTGTGCGGGCGAAACTTCCGCTGCCGATAGGGGGCATAGTGATTGACGTGGATGCCGATCTTCGCGAGCCAACGGTTGGCCCAGTAGCCGCCCGTGTGATCGGCGAACTTCCAGAGCGAGTAGGCGACACTCGAGCCGCCCGTCTTGGGCACGTGGACGAACGCAAATTTGTGGCGGTGTGAGATCAGCATGCGGCAGCCTCGGTGGGCCGCGGAGAATGGCGAAGCGGGGGCGTCGCCGCAAGGCCGGTTCAGGAGCACGCGTTTCCAACCTGTGTTCGCCACGCGCGCCTCGGGGTTGCCCATACTCCGTCGCCGGACGTTCGCTACGGCCCTCCGGGCCTCCACGCTCTCGATGCTGACTACGCTTCGCCATCCATGGCTCCGCTGGTCAGCAAGGCCGGCTCCCGGGGTACGGGCAACCCCTCGCATCGTGTCCTTCCAGCATCCAAAAAGCCCCGAGCGGCAGCGAGGGGATGACGGCATGAGGGCGCTCGGGCTGTGAGGCCGCAGGCGCACCGCGTCGGATACGGCGTCTGATGGCGGTTCGCCCCACGCCTCACGGCGTTGGGCTTATACGACAGTTCCAGAAAGCCGACCGGCCGTAAGGCCGCGGGCGTCCCGCCACGCAGGAGCCCGTGTTCAAGCCGACCGGCCGTAAGGCCGCGGGCCCATCACGCCGGAAGCGGCCGCCCGTTGGAACAGGACCACGCAGGGCTCGTGGCATCTGAAACTAGACACACTCGCCACGGACCAGGTCTTCGGGCGTCTGGCGGGCGCGGACGAGGCGGTGCGTTCCGCCGTCGACGAGCACCTCGGCCGGCAGCGGCTTCGAGTTGTAGTTGCTCGCCATCACGAAGCCATAGGCGCCGGCGATTTCGATCACCAGCAGGTCGCCGACGCTCGCGGTCGGCAGGCTGCGGGTGGCCACGAAGCCGCCGTCGGTCTGCGTGAAGATGTCACCCGACTCGCACAACGGGCCGCCCACCGCCACGTCTTCGGCACCATGCGACGGCTCCTCGCCCCGCGGGCAGACACTCATCGGGTGATAGGAGCCGTAGAGCACCGGCCGCGCGAGCGTGTTGAAGCCGGCGTCCACGAGCAGGTATTTCCGCCCGCCCTGCTTCTTCACCGCCCGCACTTCGGTGATCACGAAGCCGCTCTCCGCAGTGAGATACCGGCCCGGCTCGATCTCCAGGCGAATGCGGTGGCCGAAGCGGTCCTCGAGCCGCTTTCGCGTGGCATCCCAGAGCGTGAAGTAGCCGGAGAGGTCGGCATGCACCTCACCCGGCTTGTAGGGCACGGGCAGGCCGCCGCCGGCGCTCACCGTGGTGAGCGAGCGACCCACCTCGATCGCCACCCGTTCCAGCGCCCCGGCCACCTCGGCGAGGTGCGCCAGATCGGTGCCGCTGCCGATGTGCATATGGAGGCCGCTCACCTGCAGCCCGGCCCACTCGGCGCGACGGAGCACGTCGGGAATCTCCTCGTGCCAAATGCCGTGCTTCGAGCCCTCGCCGCCGGTGTTGGTCTTCTGGCTGTGGCCGTGCCCAAAACCGGGGTTCACGCGGAGCGTGATCGACGCACCCGGCATCCGCTCCGCCAACTGCTCGATCATGTCGGCCGAGCCGCAGTTGACGTGGATTCCGTGCTTGACGACCGCATCGAGGCTGTCGCGGTCGAAGATGTCGGCCGTGTAGACGATCGGATCGGCCGGCGGCAGGGCATCGCCGCTGGCCGCCTTCGCGGCGTGCGGCGCATAGCCCGCAGCGAGTGCCCGGTGGATCTCGCCCGTGCTGACGGCATCAACCAGCACGCCTTCGCGGCGAACGAGGTCGAGCACCGCGAGATTCGAGCAGGCCTTCTGAGCAAACCGCACCGTGTCCCAGGCCGCGAGGTCACGGCAGCGGTGGCGAATCACCTCGGCGTCATACGCGTAGAGCGGTGTGCCGTAGGTCTCGGCAAGTTCGGCGACACTCGCGCCGGCGATCTCGCGGCGGAGCCCGGAGGCGGACGATGCGATCATGGCAGGGGAAAGCGGGAGAAGAAGAGGTTAGGGAGCGATGGCGGGGGAGTCGTCTTTCTCGATGACCCGTGGCTGGGCGGGCCGCAGCGGCACCGCCGGGCGAACCCGCGCCGCCGGCTGCTGCTGCATCGACGTGCTGGCGGCGACGGTCTGCAGCGCGCCGGCGTCGGCCTTGAGCCGGAGCGTCACGCCGCGGTCGATCGGCTTCGCCGAGAACTGCACCTGCGTCGACTTCATCGCGGCCGCCTGCTCGGCGACATCCTGGAGCGCCTCGCCCTGCGGGTCGTCGGGGCTGAGGGCCTTCATCATCTTCGCCGCGTAGCCAACCATGGCCGCGAGCGACACATCGACGCCGGCGAAGGGCACCGCTTCGGCCACCGGCGTGCCACCGCTCGCCAACGCTGCGGCAAGCCGCTTTCGCTGATCGCCGCCGGCCAGCAGGAACGCGTGGTCGGGGGTGACGGCGAGCGTGAGCTTCACGGACTCACCGAGCCGTTCCGCGGCGGGCGTGCCCGACACATCGATCGTGATCTCATGAAGCGTGGCGGCTCCCTCCTTGCCGGCGTCGAAGGCCACCTTCACCTGCGGCGGCAGCGCATCGGCCTTGCCGAGACGGTCCTTCACCTGCTTCTGCAGGGCCGCGCCGTCCTTCACCTTCATGCCGACCGTGACGGACGGCAGCGGGCTCGTGCCGTCGGCGGCGCTCGTATCAACCGTGAAGCCGGCGTCGATCGCGCCGGTGTCGAGCATCGCAGCCACCAGATCACGGGCAAGGTTGGCGACCACGCGGGTGGTCGCATCGTCGTCGGCCTGTTCGAGGGCCTGGTCGAGGCCGGCCCTCACCGCTGCGCGACCTTCGGCAGGCACGTTGACGGCGTAGTGCCCGCGGAGGGCCGCCTGCTTGCCGTCGGCCGTGGCCGGAGACGCGATCGTCGAGGTGGCGTTGCCGGCGTCCTTGAACGACGCCACGGCGGCGGCATCGGCCTCGAGCACCGAGGTGATGTCGAGATGGATGTCGTCATTCTCCGTGTCGATGGCAAGGCCAAAGAGCAGTTTCTCCACGTCCTCGAGCCTCTCGATGCCAGCGCGGAGGGGCCTGTCGTCCATCGCCTGCCCCTGGGCCGCCGCGTTGCGGGCCGCCTCGTCGAGCAGCTCCTTGAGTCGCTCCCGCATGTCGCCCGGCATCCGGCTCGGAAAGAGCTCGATGGCGATCGAATAGTCCTTGGAGAGCGGTCCAATGAGCGTGAGTGGGTCGGCGACATCGGCCGGTGAGCCCGGCTGCGAGAGGATCGCCCACCCGTCCTTTTCTTCGATCTCGAGCGGCGGCGCGCCGGGCGGACTGATCCGCCGCTTGCCGTCCGCGTCATCCACGGGACCGGTCATGCCCTGGATCGCGCCGAGCAGTTTGTCGAGGTCCTTCACCGGCACGAACGCGTGGGCCGTGGGCAGCGGGCCACCCTCGGTCGTGATCACGATCCCAACCGGCCGCTTCACGTCGAGGCCGGCGAGGCCCTTGCCCTGCGTGGCCAGCAGGATGAACGACTCCGCGAAGCCGGCGAGGGTGGGATTGCCCACCTGTTCTCCAACCCACGTCAGCTGACTGCGAAGGTCGGCATACGGATCGATGGCGACGACGGCGATCACCTCCGGTGTGTCGGCGGCACGGACGGCGGCCGAGCAGGCGAGGGCGAGCAGGCCGGCGAGTGCGGCATGGCGGCGACGGGACGAAGGCAGGCGGAGGGGCATGAAAAACCTCGGGCGGTGCCGGGAATGAAACCGGACGTAAAAAGGAGCCCGGCAGTTTATCAGAAGGCTCCGAAAACCTGTATTCTTGGGATCATCACCAACGATGCAGCCACCGTACTCGCCTCCCGCACACGACCTCGAGACACTCCTGCGGTCTCGGCCGTCGCCGCGGCTCCGACTGCAGGCGCTGCTCTATCTCCTGACGTGCATGACCACGTTCGCGGCCGGCGTGGCCGGCTGGCAGCCGTTGCTGCTGGGGCTCGACGACATCGGGCCCGACCTGGCATCGCACTGGCCCCGCGGTCTGGCCTATGCCGCCGCGGTGATGGCGGTGCTCACGGCGCATGAGGCGGGCCACTTCATCGCCGCCTGGATCCACCGCATCCCCGCCACGCTCCCCTTCTTCATCCCGGTGCCGGTGCTGCTCACGGGCACGCTCGGCGCCGTGATCGGCATGGAGGGAGCACGGGCCAATCGTCGCCAGCTCTTCGATATCGCAGCGGCCGGCCCGCTCGCCGGGCTCGTGGTGGCGGTGCCGCTCCTGGCGTTTGGCCTCCTGACCGGCGGCGGTCCGGATGGGGACACCCCGTTCGCCATGCCGCCGCTGGCCCGATGGGTGCAGTCAGTCGTGCGGCCCGACCTGCCCGCCGATGCCGCCGTCGCGCCCAACGCCCTGTTCATGGCCGGTTGGGTCGGGCTGCTCGTGACCGGACTCAACATGATGCCGATGAGCCAACTCGACGGCGGTCACATCTGCCGGGCTGTCTTTGGCCGGGCCGGCAACTGGGTGGCCCGGGGCGTGCTGCTGGCGTCGATGGCGGCCGTGATCGTGACGGGGCAGTTCAACTGGGTTGTGATGCTGGTGCTGGTGACGCTCATGGGAGTCGATCATCCGCCGATCGCCGACGATGGCAGGCCCCTGGGGACACGACGGACGATCCTCGGCCTGGCGGTGCTCGCGATCCCGCTGCTGACGTTCATGCCCGAGCCGATGCGGCTGGAATGACCGGGATCGACCCGGAAATTGCCCCGAGCCGAACCGCAGGCTATTCCTGAGCGTACTGGCGGGTGTCGTCGGCATGGCCGGCGATCCGTCGGCACGCCTCCCTTCTGAAGACTTCATGACTGCCGGGGTTTCCATGGCCGCCCGTCGTCCGTCTCGTTCGTCGTCTGCCCGCCGCCGCATTGCGGAAGCGGCCCGCCTGAGGCTCGAGGCCCTCGAGCCCCGGCAGGTGTTCGCGCACTCGATGGTGGCGATCGGCAGCGACATCGGCCCGGGAAGCCGGCCGCTGATCCAGTTGGTGGAGGCTGAGACCGGCGCGGTCGTCGCCGAGACGCTCGCCTTCGAGGAGGCGTTTCGCGGGGGCACGCGGCTGGCGATGGCCAACGTCAATGGCCTGCCGGGCAACGAGATCATCGTCGGGTCTGGGCCGGGGCGGGTCGCTGAGATTCGCGTGTTCACGAGCATCGTCACGGGAACGGGCACCTCGCTCCGCGAACTGCCGGAGTTTCGGCTGCGGCCGTTTGGCGACTCCTACGTCAATGGCGTGGCCGTGTCGGCGGGCGAGGTCAACGGCGATGGCTGGCAGGACATCGCCGTGGCGAAATCGCGAGGCTCGGAGGTGAGCGTGTTTCTCTCGCCGTCGTTCGGCGGCCCCATCTCTCCGACGCCGTATCGCACGTTCGTCCCTTTCGGCGGAGATTTCCTGGGCGGGGCGACGATCGCGTTCGCCGACGTCGGCACGTTCGTGGGCGGTTCGCTGGTTGACGGCACAAGAAGCGATGGCCGGACCGAACTGGCGGTCGCCAGCGGCACGGGCATGGCGCCGCTGGTCAAGGTCTACGACCTCTCCGGGGCGACGGCCCGCAGGGTTGACAGGTTCACGCCGTTCACACCGTCGCTGCGCAGCGGCGTGGCTGTGGCCGCGGGTCGCTACGACGCCAACTCGATCGACGACGTGATCGTGACCAGCGGCAACGGCGGCCCGGGTACGGAGATCTACGACGGGAGCGTGTCGCCGGCGGCGAACGCCCGGCTCGCCAGTTTTGCCGCCTTCACCGGCTCCGCGCGTCCGAAGGCGGCGGCGTTTGCAGCCACCGCAGACCGCAATGGCGATGGACGGATCGACGGCTTCGCAGCAGTGCAGGGTCTCTCCGGCGGCGGCGGCGCGGGGGGGCTCGCCTTCCTCGGACAGTCGGGAAGTCGCGAAAAGCTGTTTTCCAAGCTGAGCGGCCCGATGCAGGTCGCCGCGGCACGGACGTCGTACAACGACTTCCAGACGACGCTCTCCGGCATCAGGTATCGGGTGATCAAGCCCGGCACGGGCGTCACGCCGAAGGTTGGAGACAAGGTGACCACCCACTACACCGGCTGGCTGCTCGACGGCACGAAGTTCGACAGTTCCCGCGACAAGAACACCCCGTTCTCGTTCACGCTCGGCAAGGGCGAGGTGATCAAGGGCTGGGACGAGATCGTCGGCCAGATGAAGGTGGGTGAACGGCTGACGGCGATCATCCCGGCAGACCTCGCCTATGGCTCGACGGCGCGGCCCGGGATCCCGGCGAACTCGACGCTCGTCTTCGACATGAAGCTCCTGTCGGTGGGCTGACGCGCGGTGCCGAGTCGCACAGGTTTCAAGCCTGTGTTGTCTTTCACGCAGGGTGAAAACCTTCGGCTACCGGCGGGTGATCGTCACTTCGATCTGGCCGTCGTTGTCGGCCAGTTGCGTCCAGTCGTCGTCGCATCGCAGAAAGAGTTGGCCGTCGCACGGTGCGGTGAACTCCGCCGCCACGCCAAGCGGGATCGGCGGCGAGATCGCATAGTCGCGGAACACCACGGCCACGAGCCGGCCGCGGCCCGCGTCGCCGTTGGCATCGCAGGGCGAACCCGCCTCCGCCGTTCGCCATGTCCCGGCGGCATCGATCGCGTATGGTGTGCCGGCCTGGACCGACACCCCTGCCGCCTGCCAGCCGGCAGCCGCCTTGACCGTTGCACGCGACTCGCCGCCCGCGGCGAGCGGTCTGGCCTTCGACTTCCACGGCCAGGCGGCGAGATCGGCGCGGTATCCATCGCCGACCACGGCGAGGAACTGGTCGTATTCAAACGAAACCTCGCGGGCCACGGGGCCGTAGACGGATTCGAACGACACACCCGGCCTTCCCTCCATCAGCGCCACCGCGAGGGGTCGAAAGCGGTCGGCGTAGTTGGGATTGTTGGCCAGCAGGTAGCAGAGGGCCCAGCGCCAGGCGTAGTCCTGCCACGTGCCAGCGGGTTCGCGGCCCGGCCCGGCGATCTCGGCGAGAGTCCGCTTCGGAGCGGCATGCTGCAGGTAGGCCATCACCCGCGGATCGAGGCGTACGGAGATGTCGCCGTCGCGCCAGTGATTGCCCAGTTCGGCGACGCCCTCGGAGAGCCACGTTGGTCCGGTCGAGCCGAACGTCAGGTGGCAGAATCCATGCACGCACTCGTGCTGGATGACGCCATGATCGTCACAGGAATAGAGCTGGGCCCGCCGCAGGCCGCCGACCGAGGTGTTGAAGCAGACTCCCTCACGACGGCGGATCTTCTCGAGGCCCATCGGCTGCTCGAGCGCGCCCGCCGGCCAGGCGGCGAGGTCGCGGACGATGAAGCCCTCGACCAACCCGCCCGCCTTGCGGCCGAACAACTGCTCCATCACGGTCACCATGCGTTCGAGCTTGTCGCGGATCACGGCCCACTCGCGGTCTGAGACGTCGGTCTGGAAGGCGAAGTGCGGCGAGCGGACGAGCCGCGGTTCGGCGGGCGGCATGTCCGAGAGCGAGCGGTATTTGTTTTCGAGGGCTTCGTCTCCCTTGGTGGCCACGGACGTCGCGACGGGGTTCTGGGCGACGAGCGCCTTGGCGACCACGTCGCCCGAATCGAGACGCACCGCCTCGAGTCGGGAGACCGAGGCCCCCGGTTCGAGCCGTTTGATGTCGCGGCTCTCGAGCGTCGCACGAACGTCGTCGGTGAGGCGGCAGACCACCACCGTCCTCTTTGGGAACGGCTGGCCGGCGGGCAGTTCGACCGCGAGGCGGGTGCGGCTGGCGCGGAGCACGGCGGCGGTGACCACGCCGTCGGCGGTCTCCTTGGCCACAGGTGGTCCGTGGGGCCAGTCGACGCCGATGGTGGCGTCGGCTGCGTCGATCACGGCGAACGCGGAGAGTTCCGCGTCGGCGACTCCCTTGCCGGAAAGCTGAGTGCGAAATCGCACGACCTGTCCTGGCTTCAGCTTCGCCGCATCGACCACCCCCGTGATCGAGATGTCCGCCGGGAAGGCGAGCAGGCGGCCGTCTGCGAGGGGAACGCCTGGTTCGCCAGGTTTGTGGATGCGAACCTCACATCGCGTGCCCCCGCCGTCTCGAATCGTGAGCCGCGGGCCGGCCACCGCCTCGACCGTGCCCGTGAGCGAGAGCCGCTCGACGATCGAGACCTGGGCGAGTGCTTGGCTGGCGAGGACCATGCCCATCCCAAAGACCGCGGCCATCCGTGCCTTTACGACCGTGCGGCGGCGGTAGGCAGGCTCGTTGACGGTCATTCGCGACCCTTCCACAATCATGGATCCGCCCGCCCGCCTGCCCCAAGGAGGATTCCCGATGCACACCCCCGCCAACTTCGTGGAACTCGAGGACGCCGAGGTCTGGTCCGCCATCGCCGCCGAGCAGGTGCGGCAGCAGGAGGGCCTCGAAATGATAGCGAGTGAGAACTTCACGAGTCCGGCGGTGATGCAGGCGGTGGGCAGCGTGCTCACGAACAAGTATGCCGAGGGCTATCCCGGCAAACGCTACTACGGTGGCTGCGAGTTCGTTGACAAGGTCGAAGACATCGCCCGCGACCGTCTCAAGAGCCTGTTCGGGGCGGAGCACGTCAACGTGCAGCCGCACTCCGGCAGTCAGGCCAATGCGGCGGTCTACCTCGCCGCGATCCAGCCGGGCGACACCGTGCTGGCCTTCGACCTCGCCCACGGTGGCCATCTCACCCACGGCATGAAGCTCAATGCATCGGGCGTCTTTTACAAGTTCGTCCATTACGGTGTCCGCCGCGAAGACTGCCTCCTCGACTTCGACCAGGTGGCCCGCCTTGCCCGCGAGCACAAGCCGAAGCTGATCGTGGCCGGGGCGAGCGCGTATCCCCGCGAGATTCCCCACGGGCGGTTCGCCGAGATCGCCGGCGAGGTGGGGGCGAAGCTGCTGGTTGACATGGCCCACTACGCCGGCCTCGTCGCCGCCGGCATCCACGACAACCCGGTGCCCGTGGCCGACTTCGTGACGAGCACCACCCACAAGACGCTTCGCGGCCCCCGTGGTGGGATCGCCATGTGCCGCGAGGCCCATGCCAAGGACCTCGACCGATCGGTGTTCCCCGGCCAGCAGGGCGGCCCCTTGATGCACGTGATCGCTGGCAAGGCGGTGGCCTTCGGCGAGGCGCTGCGGCCCGACTTCAAGGTGTATGCCAAGCAGGTGGTGGCGAATGCGAAGGTGCTCGCGGAGGCCCTCGCGTCCGGCGGCGTGCGGCTCGTCAGCGGGGGCACCGACAACCACCTGATGCTCGTGGACGTCACGCCGTTGGGGATCGGCGGCAAACTGGCCGAGCAGACGCTCGACCGCTGCGGGATCACCTGCAACAAGAACATGATCCCGTACGACGAGCGGAAGCCGATGGATCCCTCGGGCATCCGCCTCGGCACGCCGGCGCTCACGACCCGCGGCATGGGCACCGACGAGATGAAACGGATCGCCCAGTGGATCCTGCGGGCGCTGAAGCACACCGACGACGCCGGCGTGGTGGAGACGACCCGCCGCGAGGTGGCCGAACTCGCCGAGCAGTTCCCGGTGCCGGCGGCGACGGCAAGTCCAGTCGCGTGACGGGAGTCGTGCAGGGCACGACCCCCGGGCCATCACTTCGCTTGCCGCCGATCGGTCACTGCGAAGTGTGTGGGTGGCAAACCCACACGCCCCGTCGGCGCCGAGCATGTCACCGGCCGGTTGCGGATTCGCACCGACGCGGAAGAATCAGACGTGAGCCGTCTCGCGCGGAGATCCATACCCGTGCCGTGGTGTGGCTTGTACCCGCCTTCGTGTCGAGTGTGAATGCCAGGACTATGGCGGTCGGCTCGAGTGGCTGGACCTACCCCGTCGCCAGCCGGCATCCTATGGGGCAGGCAGATGCCCGAATCCGTCAGGAGCCTGTTCGGTGATCGACTACCACATGCACTACGTATTCGCGGCGGGCATCCTTGCGATCAGCGTGTGCCTCGCGCTGCATTCGTTCTTCATATTCATGGTGCTCAAGTCGCAGGTGGCGCTGCGGAGACGATTTCCGCGGGCCACCGGAGTCGGGCTCGTGATGCCCTCGATACTCCTGGCAGCGGTGCCGTTGGTGGTCTCCTGCTTCCTGCAGATCGGGCTGTGGTCCGTCGTGCTCTGGCATTTCGGCCAGTTCGAACGGATGCAAGATGTCGTGTATTTTTCCGGAACCACGTTCACGACCCTCGGAACCGGCAAACACGTTTTGGTGGCGCCATACTGCGTGCTCGAACCGATGGAGGCCACCAACGGCATCCTCGTGGCCGGGCTCAACACGGCGATTCTTTTCGCCATCATGTCGAGCGTCGCCCGCAGGCACGCCGGCTACGAAGACCTGCTCACGTGACGATCGGCTCCCCGTTGTCGGGCGATGGTGGCCCGCGTCGTCCGCCCCGGCCCTGAGGCCCACCTCGCAGGCGAGTCGAGGCCCTGAAACGGGCTGTAGTAGGATGGGGCCCATGAACACGTCATCGCAGATCATGCCGCGGGGCGATCGCCTCCAGCCACCCACCACCGTCCGCATCGGCCTCGTGCAGTCGGCCTGCACACCCGACCGCGAGGCCAACATCGCCCAGGCGATCACCGGCATCGCCGCTGCGGCGAAGCAGGGGGCCCACGTCGTCTGTCTCCAGGAACTGTTCGCCGGCGAGTACCCCTGTCAGGCGGAGGACCACGGGAAGTTCGCCGAGGCCGAGACGGTGCCCGGGCCGCTCACCGAACGGCTCGCGGCCGCCGCGAAGGAGCACGGCGTGGTGCTCGTGGGCAGCGTGTTCGAGCGCCGCTCCGCCGGCCTGTTCCACAACACCGCCGTGATCTTCGATGCCGACGGTTCGACGGCGGGCGTGTATCGCAAGATGCACATCCCCGACGACCCGCACTACTACGAGAAGTTTTACTTCGCGCCGGGCGACACCGGCTTCATGAGCGTGGCCACGAGCCGGCTTGCCGTGGGGCCGCTGGTCTGCTGGGACCAGTGGTATCCCGAGGCCGCCCGGCTCACTGCGATGGCCGGCGCCCAGGCGATCTTCTATCCCACGGCGATCGGCTGGCTCGACGGCGAGGACCCGCTCCACCGCGAACAGTATGAGTCGTGGGACACGATGCTCAGGAGCCATGCGATCGCCAACGGCGTGTTCGTGGTGGCCGTGAACCGTACCGGCTGCGAAGGCCCGCTCCGCTTCTGGGGCGCGAGCGTGGTCTACGCCCCCAACGGCGACTGCCTCATGAAGGCCTCGCACGACGAGCCGCTCACGGCGGTGGTGGACTGTGACCTCTCCCGCATCGAGTGGTCGCGGACGCGATGGCCCTTCTTTCGCGACCGGCGAATCGACGCCTTCGGCGGGCTCCTCGGCCGGTGGGGCGGGTAGATGAAAACCCAGAAAGGAAAATCGGGGACGGGAGCTGATTTCCTAATGGGAAATCAGCTCCCGTCCCCGATTTTCAGGCTGCCGGCCGAGTGGGAGCCGCACGCCGCCACGTGGATCGCGTGGCCGCACCGCCGGGCCACGTTCCTCGGGCCCTACGAGGCGATCCCGCCGGTCTATGAACGGCTGGCACGGCTGATCGCACGCTACGAGCCGGTCCAGATCATCGGCTCGCGCGACGTGCTTGCGGCGCCGCGGTCGTTCCTCGCCGACGCGGCGAATGTGGCGTTCGTCGAGATCCCCACGAGCGACTCATGGATCCGCGACACCGGCCCGGTGTTTCTCGTGCCGCGCGACGCCTCCAGTGGCCAGCGGCCGCGCGCCGTCTGCTGGGAATGGAACGCCTGGGGTGGCAAGTATCCGCCCTGGGATGCCGATGCGGGCGTGTCGCGGGCGATCGCGAAGCACGAGAGTCTCACGTCGATCGAGCCCCACATCGTGCTCGAAGGGGGCGCGATCGAAACCGACGGCGACGGCACGCTCATGGCCAACGAGCGGTGCGTGGTCGATCCGAAGCGGAATCCGAGCCTCGACCGCGACGCGATGGAGAACACCCTGAAACGGCATCTTGCGATCGATCGCGTGATCTGGGTCGGCGGCGATCTCGCCGGCGACGACACCGACGGCCACATCGACCAGCTTGCGAGGTTCGTGGCCCCGGGCCGCGTGGTCGCCGCCCGCCAGCCCGATCGGCTCGATCCCAACCATGAGTCGCTCGATCGCAACCTTGCCATCCTCCGTGCGGCGTCCGATGCCCGTGGCCGGCGTCTCGACGTGATCCCGATCGACATCCCCGCCCGGTTTGCGTTCGAGGGCACACAGCTCCCGGCAAGTCACCTCAACTTCCTCGTCGGCAATGGCTTCGTGGCGGTGCCGGTGTTCGGCGGGCCGACCGACGAGCCGGCCCTGCGGACGCTCGAGGCGAGCTTTCCCGGCCGCACGATCGAGCCTTTCGACTGCACCTCCCTGATCCGCGGTCGCGGCGCCATCCACTGCGTCACCCGCGATCAGATCGCCTGAATCCCGCGGGTTTTCGGCCTTGCCCCGCCGCCGTCCGTGGGCGACCATGGCGAGGCTTTTTCTCCGGGCGTGGAGTCGTGTGATGCAGCAGATGGCCGACGTGATGCAGGGGGCGGTGACGCTGCTCGCGCGGCTGATGCTCGCCGCCGTGTTTGCCAGCGCCGTGGCCAACAAGGTGCTGCACTTCTCCACGACGGCGGCCTACATGGCGTCGGAAGGGGTTCCCGTTCCGAAGTTCGCCCTCTTCGGCGCCATCGGCCTCCTGCTCGTGGGCTGCCTCTCGCTGCTGCTTGGGGCGTGGACGCGGATCGGGTCTCTCTGCCTGCTCGTCTTCCTCGCCGCCGCCACGTTTTATTTTCACGACTTCTGGAGGTTCGTGGATGCCGGCCAGCGGCAGCTGCAGACGATCCAGTTCATGAAGAACCTCGCCATTGGCGGCGGCCTGCTCACGCTGGCCGCCTATGGCGGCGGGCCCTGGAGCGTGGACGGCTGGATCGCGGTGAAGCAGGAAGAGGCCGAGAGCACGCCGAAGCAGCGGACGGTCGCCAAGACGTAGCGGTGGAACGCGGTAGACTGCCGCCATCGCGGCTCCGCCATGGGGCGGTAGCACTCGTCTGCATCACTGGCGACATCACTCGCGACATGACTGGCGACATGACTTGGGGAGAGACCATGACCACCGTGGCGATCATCCGGTTGGCGACGGCCTGGGCCGTGGCATGCGGCATGGCCCTCTGCCACGCCGCCGAGCAGCACGAAACACCATCGGGAGCGACGACCATGCACGTGCCTGCCGTGAAAGCCTTCGGGACGTTGCCCGATGGTCGGGCTGCCCACCTTTACACGGTGGAGGTGCCGGGTGGTTGGAAGGCGACGATCACCGACTACGGGGCGATCGTGACGTCGTTCCTCGTGCCGCCGAAGGACGGCACCACCGGCGAACCCGTTGACGTCGTGCTCGGCTTCGACTCGCTCGAGGGCTACCTTGCCGGCCACCCATACTTCGGCGCGATCTGTGGCCGCTATTCCAACCGCATCGCCGCCGGCCGCTTCGAACTCGAAGGCACGTCGCACACGCTTGCCACCAACAACGGCGATAACCACCTCCATGGCGGCGTGAAGGGTTTTGACAAGCAACTCTGGAAGGGCACGCCGAAGGTCACCGACCGTGGCCCGGCAGTCGAGTTCGAACTGGTCTCACCCGATGGTGACGAGGGCTACCCGGGCCGGGTCGTCGCCAAGGCGGTCTACACGCTCACGCCCGCCGGGGAACTGATCGTCGAGATGACGGCCACCACCGACGCTCCCACCGTCGTGAACCTCGTGAACCACTCCTACTGGAACCTTGCGGGACACGGGTCTGGGTCGATCGCCGGCCACGAACTGGCCGTCGCCGCCGACCGCTACCTGCCGGTCGATGCCGGGGCGATTCCGACGGGCGAGTTTGCGGCGGTCGAGGGCACGCCCTTTGATTTCCGGCCCGAACGGGCGCCGTGGGGCCGCTGCGGCCCCGCCATCAAGGCGATCCCGCCCGATGCCGGCCCCGACACGCCCACGGGCGTCGATCACTGCTACGTCGTCCGCGGCTGGCAGCCCGACGGCACGCTCCGCACGGCGGCGACGTTTCGCGATCCCGCCAGCGGCCGGACGCTCGAGGTGCTCTCCGATCAGCCCGGCGTGCAGGTCTACATGGGCGGCTTCCTCGACGGCACGCTCAAGGGTAAGGGCGGCGCTGTCTATGCCCGCAACGGTGGCCTCTGCCTGGAGACGCAGAAGTATCCCGATAGCGTCCATCACGCGGACTGGCCGAGCCCGCGGCTCGATCCCGGGCAGACGTACCGGCACACGATGGTGCACCGCTTCACGCGATGATCACCTCGCGGCATGTGCACCGCAGGTTGCCACCCTGCGCTACGGGTCGAAGGTGAACTCGATCTGGTACGTGCCCGTCGAGCCGTTCCTGCCGGAACCCGCCCGCGAAGGCTTGTAGCCCGTGTTCCCGGA
The DNA here is from genome assembly GCA_018970605.1 of Planctomycetota bacterium. Lineage (GTDB taxonomy): Bacteria > Planctomycetota > Planctomycetia > Pirellulales > UBA1268 > QWPN01. The sequence goes on along the minus strand of JAGWWA010000001.1, from coordinate 46,263 downwards.
GCCCGACACGCCCACGTAGTAGACGCCGCCTTTCGGGGCCGTGAACGAGAGCATCCCGGCGGGTGCGCCGAAGGCGTCGTTGGTGGCCGTGAGGTCGCCGCCCTTCGAGTCGAAGAGCCGCAGGGAACACTCGAGCGTCGAGGTGCTGGCCAGGCTCTGCGTGGCCACGTCGATCGTGAGTCGCTGCCCGGCGGCGAGGTTCACGCGAAAGAGATCGACGTCGCGGCGGCCGCGCGGGCCGTCGCCGATCCTGCTCGCGAGCGTGACGCTCCCCGTCGTCGCCGTCACCGGCTGGGCGCGGCGCAGCGTGTCACCGGCGTCTCGCCGGAGCGTGGTGACGGCCCGCTCAGTGGTTGGCGTTGGTGCCGGCTGCGTGATCGCCCGCACGGCAGCGGCGGCGTCGAGCAGTCCGCCCGTGGCCACCTTGCCGGCGAGGGCGGCGACCGGCCTCGCCGTGGAGAGGATCGCCGCCCGAATCTCCGCCGCCGTCGCCCGGGGATTGGCCGCCGCCATGAGAGCCACCGTGCCGGTCACATACGGCGTGGCCATCGAAGTGCCGCTGGAGGCGGCATAGCCTCCGCCTGGTACCGTCGAGAGGATCGCCACGCCCGGGGCGGCGAGGTCCACGGTGGTGGAGCCGTAGTTGGAAAAGGCGGCGAGCCGGTTGGAGCGGTTCGTGGCCGTCACCGCGATCACGGCGTCGCTGGCGTCGTTGGCCGGATAGGAGGCCACACGGTCGTTGTTGGATGACTCGTTGCCGGCGGCGGTCACGAACAGGATGCCCGCCCGCCCGGCGGAGGCGATCGCGTCACGGAGCGCGACCGACCGCTTCTCGCTTCCCCAGCTGGCGTTGATGGCCACCACGTTCACGCCGAAGTCGCGGCGCATCCGCGTGGCATAGGTCACGGCGGCGACGGCGTTGCTGGTGTAGCCGTTGCCCTTGGCATCGAGAAACTTGAGCCCCATGATCGAGATCTGCCAGTTCACGCCGGTCACGCCGATGGCATTGTTGCCCACCGCACCGATCGTGCCCGACACATGCGTGCCGTGGCCATCGTCGTCCATCGGGTCGGCGTCGGCATTGGCGAAGTCCCAGCCGCGGACATCGTCGATGAACCCGTTGGCGTCGTTGTCGATTCCGTCGCCGGCGACCTCGCGGGGATTCGTCCAGACGTTGGCGGCGAGGTCGGGATGCGTGTAGTCGATGCCGCTGTCGATCACGGCCACGACGACATTCCGGGAACCCGTGGTGATGTCCCAGGCCTCGGGGGCATTGATGTCGGAGTCGCCGACCCGGGATGGTCCGGAGGTGGTGAGGCCCCAGAGCGTGTCGAACGAGGCGTCGTTGGGGATCGCCAGGGGTGCGAGGGCGACGTCGGGCTCGATCGACACGACCGCCGGCGTGCGGCCGGCCCACGCAGCCATGACGTCGGCGGAGACGCCGGGGGCGACGAGCAACGCGCAGCCCTCGCCGAGCGACGTCGTCCGCCAGCCGAGGCCGCCGGCTAGGTCGGCCGCCGCGAGGGGCCGCTCGGTTCGCACGACCCAGGCTCCGCAGCGGGCGTTGACGTGCTCGCCGTTCCAGGCGATCCGCCCAGTGCCGCCGGCAGCGGCGGCCAGGCACCTCCGCGGTTCGAGCCGCTCGCAGTCGGTTCGCAGCGGGGGCGTGCGGCGGCGTTGGGCCCGGGATGCGCGGTGTGGCATGGCAGTCTGGAAGGTGTGGGTTCGCGGGAACCCCGGCCCATGGCTATCCTTCCATCGGCAACAGGTGATCGACTCCTCCTCCTCCGGGCGGCGACAGCCATGGTTTTTCCCGTCGGTGACGACAACTCCGACCGTCGGACATTTCCGTTCGTGACGATCGCGCTGATTGCGGTGAACGTGTTCGTGTTCGTCGTCCTCCAGGGCATGGGGGCCAACGAGGCCTTCACGATGGCCTACGTGCAGGTGCCGAAGGAGATCCTCACCGGTCAGGACATCGTCACCGAGCCGTCGCTCAAGACGATCCACACCCCCCAGGGCGACCTCCAGATCACCGACCCGGGGCTCATGGAGACACCGGTCCCGCCGTGGATGACGCTGTTCACCGCCATCTTCATGCACGGCAGCATCATGCACCTCCTCGGCAACATGTGGTTTCTGTGGATCTTCGGCGACAACATCGAAGACGACATGGGCCACCTGAAGTATCTGCTCTTCTATCTGGCCACCGGCATCGTCGCCTCGCTCGCATTCGTGGCCCTCAACGCCTCCGGCGAAGCGTCGCTCACGCCCTGCCTCGGCGCCTCGGGAGCCATCTCCGGCGTGCTTGGCGCCTACCTCGTGCTCCATCCACACCGCCGGGTGAGCGTGATCCTGATGCGGATGATGGTGGACGTGCCGGGCTATGTCGCCGTCGGCATCTGGTTCCTGTTCCAGCTCGTCAGCGGATTCGTGGATCAGGGCGGGGGCGGTGGCGTGGCCTACTCGGCGCACATCGCCGGCTTCGTGGCAGGGATGATCCTTGCCAAGCCGATGAGCTTCGCCTGGGCCCGCGAGGAGACCGACCCGCTGATCGTGCTCCGCAAGCCCACGCTCGTGGATCGGCTCGAACACCGCAAGTGGTGACCGCCTCTCGTAGCACGTGTGTTCCACGTGGCACCGGTTGTCAACCTGTGCACAACCGTTTCGCAGTGGGCTCGGGGCTGCCCACGCCCTCTCGCTGGACGTTCGTCTCGGCCCTCCCGGCCTCGACTCACTGCACGTCCGCTGCGCTTCGCCATCCCGGCTGCGCTTGCTCCCATAGCTCGCTCAAGGGCATGGGCAGCCCCTCGCATGCCTCTCGTGGCACAGGGTTTCCACCTGTGTGTTCCACGTAGCACAGGTTTCCACCTGTGTGTCTTCTCGTTTTCGCCCCGACGCGTGAGCATCAGGCGTGAGCCGGCTCACTTCCACCGGTAGGCGGAGAGGCCTTCGAGATCGCGGACGTAGAGCTCCTGGCCCTCGATGGCGAGATGGGCCCAGCTCTCCTCGGCGGCCACCTTCGCCTCACCGAGGAGCTCGAACTGTTGGGGTGTGGCCCTGATGAGCCGCACCTCGCCCGTCTCGTCGAGCGCCAGGATTCGGTCTCCCTGGGCGACCATGCTCCAGTAACGGCCGAAGGGCTTCGTGATCCAGGCCTCCTTGCCGGTCGCGAGGTCGAGGCAGGCGAACCGCTGGTTGCGGAGGTGCACGTAGGCATGGCCGCCGATCACGATCGGCGTCGACATGTAGCCCTGGATCTTGTTCCGCCAGACCTGCTCCACGGGCTTCTGCGTGTTGGCCGCATCGACGGCGAACAGGAACGAGCCGCCGCCATAGCTCGTGGTGAACACGTGGCCGTCATGCACGGTGGGCGTGACGATGTTCATGCCGCGAAATGCCTCCACGGGCGTCTTCCAGAGCACGGTGCCGTTTTCGGGATCGATGCCCGCGAGTTGCTCCCGCGTCTGCACGAGGATCTGGAACACGCCGCCGATCGTGGCCGGATACGGCGACGAGAATGCGCTGCCCATCATGCCACCGCCGTCGTCGAGCGTCCGCCAGACCACGTTGCCGGTGGCCTTCTCGAGCTTCACGAAGCCCGAACCCGCCTGCACATAGACGTGGTCGTCGATCACCAGCGGGCTCGACACGAAACCAAACGCCGGCAGCGGGCTCTCGAGCGCCTTCATGAAGTCCACCCGCCAGAGTTCCTTGCCGGTGGCCGCCTCCAGGCAGACGAGCATGTCCCGCATGCCGGCGACGTACACGCGGTCGCCATCGACGCAGGGTGTGGAGCGGATCCAGGAGCCGTTGGAGGCCGCGAAGAAGGGCACGCTCATGGCCCCCTCCCACTCGACGTGCCATCGCTCCTGCCCCGTCGCACGGTCGAGGGCCCGCACGTGCTCGGTCTTCGCGTCGCGGGTTTCGGTCACGATGACGAGGTCGCCCGCGACCACGGGCCCGGAGTAGCTTGGGCCGAGGTCGACCCGCCACAGCCGCTCGAGCCGCGACTGGTCGAGGCCGTCGGGCCAGGCGGCGCCGGCGACGAAGCCATCGCGGTTCGGGCCCCGCCACTGGTGCCACGGGGCGTCGGCCGCAGTGGCTGCCCAGAGCGGCTTGGCGACAGACAGCGCGGCAGCTGCCGGCAGGAGGAGCATGAGTCTCACGACGATGGCGGAACCTCGAGTCGCGGACGCAGGGCGAGGCATGGCAAACGCCTTTCGGTTGGGTCGGGATATGGCCGACATCCTAGCCGCCGTTGGCATCGCGCGGGTGCCGAGGATGACGCGGATGCCGAGGATCACGCGGGCATCCGGAGCGCCGGGCCGGTCGTGGGGCCGCGGAACACGGCCGCGAGTCTGGCGGCGAGAGCCTCCGGTGAGAACGGGGCGACGGCCTTGGCCAGTTCGCCCGCGGTAGGCCGTAGGCCTGCCGCCCGTTCGATCGCCGCTGCGAGATCGGCGGGTGAGCAGTCGGAAGGCATGGGGGTGGCGAGCGCAGGTGGGAGTTCGGCGAAACTTCCCTCCCCGGTCACCACCACCGGTGTGCCGAGGCCGATCAGACGGGTGACGGCCGCCGATGATTCCCCGTGGGTTGGCACCCGCAGTTGCACCGCCACGTCAACCTCCCGCATCAGCGCGGCGAACTGCTCGTCGGTGGGGCTGTCGTGGACCTCGACGAACGAGAGCGAGGAGACGCCATGGCGACGGCTGTGACGGGCCGTCGCCCAGCCGGCGATCGTGAGCCGCACGCGACGGCGCCGGGCCAGCAGGCCCACCGCGCGGGCCACGAGGTCGAACTGCTTCGTGTCGCCGCCGGTGCCGAACGTGCCCACGTGCAGCGGTGCGTCGGCCGCGGGCGGCGGACCGACCTCCGCACGCTCCGCCACGATCGGCAGGAAGGCCACGTCGATCGGCGGGGCGGCGTCGCCGAGCGCCGCCAGCACGAGCCGCCGGCAGGCATCGGAGTTGACAATCAGCCCGTCGAGGCGGGCGTTCTCCACGAGGAAGCGGAGGCTCTGTCCGATCTCGGGAACGTTTTGAAGTGTCCTCCGGATCCAGGGCTCCTCCGAGTGTCCGTCGCCACCCGGCAGGTCATCGGCATCGGCGCCGAGATGCGCGCGGAGCAGGATCATGAGGTTGACCTCGTGCAGGTAGGCCAGCCGCCGCTGGCGGCAGCCGAGCCGCGTGCGCATGGCCGCCTGCAGCACCTTCACGTGGTGCTCCGAGTTGCCGAGCACGAACACCGCGGTGCCGTGGTCGCCCGAGGCGAGCGCAGGCAGGAGCACCTCGACGGGCAGGATCCGGTTGCCGCCGAGCAGTCGCCGGCCGGCCGCGAGCGTCGGCCCGGGGTTGGCGTCGAAGAAATCGGTCCGCCAGTCGCTCGACTGCAGGTGGTCGAGCGTGCAGGCGGCGATCGCGGTGGGGGCGGGTGGGAGCACGCCGACCACGGCCACCGCCCCGCCCGGGCGGAACGTCGGTCGGACGGCGAGCTCCTCCATCACCGTCCGCGCCGCCGGCTCCCAGCCGAGGGTGGCGAGGAGCTCGCGTCCGCGGGTGAGCGATGACTCGCGGAGGCCCGGCTCCTCGATCAGTCGTCCCATCGCCGTGGCGATCGACAGCGGCTCGTGCGGGTCGCAGGTGAGTTCGGGGATCACGAGTTCCCGGATCGAGGAGGAGTTGGATCCCACCACGGGAACGCCGCAGCCGTAGGCTTCGAGCACCGGCAGCCCCAGCCCCTCGTAGAGCGATGGATAGGCCATCTGCTCGGCCTGTCGCGTGATCGCCACGAGATCCTCGTCGGGCACGTAGCCGGTGAACACGAGGGCCCCCGGGCGGATGCCCAGCGATGCCGCCATCTGCTGGTAGTGGGTGATCCGCTGTCGCGAGAGTTTGCAGACCACCGCCAGCTGGCGATCGGGATACCGGGCGTGGAAGTGGGCGAAGGCATAGACCATGCCGTCCATGTTCTTTCGCCAGTCGGCGCCGCCGATGTAGACCGCGTAGGGCCGTTGCAGTCCGAAGCGGGCGAGGACGGCAGGGTCGGTGTCGGTCGGCGCCTCCATCAACGCCCGCTTGCGATGGTCGATGTCGCCATAGACGCAGCGGATCCGCTCGGGGTCAAAGCCCGCCAGGCGGATCGTGTCGTGTCGCGTCGCCTGACTGATCGCGAACAGCCGGTCCGACTCCCGCATCACCCGAAAGCCCGCCAGGTAGTTTCTCCGGCCTTCTGGCCGGGTGAGATACCGTTCCGGAAAGAGGTAGGGGATCAGGTCGTAGACGATGCCGAGCCGGTGCGGTTGGTGGGCGCGGAGCCATTGCGGGTAGAGATAGTCCTCGCCCTCGCGGCCCAGCGGCAGGAAGAAGCAGGCGGTGAAGAGCACGTCGATCCGGCCGTGGTGCCCCCGCGCCAGGGCCGACTCGGTGGCCCAGGTTCCATACCGCTCGAACTCGGCGGCGAACGAGGGCTTCGGCAGCCGGTCGTTCCAGAGAAACACGTAGCGATTGCCGGGATAGTCGAGGCAGATCTGCCGGACGATGCTCTGCGAGTAGGCGGGGATTCCCCGGTCACCGTTGTATTGGGCGACGCGGAGATCGACGAGGAAGGTGAGGCCGTCACGGTGCATCACGGGGCGCGTCATGCGGAGTCGCGTCTCGGGGCGGCGTGGCCGGCCGGGTCGGCGGCGTGCCGCTGGTCGTCCATGAGCCGCAGGTAGTGCAGGCCGGCCTGTTCGCGGAACAGATCCTCCAGCTTCTCGATGCGGCTTTCGAGCGCCGCAATCCGATCGTGGGCGCCGGAGATGCGGGTCCACCTCCTGACGCGCCGAAAGAGCGGCCGCAGAAACTGCTTCTCGATCGCATGCCCGAGTGATTTCAGCGACATGTCATGCTGTCTTGTGTCAGGGGGCCTTTTGTCAGGGGGCCTCGTGTCAGGCGGCCTTGCGGATGATCAGGCCGATCGACGTGGAGGCGTATCCCTCGAGATCGAGCCGCAGGTGCTTGATCATGCCGTGCGGCCCGTCGCTCGAGCCGCTGTAGGGGGGCGGATCGACGAAGCGATCGATGTCTCGGTCGCCGGGATCGACGTCGAGAAGTTCGACGTGGTGGCCCCGGGAAGTGAGTCGACGAACCACGTCCTCGATGTCGCGGAGGCGGTAGATCACAGCGGGGCCCGCGACGATGGTCTGGTCGTTGCTCGAGAGGTTGAACTCCGTCGTATGGACGGCCACGCCGCCCGGCCGCAGGCAGTCCATCTGCCGCTCGAGGAACTCGAGCCCCAGGTCGAGGGTGCCGCAGTGCTCGAACGAGCACGTTGACCAGGTGAAGTCGTAGCCGCCGAGGTCGTGTGGCACGTGGTTCATGTCGACGGCTCGAAACTCCACGCGTTCGCGAAACTCATCCGCCGGGCAGAGGCCGTGCGCGTTGAGCGCATCTCGGCTTCCCGTCCACTGGCCGGTCTTCGCCCAGGCCACGTTTCGCTCGTCGTCGGTGGCGAGGTCGGTGGCGGTGATTCGGCAGCCGAGGGCTGCGAAGAACGACGGCAGTTTCTCGGTGCCCACGGCAAAACCGAGGCCGCGTCGCCCCGGCCCCAGCATCCCGCGTTCGTGAAGTGCCTGGCAGATGTAGGCGTGCTCCCAGTTCTTGCGGTGCATGTGCCAGCCGTCGTGGAGCCGCTCGAGCCAGCCACGGAACGCCGGCGATTCGAGCGTCGCGAAGCGGCAGAGCTGGGAAACGAGCTGCGTCCCCTCCGGCCGCGGGCCGGCGGCCACGAAGAACTCGGGATGGCGTCGCGGGAAGGCGGCGATTCGGATCGGCGGGGAGGGCAGCAGGCCGCGCAGGAAGGGCATCAGTTTGACGGCGCGGCGCGAGACCCTGCGGCGCGTGGTGGCGAACGTCATGGCGTCCCTCGACGGGGATGGTCGGGCGTGGACAGCGATGCTGAGCCAGGGTCGCGGGAGGGTGGTGGGCCACCCGACACATTGGGCGGCCTGCGGACTCTCACGCCGATCCGCGAAACTAGCACGCTTCCGGGCCGCGCCGGAATGCCAGTTCAGGGCGTGTGGCCGCCGCGTGAGCCGTTCAGCACGAGGCCAGGAAACGGTCCCCGGATCGACTCGTAGACCCGCAGGTAGCCGCGGGCCGTCTCGGCCCAGCTGTAGCCTGCGGCATGGGAGCGGACGCGGTCGGAAAAGCCGGGGTCGTTGCGAAACGCCGCCATGCCCGCCTCGTAGGTGGCGGCCATCGACGCCGCCTCGAAGCCATCGAAATAAAAAGCGTGAGCCCCGGCAATCTCGGGAAGACACGTCATCCGGGAAAGAAAGGTGGGCTTCCCGCACTGCATCGCTTCGAGCACCGGAAAGCCGAAGCCCTCGGTGAGCGACGGAAAAAGGAATGCGTCGCAGTGCTCGTAGAGCCACTGTCGGTCGGCGTCGCAGACCTCGCCGGCCATGATCGCGCGAGCTTCGAGGCCGCGGCGGACGATCTCACGACCGAGGAACTCGCCGTACGGCGTCATCTTCTTGCCGGCGATCACAAGCCTCAGGTTCGGGAGCCGGTCGATGAGGTCGAGCAGCACGTGGAAGTTCTTGTGCGGCAGGCAGTTGCCCACCGTGAGCACGAAGGGGCCGTCCGGCAGAAACGCCGGCCGCGTGGTGGCGGCGGCGGGCGGGGCGGGAAGTCCGAGGCGGACGACGTGCACCGGGCGATCGCCGAGCGTGAGATGGGTCTTCACGTCATCGGCGACGTATTGCGAGTCGGTGACGATGGCGGCCGCACGATCGACCTTCGCCTGGATGTCGGCGAGCTTTCGCTCGATCCGGCGGGGGTGCTCGTCGTTGGGCGTCTCGTGGAGGAACGTGAGGTCGTGAATCGTGAGCACGACGGGCACGCGGTCGTCGAGTGGCAGATACTTCGACATCTGGTTGGTGGCGTGCCAGAGGTCGATCTGCGGGCGGGGAAGGAAGGGGCGAATGAACGGCCGGAGCCGCCGCATCAGGGCCTCCTTCTTCCAGGGCCTCACGCCGATGCGATCAAACCCCCGGGGCGGCAGATGCCGGTCCGATCCCTTGGCGAGGAGAAACACCGGCTCGAAGCGGCCGGGCGACAGGCGGAGCATCTCCTGGGCCAGATGCAGGGAGAACCTCCCCAGGCCGCAGTTGATGTGCCGCAGCTTCTCGAGGTCGATGACGATGCGGGGGAGATCTGGCATGGCGTGGCGATGGAGTCGGCATATCTTCACGCGGAAGCACGGCGGTGGGCAACCCGGAATACCCCGGCGGTCGTGCCGCAGGCCTTGGGCCGCCGGTCGCTTGAGCGAGCCCTCTTCCGGGTGCGATACTGCCGCACGGGTGTCCGTCTTTTTCCGCAGGAGTGCCTCGATGATCCGTTCGTTGTTCGCGGTGGCTGTCGTGGCCATTCCGTCGCTGGCCTGTGCCGCTCCGCCGGCCGTGGCCCCCACCGCCCAGCCCGCTGCGTCGGGCGCGTGGCGGACGCTCTTCAACGGCCGCGACCTGACGGGCTGGGATGGCGATCCGCGGATGTGGAGTGTTCGCGACGGGGTGATCCACGGCGAGACCACGCCGGAGGTGAAGGCCGAGGGCAACACCTTCCTGATCTGCAAGGGCCCGGCTCTCAAGGATTTCGAGCTGAAGCTCCTCTACCGCTGCAACGCGGCGAACAACTCCGGCATTCAGTACCGTTCCCGGCACATCACGGAGGGCGAGCCGAAGAATGCCTGGGTCGTCCGCGGCTACCAGCACGAGCTCCGCAACGAAGCGCAGATGCCGGACGTGTCGGGCTTCATCTACGACGAAGGGGGCAACCGACGCCGGATCTGCCTCGCGGGCGAGAAGGCCGAAATGGTGGACGGCGAAAAGAAGGTGACGGGCGAACTGATCAGCGCCGACGATTTCGCGAAGCTCTTCAAGCTCGACGACTGGAACGAAGTGCGGATCGTGGCCCAGGGCGACCGGCTTCGCCACTACCTCAACGGCACCCTCACCCTCGACTTCACCGACGCCCCCGACCTCGCGCTCCGCGAGGGGATCATCGCCCTGCAGCTCCATCAGGGGAAGCCGATGTGGGTGGAGTTCAAGGACATCGTCGTTCGTGACATCGGCGGCGAGTAGTTCGGGAAGGGCGCAACGCAGGTCGCGACTGTTGCGCAGCACGCTGCACGGCGGGGTCGCCGTATCGTTGTGGACGGCGGTCGAACCGTCGTACCCTTGATGCACGTAGGAAGGGCGTGAAGGCTGCCGGGTGGCCGACCGGAGATGGTCTGCACCCGCGCCGCTGAGTCTCGCTGGATCGGTACGTGACGCGACCAGGCATGCGCGTGTTCGGAATCATCGTGGCCGCCGTGGCCGCCTGGGGTGGTGCCGCGCATGCACAGGTTCTCGCGTTTCCCGAAGCCGAAGGCTTCGGCCGCTTCGCCACCGGCGGCCGCACGAACCTTGCGAGCGCCTCGGTCTATCACGTCACGAACCTCAACGATTCGGGCGCGGGCTCGTTTCGCGACGCCGTGAGCCAGTCGAATCGTTTCGTGGTGTTCGACGTCGGAGGGGTGGTGACGCTTGGCAGCGTGGCGGTGGTGAGCAGCAATGTCACGATTGCCGGGCAGACGGCTCCCGGTGGAATCGCGTTCTATGGCGATCGTCTCGCCTTCACCAGCGCCAACAACACCATCAGCCGCTACATCGCCGTCCGCAAGGGCGAGGCCGGCACCCGGGAGGATTCCGTCAGCCTCTCCCGCGGCACCAACATGATCTTCGATCACATGTCGGTGACGTGGGGAGTCGATGAGACGTTCTCCATGAACCCCGACAGCGGCTATGTAATCGACAACATCACGATTCAGAACACGGTCATCGCCCAGGGGCTCGACCGCCTCGGCCACAGCGCCGGTGGCCTCATGACGCTGGGGGAGGGGAGCCGGTTCAGCGTGATCAAGAGCCTGTTCGCCGACAACGTCACCCGGAATCCGAAAGTTCGTGGCGAGAACGAATACATCAACAACGTCGTCTACGGCTATGAGACCGCGGGCTACATCATGGGCGACACCGTCAACATGACGTCGCACGCCAACGCCATCGGCAACTACTTCATCGAGGGGCCGGTCGATGGCAGCTCTCCCTTTGCATCGGGAACCCCGCAGTTCGAAATCTATGGCAGCGACAACTGGGTCGACGCCAACCGCAACGGGGTGCTCGACGGCAGCGCGATCACCACCTATCCGGGGGCGACCGTTGCCGCCGTCCCATTCGCCTTTCCGACGACGGCCTCCATGACGGCGCAGCAGGCGGTGGGGTACGTGACTCGGAACGCGGGTCTCACGATCACCCGTGACGAGGTCGATACCCGCATCATGCAGGAGGTGCTCAGTTACGGCACGCTCGGCGGCGTGATCCAGTACGACACCGACCTGTTTCCGACCTTCTCGAGCCCGCGGATCGCCTTCGGCAGGCTCGCCGACACCGACAACGACGGCATGCCGGACTGCTGGGAGCGCTCACGAGGCCTGAACCCCACGAGCGCCACCGACTGGAAGACGCTGTCGGGAGGGTATACGAATCTGGAACTCTATCTCAATGAACTGGGGGCCGCCGAGACGACGAGTCGCTGGGCGGCGGGGAGCGGCACGTGGAGCGCCGCAGCGACCTGGTCCGTCGGGGTGCCCACGTTCGCGACCGCCGCGGCCGTCACCGGGACGACCACGATTTCGTCCGGTGAAGCGTTCGCGCGGCGGCTGACCGTCGGCGACGTCGCTGCGTCGACGGTCACCGTCAGCGGTGGAACGCTCGATGTTTTCGAGCGACTGCATGTGGGGAGTGGCGCGGACGCCACGCTCGCACTCACCTCTGGGGGCGTGGCCGCCGGCGAAATCGTCCTGGGCGGAACGTCGGGGGCGACGCCTGCGAGCGGGGCGCTGATCATGGCGGGCGGCACGCTCCAGGCCGCCTTCATCCGCGCCGGCTCCACGGGCGGACGGTTCGAGTGGAGCGGCGGCACCGTGCAGTTCTCCGCCGCCCCCGACATTTCGGTGCCGACGATCATCGCGGCGGGGGGCGGGACGCTGCTCACCAACGGCTTCAGCGGCACCTGGAGCGGCGTGATCTCGGGCAGCGGCGGCCTCACCAAGAACGGTGCCGGCACGCTCGCGGTCTCGGGCTCCAACACCATGGCCGGCGGCGTGAAGGTGATGGCGGGCACGCTGGCAGTGAACCACATCGCCGCCATCGGTAGCGGCAGCATCACCCTCGCCGGCGGCAACGCCACGTTCGGCTCCGTGTCGGGCATCGCCACGCCGATCGCGCTCGCGTCGAGCGGCACGCTCACCGCGGGCGGCATCACGCTCAACGGACCGATCAGCGGCGGCAGCGGCGTGAAGCTCGCCATCACCACCTCGGCGGGGGGCAGCAGCAACCTCACGCTCGCCGGCGGCTTCACGGGCTTCACGGGCACCGTCGATTTCAATGCCACGACCGGCAACGTGCGGCTCAACGCGACTGCCGCTCTCGGCAGCGGCACGGCGAAGTTCGACCTTGGGGCGAGTACGGCCACGCTCCGCACCGCCTACGCCGCCACGGTGGCCCTCGGCTCGCTCGCCGGCGGCACCGCGACGAAGCTCCAGGGATCGACCAACGACTCCGGGCTCGTGACGTACGTGATCGGCGGCAACGCCGCGAGCACCACGTTCAGTGGCACGATCACCGACGGCGTGTTCAGCGCGCCCGGCACGACCGGGATCACGAAGGTCGGCGCCGGCACGCTCGCGCTCGGCGGCGCCGCCAGCAGCTACACCGGCGTCACGCGGATCTCCGGGGGTGTCCTCGCGGTCGGCACGCTCGCGAACGGAGGCACGGCGAGCGGCATCGGCCAGGCGACGGCCGACCCGGCGAACCTTGTGCTCGACGGGGGCACGCTCCAGTACACCGGCGGAGCAGTGACGATCGACCGCGGCTTCACCGTCACTGCCGGCGGCGGGACGATCGAGCGGAACGGATCGGGCAATCTCGTGCTCGGCGGCACCGCCGACATCGTGATGTCGGGAACCGGCGGCCGCACGTTCACGCTTTCGGGCACGGCGACGTCGTACAACAACATCTCCGCCGGGATTCCCGATCCGGCGTCCGGGCAGACCAGGCTCGTGAAGGCGGGGCCTGGCACCTGGAGGCTCTTCGGGAGCGCCAAGACCTACTCGGGCGACACGCTCGTCAATGGCGGCACGCTGTTCCTGGTGTCCGCCGGCGTGCTGCCGACCGGGGCCGGGAAGGGCGACGTGACGGTGGCCGCCGGGGCTACGCTCGACCTCTACGGCAACAGCCACACGATCAACGGCCTCGATGGCGCCGGCACCGTGACGACCACGCTCAACACCACCCGAACGCTCACGGTCGGAAACGGCGACGCCAGCGGCGACTTTTCCGGCCTGCTCACGCAGGGCACCGCGCAGACGCTCGCGATCACGAAGACCGGGACGGGCGCGCAGCGTTTCGGGGGCGCCAGCAACTACGCGGGCGGCACCTCGCTCCGCGGCGGCACCCTTGTGGCCGCCGCGACCGATGCCCTCGGCAGCGGACTGGTCACCATCACCGGGTCGGCCCGGCGACTCGTGCTCAGCGGCAGCGCCACGATCGCCAACGCCATGCTCATCAACGCGCCGACCGGCGCGACGGACGGCGGCGTGATCCAGTACGATGCGCCGGGCCGCGGCATCCTGGCCAGCAGCACCATCACCGTTTTTTCAGCACCGGCCAACGGCGGCCTGTTCGGCTCTTCGGGCGGCGGCGAACTCGCAGTGAACGCGGCCGTCGTGGTGCAGGGAACGGCCCGGGTGAGCGTCCGCACCGGCACGGTCACCTTCGCCGGCGGCGGGGCGTATGCGGGCTTTGACGTGATGCAGGGGACCGCGCGGCTTGGCCGCACCAACGGCCTGGCAACCGGGGCTGCGGTGGCGATCGGGACGAGCGGTTCGGGGACCCTCGACCTTGCCGGCTACGACCAGTCGCTCGGGGGCATCACGCAGGGCGCGGCTGCCGCGGTGATCGGCAACAGTTCGACGGCGCAGGATGCCAGGCTCACGCTGACCGGTAGCTCGACGTACGCCGGCACGATTCGCGACGCGATCGGTGGCGGGACCCGCCGCGTGTCGCTCGCGGTGAACGGCGGAAATCTGCGGCTGACTGGAGCCACTTCCTTCTCGGGAACGTCGTCGGTCACGGCGGGCACGCTGCAGATCGGTCATGCCGCAGCCCTGGCCGCGAGCCCTGCCGCCGTGCTGTCGAATGGCACGCTCACCGTCGATGCGGGGCTGTCGATGCAGACGCCGTCGCTCACGATCGCCGCCGGCGGACTCGCGAGGCTGTCGTCGTCAGCCGCCAGCACGATCGCGACGTCGCGGCTCGTCGTCGATGGTCGGCTGGAGCTTGGCGTCGGCCGGCTCGAAATCGCGGCAGGGGGCATGGCCCAGGATTCGCTGGTGGCGGCGCTCGTCGCCGGCCGGGGCGACGGCACCTGGACCGGGACCACGGGCATCACGTCGGCTGCCGCGGCGGCCGATCTGGCCGGCGGCATCCTGCGATCGGTGGGCTGGATCGCGAACGGCGATGCGTCGTGCTCGGTCGCCTATACGGCGCCGGGCGACACGAACGTGGACGGCCAGATCGACATCCTCGACGCCGCCAACTTCATCTCGGGAGGACTCTTCGACAACTGGCAGCCCGCCGTCTGGAGTCAGGGCGACTTCAACTATGACGGCGTGGTGGACATTCTCGATGCCGCCGATCTGCTCGGGACGAGCCTCTTCGATCAGGGGCCGTTCGTCCCCGCACTCGCCGCCAGCGACCCCGGGGCCATCACTGCGGTTCCCGAACCGGCGTGCCTGCCGTGGCTCGCGCTGGTGCCGGTCGTGGGGCTCACGATGCGGCGGCGATTTTTACGGGTGGTGGGAGTCGGTGCGGCTTGCGTGATCGGGGCGATCGCCTCGGCCGCCACGATTCACGTGGCGCCCCGTGGCGACGACGCCGCGGTGGGTAGCGAGCAGGCGCCGCTGGCGAGCGTGCCGGCGGCGGTGGATCGGGCCCGGCCGGGCGACACGATCCTGCTGCACGACGGCGTGTTCGCCTGTGGGCGGATGATCCTGCTCTCGGGCAGCGGCACCGCCGACCAGCCGCTGCGACTTCAGGCGGCCCCCGGCGCCAAGCCCGTGCTCGAGTTCGCGGGCGTCACGGCGGCCGACGAGAAGCAGCGGGCGGCGTCGCGGGGCGTCTTTCTCACCGGTGACCACTGGATTCTCGAGGGGCTCGAAATCTGCCACGCGGCCGACAACGGACTCAAGATCGAGGGCAGCCACAATCGTGTCGAGCGGTGCGTGTTCCACCACAATGGCGACAGCGGCCTGCAGATCGGTCTCGCCAAGAAGTCACGAAACGACGGCGACCTTGCGGCCCACAACACGATCGTGAACTGCGATTCCTACCGCAACTTCGACGCTCGCACCAAGGGGGAGAACGCCGACGGGTTCGCCTGCAAGCTCTTTCCCGGGGAGGGCAACTCGTTCGTCGGCTGCCGCGCCTGGGAGAATGCCGACGACGGCTGGGACCTGTTCATGACCACGTTCCCGGTGACGCTCGATCGCTGCTGGGCCTGGCACAACGGCGACCCGGACCTCTTTCCGCGGGTGCAGGGGAGCTACAACGGCGATGGCAATGGCTTCAAACTCGGCGGCCAGGACAAGCCGGCCTCCCACCTCGTGCGGCGATGCGTGGCCTTCGATCATCCTTTCGGCTCGGGCAACGGCTTCGAGGACAACAACAACACGGCGCCCATCACGCTCCAGCACTGCGCCGCCTGGGGCAACAGGACGAACTTCCAGTTCAAGAAGGCGGCGCATGTGCTCGTGAACTGCGTCTCATTCGCCCCAACACGATCGAAATCGGGCGTGGAGTTCGACGCCGACGTCGTCTGCCCGCACAACTCCTGGATGCCCGACCCCAATCCGAAGAAGAAGGGGAAGTATGTCTCGACGTTGACGGCCGACGAGTTCACGGGACTCGACGCCGCGCTTGCGTCCGCGACTCGCGTCGCGGACGGCGGCCTGCCGGAGAACGGCTTCGCGAGTCCGCGGAGCGGCGGTGCGGTCGTCGACAAGGGAATCGACCTCGGCGGGGCCTTCACGGGCGCAGCCCCCGATCTCGGCGCGGTCGAACTCGATTGCGAAGGCGTTCTGCAGAAAACGGCACGTGGCGAAGCCGGCATGTGACGGTATCGTCGGCGTCAGGGGACATTCTCCGCCCGGCGCAGCAGCCCATGATCCACCATTCCCTTCGCGTCTTCTGCCTGGCCGCGGCCCTCGTGGCGATCCCCATGCAGGCTCACGCAGTCCCCGCCGTGCCCGGCGCGGCAGGCTTCGGGGCCAACTCCACCGGCGGTCGCGGCGGTGATGTGTACCACGTCACCACGCTTGCCAACGATCCGGCCCACGCGATTCCCGGATCGCTCTTCTACGGCCTGTACTCCAAGAACGTGCCGGCGGGCGGCCGCACGATCGTGTTCGACGTGGGCGGCACGATCGATCTCTCGCAGGGAACCAGTGCGACGCTCGACCTCAAGGACATCCACAACGTCACGGTCGCCGGCCAGACCGCGCCGAGCCTGGTCACGTTCATCGGCAACACGGTGCAGATCACGGGCAACACCGTCGCCACCCCCACCCACGACATCATCTTCCAGCACGTCGCCATCCGAAAGGGCACCGGCGCCGGCGCCGACTGCCTGAGCATCCAGGGCACTGGGAACACGCACGACATCTTCGTCAGCAACGTGTCGGGCTGCTGGAGCGAAGACGAGGTGATCAGCGCCACGCAGACGGCGACGAACGTGACCGTGCAGGATTCGATCATGGCCGAGGCGCTCACGGCGACTCACGCCTACGGCGCGCTGATTCGGCCGACCGTCAACTCCCAGATTTCCTACGACCAGAACCTCTTCGCGGATCAGCAGAGCCGCAATCCGCGGCCGGGCACCTACAACGGCATGACGCTCGACTTCGAGTTCCAGAACAACGTGATCTACAACTGGGCCGACCGAGCCGGTTACATCGCCGGGGCCGACGTCAATATCCAGCACCTCAACATGAACTACGTCGGCAACTACCTTGTCGCCGGACCGGTGCCCGTCAACAACTCCTCGAATCCCGCCCGGCGCGACACCGCGTTTCTCAAGGAGATGAACTCCAGTCCGCTCGACGTCCATATCTACCAGTCGGGCAACAAGATCGATTCCAACTACACGATCATCCGCGACGGAACCGACACCGGCTGGGGCATGTTCCAGCAGTCGCTCTCGGGCTCGTACGCACCGCTGGCGCTCGCCGACCGGCAGGCCACGAGGTTCGCCTATCCCGACTCCGCCCCCGACACGGCCGACGACGCGTATGCCAAGGCGATCGCCACGAGCGGGGCGATGCCCTGGGCCCGGAGTCCCATCGACAAGCGGATCATCGACAGCGTGCTCACGTTCACCGGCACGGCGCCGATCACGGCGCCGAACGCCGCCGAGTGGGCCTCGCTGACGGCCGGCGGCACGACCACGCGGCCGGCCGGCTGGGACACCGATGCCGACGGCATGCCGAATGCGTGGGAGACGAAGCGGGGCACGAATCCGAACGTCGCCGACAACAATGGATCCGTCGCCGGCAACGGCTACACGAATCTCGAGAACTACCTCAACTCCCTCTCGGCCCAGGCGGTTTGGTATCCCGACGCCGACGGCGGCGCAGCGAACTTCATGAACTGGCGGGGCGAGCGGCCGACGTCGGCGTGGTCGATCGCCACGTTCGGCGACGTGATCACGGCCCGCCGAACGGTCACGATCGACGTGGCGATCTCGGTGCAGGACCTCACCTTCGACAGTTCCAGGGGCTACGTGCTCACGGGAACACGGTCACTGACGCTCGACGCCCTGTCGGGCTCGGCCACGCTCACCGTGGCGAGTGGCAGCCATGTGGTCAACGCGCCGGTGGTGCTCGCCGACGCGGCGACGTTCACCGTGTCGAGCGGGTCGGCATCGATTTCCTTCGCGGGCGGCATCACGGCGGGCGGCAGGACGATCACCAAGGCCGGGCCCGGCCGCGTCAGCGTGCCGGGCCTCGCGAACGCCCGGCTCGCGGTGTCGGGGGGCAGCGTCCAGGTCGCCTCGTCCTCGCCCACGGTGAGCAGCCTCGCGAGCCTCGTCATTGATGAGGCAGCGACGGCAGCCCTCGACCTTGGAAGCGGCAGCGTGACGGTCGCCGCCGGCGGCATGACGACTGCGGCCTTGCTCGTCGATCTCGTCGCGGGCCGCAACGGAGGCTCGTGGAATGGTCCCGGCATCTGCTCCTCGGTCGTGGCCGCAGAGGTGGTGGCGGGCCTGCCGCGGGCCATCGGCTGGGTGGCCAACGGCGACGGCTCGCTGACGGCCGCCTACGCGGCGCCTGGCGACACCAACGTGGATGGCACGATCGACATCCTCGACGCCGCGAACTTCGTGGCGGGCGGAAAGTTCGACGCCGGCACGGCTGCCACCTGGATTCAGGGCGACTTCACCTACGACGGCGTCGTGGACATCCTCGACGCCGCCGACTTTATGAGCACCGGCCTGTTCGACGCGGGGCCCTACGGTCCGCAGGCATCGTCGGCAGCCGTGACCGCGGTTCCCGAACCCGCCGGGATGCTGGCGGGTGTCTGTGCCGTGGTGCCGCTGCTCGTGGCCCGGTTTCGCCATCGCCGTCGTGGTTGAATCGCGACGATCGCCGCCGCCGCAATCGCGGCGGCGATTCCGAGGCGTGGTTCGGGAACGGCCGCCACGGCTCCAGCGTCGGTGCCGCCGAAGGACGCCATCCGGCCGACACCCGACCCGGTGTACGGTCCGGCGTCGAACAGGCCGAGCATCTGGAAGTCGGCCGCGTCGAGGACGTCGAGAACGCCATCGCCGTTGAAGTCGCCCTGCTCCCAGGTGGTCGAGTCGCCCGTATCGAACTGGCCGCCGGCGAGGATACCGGCCGCGTCGAGGATGTCGATCGTGCCATCCACGTTGGTGTCGCCAGGCGCCGCGGCTGTGACGATCGTGGAGGTCGCCGTGTACGTGACGGCGAGCCGCTTCGTGGCCCCGACCTCGAGTCCGGAGACCGTGGCGAACCGGCCCTGGACGGTCTTGGCCGTAAGGATGGTGTGCGGCACCAGCCAGGCCGGCGCGTAGCTGCCGGTCAGCGCGAGCGAGATCGCTCCGCCGAGGGTGGCCGTGCCGCTCGTCGCGACGGTGTCGTAGGCCGCAGAAGCCTGGCTGAAGGCCGCTGCCGCGGCCGTGCCGCCGAGATCGAGCAGGAGCGATCCCGCATCGAACGCCAGACCGCCGGTGATCACCATCCGGCCAGCCTTGCCGATGTCGCCGGGGGCGAGCGTGGCGCTACCGCCGGCCACGCGGAACGTGCCGGCCGAACCGGTCGTCGTCGCCCGGATTTTCGTGGCGTCGATCGCCGCCGCGGCCACCGTGCCGCCGGTGAAGGTGAACACGCCGCTCGTCGCCGATCCCGTGGCAATCGTGCCGCCGACCGTCAGTTTTCCGCCGCTGACCAGCACGAGGGCCGATGAACCGGTGGACGATCCGATGACCAGGCCGCTCGTCACCCGGAGTCCGCCCGACGCCAGCGAGAGCGTGGGCGTCTGGCCAGCGACGACGGCCGCCCCGACCTGAATCGTGCCCGCGTCCTGACCGATTGCATCGACGACGGCGGTTCCCGAGTTGATCTGCGCGGTATCGAGCCGTGACGGCTGCCACTTCGTGCTCCAGTTCGACCAGACCGCGTAGCGGGCCGACGATCCGGTGGCCAGCACGGCCGGCAGGGGCGCCGGCCAGGCGGCGAGGTCGTTGAGATACTCCTCCAAGTCGGTGTAGCCGTCGGTGTCGAAGTCGGCGTTGTTGTTCTTGACGAGCGGATTGAGGCCGAGCGACGCCTCCCACGCGTCGGGCATGCCGTCCGCGTCGGTGTCGGTGGGGGCCGTGCCCGTGGCCAGCATCGGGTAGCCGCCCACTTGGGTTCCGGAATCGATGATCCTGCCCCCCTGCGTGGCGGGTTCCGCGAACACCCGGGCGTCGATGGTGTCGCGGGCCCAGAAGGTCGCCCCGGCGTGGGCGAGCACCGATTTATAGGCCTCGTCGGCCGTCTGCGTGCTCACGGCGGTCGTGTTGCCGACGGCGGCGGTCGGCTTCGAGGGGTTCGTCGCCGTGCTCGTGGCGATCATCGACCAGCCGGTGTCGGTGCCGTTGAGCACCAGGTCGCGGTTGGAATCGATCTTGTTGCCGCTGAGAAAGAGTCGCGTGTCGGTCAGGCCCACGAGGAAGGCCCTGCCCGTCTTCGAGGACGACGTGCTCGGACCGGCGACGGAGTAGTTGCCGACATAGTTCATGTTCATGACGCCGGCTTCGTCGCCGTTGTAGCCGTTCTCGCCTCCCCAGTCGTAGTTGACGTTGTTGCGGAAATCGAAGTTGATGGTGCCGGTCACGTAGTTGCCCGACACGGAGAGCCCCGGCCGCGGATTGCGGCTGTCGTTGTGGGCGAAGTAGTTGTGGTGGTAACTGATGACGTCGCCGCTGATCAGGGCGCCGTAGCCATGGGCGCCCTTCGAGTGCCCCGCGTTCCGCAGGGCCTCGGTGACCGCCGACCATTGCACGGTCGTGTTGGTGGAGTTGGTGACGCTCAGCACCTCGTCCACGCTCCAGCTGGCGCTTACGTGATCGACCATCACGCGGTTTACGCCCTCGACGTGCAGGGCGTCGGGCTCGTAGGGGGAGGCCGAGCCGGCCATTGCGAGGGTGACGGAGTTGCCCGGCCGGAAGCGGAGATTGCGGATCACGACGTCGCTGACGCCCGAGACCTGGGTCTGCCGGTAGGCGAGAGTGATGCCGCCGCCGGGGGCCGACTGGCCGGCGAGGGTGATCTTCGGCTTGTTGATGTCGAGCGTGCTCTGGAGATAGATCGTGCCGCCCGTGCGAAACAGGATCGTGCGGCCGGTGGACGGCGCCGTGGAGATGCCGTAGCGGAGCGTGCCCGCGGTGTTGGTGTCGAGGAGGCTGGTCACGAAGTAGACGTCGCCCCCGCGGCCCCCGACGGCGGCGGCGCCGGCTCCCTCGGCGCCGGGGAAGGCGGGGATCGACTGGGCGGCGACGGGCCCGGCCGCCAGCGCGATGGCGGCGGCCACGAGTGCTCGGCCGACGTGCCCCATGAACCCTCCTCAGGGCTGCATCGGCCGGAACGGCCCAATAAACCAGCCCCTGTCCATTCAGACTACGGGTGAGAGACGGTCACCACGACTACATTCTTCTGCCTGTTCACTCCTGATTTCGGCAGAGGCCGGTGAGTGCAGAAAACGGAGTGTATTCTACCGATTCAGGCGGGTGGCTCAGGCAGGTCGCCCGCGGGGACGATCCCGTGAAGAAGCGAAAGAACGTGCTCCTCGCGCTGGGCTGGTGCGACCACCGGCTCATTCAGGGCATCGGCGCGTATGCC
Source organism: Planctomycetota bacterium (assembly GCA_018970605.1). Taxonomy (GTDB): domain Bacteria; phylum Planctomycetota; class Planctomycetia; order Pirellulales; family UBA1268; genus QWPN01. Next base: position 24,720 of record JAGWWA010000001.1, on the reverse strand, counting down.
GCCGAGCATCACTGGCACCTCTCGTCGGCGAGCATCACTCAGGAGTTCGTGATCCCCCATGACTGGCAGGGCGACGGCATCCTCGCCTGGCTCGCCGGCAAGGATGAACTCGCGACCTTCGTCCTCGCGCACCGCATCCCGGTGGTGGACTTCAGCCTGCGGCGGAAGCATCCCCGGCCGCGGGTCGTGTTCGACCACGCCATGACCGGCAGGCTGGCGGCGCAGCACTTTCTCGACCGCGGCTTCCGCACCTTCCTTTACTACAGTTTCTCCGACAACTGGACCTACGAGGCCCGCGGCGCGTCGTTCGTCGCGGAACTCGAGCAGGCGGGATTTGCCTGCACCTGGCTGAAGGGGCACCTGGTGAAGGCCACGCGCCGCGACCGGTCTGTCTGGTCGGCCCGGCAGAAGTGGCTCGAGCGGGAGATCCTCGCGTCGGCCAAGCCGGTGGCCATCTTCACCGCCAACGGGGCGCACGCGCTCGAGGTCCTCGAGGCCTGCGAGTCGGCCGGTCTTCGCATCCCGGACGACGTGGCGATCATCGGCTGGGAGGACGACCTCCTCGTCGGCCAGGCCAACCTTCGCTCGATCACCACGATCGACCCCAACTACGAGGAACTCGGCTATCGGGGGGCCGCCCTGCTCGACAGCCTGATGTCGGGGGCGCGGCCGCCGGCCAAGCCGCTGCTCGTCGACTCCGCCCGGATCATCACCCGTCACAGCACCGAGGTGACCTCCGTGCAGCACGGCGGCATCCAGCGGGCGCTCCGCTTCATCGGCGAGCGTCTCGCCCAGTCGTTCAGCGTCGATGACGTGGCCGAGGCAGCCGGCATGTCTCGCCGTGGGCTCCATCAGGCGTTCATCGATCAGATGGGCCGGACTCCCGGCGGCCACATCCGGGCCGCCCGGATCGAGATGGCGCGGAAGTTTCTGGCCGAGACCGATCTCAAGGTCGAACTGGTCGCCAAGCGCAGCGGCTATCCGAGCCTCAACACGTTCTTCGTCGCCTTCAAGAAGGCCTGCGGCAAGACACCCGCCGAATACCGACGCGAAGCCCGGCGAGGTCGGTGGGTGGCCCTCGACGACTGACAGCAGTCGTCGTCGAACTACGGCTACGGAATCTCGATGGCGATCGAGTTCTCGCCCCCCTTCACCTCGAACTCACCCTTGAAGGCCACCTTTCGCGGCGTGACCTCGTTTCCCTCGCTGTCGACGTCGCCGCCGGTCATCACGGTCACCCGGTGCGTGCCGAGTGGGGCGCCCTGCCGGCCGCGGGCGTAGTCGAGTTTGTAGCGGCCCTCGCCGTTGGTGCGGCCTTCGGCGGGCCTGCCCCCCTTCGCCGGTGCGAACTGCACCCAGACGTTCTTCTGCGGCTTGCCCGCCTTGGTGACGGTGCCGCCGACTTCGGCAAGCCGGATCTTCGAGGAGCATCCGGTGGCGACGGCCGCGAGAAGCATCGCCACCGCGAATCGGTGGCTGGGGGATCGCCATGCGGACATCAGTAGGTCCCCGCCTGGTTGCCGTTGCGATCGACGCCGCCGTCGGCGATGCCGCCGAGCGTTTCCCAGGTGGCCCCGTCGATGTTGTCGCTGATCCACTGCACGTGGCCGTCGGCGAACACGGCGTTGGTGCCGTCGCCCGTGTGCAGGCTGCCGGTGCCGTAACGGTAGGTGCCGTTGATCAGCCAGGTGGCGTTGGCGTTCACGTTGGTGAGGTGGGTCTTCGGCCAGCCGAGACGGATCGACCCGGCCCACCAGGAGCCATCCTTGCCGAGGCCATCCAGGTAGTTCTCCCGCTGCACGTTGCTGCCGTCGCGCTCGACCAGCATGAGCGTTTTCGAGGTGCCGTCGACGACATCGGAGATCTTCGTCTTGGAGCCGCCGCCGAAGACGCCGCGGCGTCGCGCGATCTCCGCGTCGGGATCGCTCGGGGGAACGGGCCGGAAGGCGAGCGTGCCGTTTTGGGCGGCCAAGGCGTCTTCGGCACCGCTGTAGCCGGCGACCCCGACGTAGTTCGACTTGCCATATGGATCCTTGCCGCTCTGCGGGTCGGTGCCGGTGGCGCGATTGGAGGTCACGTTGAGCGGCCCCATGACGTCCGAAGGGCACATGAAGGCGGAGATCGCGTTCTTGGCGACAGCCGCGGCGGCGGCGGTCTTCTCCCAGTCATAGTGAGGAAACTTGACGGTGCCGCTCGCGATGGAGTTGAACTGTGAGTAGACGTCGTTCGATTCGGCGAATGGCAGGATCATCGTGCCCCAGCCGAACGTCGCGGCACCCCAACCGCTTCCCTGCGGCGTGACACCGGCCTCGTAACCGGTGCCGGGTGGGAATCGTTTTTTTGCAGACGCGTAGTTGGCAACGCCGAGGCCGAGCTGCTTGAGGTTGTTCGCGCACTGCATCCGCCGAGCCGCCTCGCGGGCCGTCTGCACCGCCGGGAGCAACAGGCCGATCAGCGTGGCGATGATCGCGATGACCACCAGCAGCTCCACGAGGGTGAAGCCACGGAGACGCGGGGCCGGCGAAGCGTTCATGACGAGTTTTCCCGAGGGGCGTGTGGCTAGCGTGATTCCTCGAGCCGCTTCCGCCATTTCTTCTGGCTGGTGCGGACGATGCTGCCGGGTTGGGTCGAGTAGTAGTCGTAGCCCAGCTTGTCGTTGGCGGCGGCCATCTCTTCGAACGACCCGTACACGATCCCGTCTTTGCCGGGAAACATCGGCTTGCCGGTGTCGAGGTCGTAGAACCGCGCCCAGTAGATGTCGCTCGACGAGGCATCGGCGACGTAGATGGTGCGGCCGTCCCGCTTCACCCTGGCGAGCCCCTTCACCTGCGCCGCCTCGAGCCAGGCAAGCGCCGCCTCGATGCTCGCGATCACATCGGGCGACGGGTGCGGGATGCCCATCAGGAACTTGACGAGGTGGGCGCTCTCCACGCCGCTGAGCGACGCCGGTTCGTAGGCGCGGGCCTGCGCCGGTTCCAGCGTGAGGGGGTCGTGCTGGCCGCACCAGACGGTCTTGCGGCCGTCGAGCGTGATCTGCGCCGCCATCACGCACGCCACGCCGCGATCGAACGCGCCGGCCAACCGCCGCTTCCGCTCGTCGTCCACAAAGGCATACCGCGGTGTTTCGCCCGCCGCCGCCTGAACGACGGAGAGGACGTTCGTCATCGCGTTGTCATTGAACGTGATGTTGTCGTGATAGCCACCCTCGAGCGGAAAGACCTGAGGCCAGCCCCCGTTGGGAAACTGGGCGTCGAGGATGAAGTCGAGTCCGCGGAGGGCGGCGCTGCGGCAGTCGTCTCGCCGCGTGGCCTCCCAAACGGCTGCCAGGAACTGGATCTCGCGGATGGTCGCAGCGTTGTCGAACGTCGCCTGATAGTGAGGCGATTTTCCGGGGTCGCTCTGCGAGGTCCACTGCATGCCGGGCCGCCGCGGCCCCTTGCTGTAGCCGATGTGCTTCGACCAGCCGCCGGAGGGTGTCTGGAAGGTGATGATCGCATCGGCGAGCCGGGCGGCCTCGTCTCCCGCATACCAGGCGCGGTCATCCTCGTCGGGCAGGCGGAAATCACCGCCACCGGGGGCCTTCGTGGATGTCGCCAGGCCCGCCGCGATCAGTTCGGCCCGCAAGGTGTCCGCGTCCTTCGCCGCCAGCCGTTCAGACCTTTGGAGGTAGTCCCGCCAGGGCTTCGCGGCTTCCGCCTCCAGGCCGGCAATCCGCGCAGCATCGACCTCGGCGGCGGCGACGCGGCCGACCAGGAGCAGCAACACGAGCGGCGCAAACCGGCACACGACAGGAATCCCCCGGCAGGAGCAAGCCACCACGCTTGCAGGATACCGTGCCGAGAACGGTTGCCGAACTTCACTTTTCTGCAAATCGCTTTGAAAACCCGGGGTTCTTCGCCGGTCGCGAACCCGCCACGATGTAGATTCATCGGGATCCCGTGCAATCGGTATCGGTCTCCGGTGAGGGCGGTTCGTCGCCGCGTTTTTCGTCTGGGGGGTTTGATGATTTCATGTGCGTTTCTGGCAGCGATGCTCGCCGGCGGTCTGGCCGTCATGGCTGGCGAGGTTGAGCCATCGGCCGAGGAGGTCGCGATCCTCGCGAGGATCGCGGCGCCACGGTTTCCCGACCGGGACTTTCCGATCACCGACTTCGGAGCCGTGGCTGATGGCGATGCCTCGACGGCGATCGCGAAGGCCATCGCCGCCTGCACGGAGGCCGGTGGCGGCCGCGTCGTCGTGCCGGCCGGACGCTGGCGGACCGGCGGCGTCCGGCTGGCGAGCAATGTCAATCTTCACGTGGCCGACGGGGCCACGCTCGTCTTCGACCCCGACCCGAAACGGTATCTGCCCGTGGTGACCACGCACTGGGAAGGCATGGAGTGCCGCAACTATTCCGCGCTCATCTATGCCGCCGGCGAAACGAACGTCGCCGTCACCGGCGGCGGCATCCTCGACGGTTCCGCCACCTGGGATACCTGGTGGGCGTGGTGCAACAAGGCCGACAAGGCCCGAAAGGGCGTTGTTCAGCAGAAGGCCGATCGCGACGCGCTCGTGGAAATGGTCGCGGCCGGCACGCCCCCGGAACAGCGGGTGTTCGGCGACGGCCATTTCCTGCGGCCGAACTTCATCCAGCCCTACCGCTGTGCCAACGTCCTCATCGAGGGCGTCACCCTCGTCAACTCGCCGATGTGGGAGGTGCATCCGGTGCTGTGCACCAACGTCACCGTGCGGGCGGTGACGGCGAAGACGCTCGGGCCCAACAACGACGGCTGCAATCCCGAGAGCTGCCGCGACGTGCTCATCGAGGACTGTCTCTTCGAGACCGGCGACGACTGCATCGCCATCAAGAGCGGCCGTAACGACGACGGCCGGCGAATCGGCGTGCCCTCGGAAAATATCGTGATCCGCCGCTGCAGCTTCAAGGACGGACACGGCGGCGTGACGCTCGGCAGCGAGATTTCGGGGGGAGTCCGCAACGTCTTCGTCTCCGACTGCCGGATGGACAGCCCCGATCTCGATCGCGCCTTCCGCTTCAAGTCGAACGCCGTTCGCGGCGGTCTGCTCGAAAACGTCCGCATCCGTGACGTGCAGATCGGTCAGGTGGGCAAGGAGGTGCTGTGCGTGGAGTTCGACTACGAGGAGGGGGCGAAGGGCGAGCATCATCCGGTGCTTCGTGGCGTCACCATCGAGCGGGTCACCGCCGAGCAGAGCGGCCAGGTGATCGCGATCCGGCCGATTCCGAATTCCACGGTCGACGACATCGTGATCCGCGACTGCACGTTCCGCGGCGCGACGGCCGCCCCGGATCTCCGTGGCGGCGACGTGCGGCTGATCGGCGTGACCATCGAGCGGGCCAAGTAGGAAACGGGGAGGGTCGCATGGCGGGCCGACGATCGAGAGCGTGGTTCGGTGCTGCCGTGCTCCTCGCCGCCGGCCTGGTGTCGGCGCGAACCGGCCGTGGCGACCCGGGACCGGTCGCCGTGCCATCGATCCCGGATCGTGTCGTGTCGATCCTCGATCATGGCGCACAGGCCGACGGCGCCGCCGACTGCACCGCCGCCATCCAGAAGGCGATCGACGCCGCGGCCGCCGCGGGTGGGGGCCGCGTGGTCGTTCCGGCCGGGCGGTTCCTGAGCGGGCCGATCGCCCTCCGCAGCCGGATCGACCTGCATCTCGAGAAGGACGCCGTGCTCCTCATGAGCCAGCGGTTCGAAGACTACCCGAAGGGCTCGAACGTGTTTCTCAAGTTCCTCGCCGCCGAGGGCATCGAGGACGTGCGGGTCAGCGGCCCGGGCACGATCGACGGCCAGGGGCAGCCCTGGTGGGACGAGTTTCTGAGGCTCAAGGCCGAGAAACGGGAGAAGGAGTTTGCCCGGCCGCAGGCGATCTACGTTTCGAAATGCCGACGGGTGGCGCTCGAGGGCTTCACGAGCGTGAATCCGCCCAACTCGCACTGCAGCTTTCGCGACTGCCGCGATCTCACCTTCCGCGGGCTGACGATGACGGCACCCGACGAGTCACCGAACACCGACGCCATCAACCTCGGGCGGACCAAGAACGTGCTGATCACGAGCTGCACGATCAGCACCGGTGACGACAACGTGGCCCTGGTGTCGAGCGGCGATCCCGTGGAGGAGAACGTGACGGAGAACGTCGTCGTCCGCGACTGCACGTTTGGGTTCGGCCACGGTGTCTCCATCGGCAGCTACACGTCCGCCGGCCTCCGAGGCATCACCGTCGAGAACATCACCTTCGACAAGACCGTCAACGGCATCCGGATCAAGTCGGAGGAGAGTCGGGGCGGCGAGGTGAAGAACGTGACCTACCGCAATCTCACGATGACGGGGGTGCGGTATCCCATCGTGATCACGAGCTACTATCCGAAGTGGCCGAAAAACCCCGCCGACGCCCAGCCGGGGACGGGCGCAAACGTCCCGCGGTATTCCGACATCCTGATCGAGAACGTCACGCTGATCGATTGCAGGAACGGTCCGCTGATCTACGGCATGCCGAATCATCCGATCGAGCGGCTCACGATCCGGGGCCTGAAGGCCACGGTGCTCCAGGGAGGCGTCGTGTTTTATGCCACCGCCGCCCTCGACGGCTGCGAGATTCGGCCGCAGGCCGGCCTGCCGCTCCAGTCGTTCCACGCCACGGTGACCGGCCTGGATGCGCCGGCGTTGAGCGGCGAGTACAAGGCGAAGTGAGCGGTGGCGTCCGTCATCGACGATGCAGGTTATTGAACTGTTCCTGCACAACCATGCATTGGTCGTGGCGAGTGCGGGTGTAAACTTCGAAATGAGTGCAGGGGATTGGGCGGAAGTCTTTTCGGCCGCTTGTCGGTGACCGAAATCGTCGTTGCAGAAAGGCAGGGAGACTCATGATCCAAACACTGACGCGAGGGTCGCTGGCGACAGCACTGGTGATGGTGGTTTCCACCGCGGCATCCGCCGCCACCATCTTCACCGACACGTTCACCAACGGCAGCACACTGAATCCGGGTTCGTACCCGACGCCTACCTCAGCATCGACCGGCTACACGATCCTCAGTACCAAGGCCGCGACCACCGGTCCCACCCTCAGCTCTGGGACCCTGCGGCTTCGGCTCAACGCCGCCACCAACTCAGGCGTCCTCGAGACCGAGGCCACCACCCCCGACGCCACGCTGACCAATCCGGGCGACGTGCTCGGCTACACGGTGACCTTCGTCAATACGAATGATCTGCTGGCGTACTCGACCGGAACAGCCACGCCCAGCGTGGGCTCGTATCTCTTCTTCGGGCTCTATAACAAGGGCGGTTCAACGCCCATCACGCTCAATAATAGCGGCCTCAACACGACCGCCAGTTCTCCATATGCCACGGGCAACGCGGCCAACTGGAAGGGATACGTCAGCAGGATCGGCTCCGCGATCGCCGGCACAGGTACGTCGAACAGCCAGATGTACACCCGGCCGCTTCAATCAGGGGCCGGCACAACGTCCGCCAATCAGGAGGTGTTGGCCAACGGCGCCAGCGGCGGAACCTTCAACAATCCGACAGGCTCGAACTTGGCCTCAACGGCTTCGACGCTTTCGCCGCTCACGAATGGCAACACGTATACCTACCAGATGCTGGTGACACTGAACGCCGGCGGCAGTCAGACGTTTGCTTCGAGTCTTTACTCCGGGAGTTCGGCCGTGGGCTCGCCCCTGTGGACACAGTCGGGCACCGCTGCGACACCGCTGACGACGACCTACAACGCGTTTGCCTTTGGGTACCGTACGGCGAGCGCAAGTCCTTCGTCGCTCAACCCCACGATGGACGTGACTTCCGTCACGCTCACCATCGTGCCGGAACCCGCGTCGATCGCGGTGATCAGCGGCCTCGGCATGGCCGCGTTGATCCTCGCCAGGGGCCGGTCGCGGCGGTAGCCCTCACACGTTCGTGCGGCTGCCCACCATCCGCCCGAGCGTCGCCACGACGTCCACGAGGCCGCGGGCCTGCGCCGAGAGTTCCTCCGCGGCCGCCGAGCCTTCCTCGGCCGCCGCGGCCGCCTGCTGGGAGGTGTTTTCGATCTGGCCGAGCGACGCGCCGATGCGGTCGAGCGCCCGGTGTTGGTCGTCGCTGCCCGCCCGAACCTCGTCCACCAGAGTGCCCATGTCGGCCGACCGCTCCGCGAGGCTCCCGATCGCCTTCGCCACCGCGGCCACCTTCTCGCGGCCGGCCTGCGACCGGGCGATGGAGGTCTGGATCAGCGTCGCCGTCTCGCGGGCCGCCACGGCGCTCCGCTGGGCGAGGCTGCGGACCTCGTCGGCGACCACCGCGAAGCCCTGGCCCGCCTCGCCGGCCCGCGCTGCCTCCACGGCGGCGTTGAGCGCGAGGATGTTGGTCTGAAACGCGATCTCGTCGATCGTCTTGTTGATCTTCGAGATCCGCCCTCCCGCGTCGTCGATGGCCGCCATCGCCGCCACCATCTCGTCGAGCAGGGCGGTGGAGCCCGCAAACTCCTGCCGCTCGCGGCTCACCAGATCGCCCGCCGCCCCCGTGCGACGGACGTTGTCGGTGGCCAGGGCGCCGGCCTCGCGGGTGGCCGAGGCGATCTCGCCGACGGCGGCGACCTGCTCGGAGGCGCCCTGCGCGAGCGTCCGACTCGTCGCCGCCACCTGGGCCGAGCCGATGTCCACTCCCTCGGCCGTCGCCGTGAGATGGCTCACGGCCGTCTGCAGCGTGCGCGTGTGATGTGCGATGCTCAGCCAGCCGATCACCGCCGCGAGGCCGGCCACCGAGGTCACGAGCAGGGCGAGCAGGTTGCTGCGACGGCCGGCGGCAGCGGCGGCGGACTCGGTGCGGTCGTCGAGCATCTCCTCGAACTCGTCGATCGGCCGCATGATCAGATCCTTGTCGCGGTGGTATTGCTCGTCGTGCATGATCCGGCGGGCCATGTCGGGATCGGGCTGGCCTTCCTTGGTGTAGCCACCGCGGCCGTCGGCGAAACGGCCCTTCATCGCGTTCATCGCGATCGTCTCGGTGGTCACCAGCGCGTTGGAGTTGTCTTCGGCCTCGGTGAGCTTGCCGAGTTCGGCGGTGGTGAAGCCCTGCCGTTCCATCAGCGTTCGGAGCGCGACCGTGCGGCCGTCGTGCCGGGCTGCGACGCCGTTGCGGACGTCGAGAACGTGCCAATACTGCTGTTCGAAGTCGGGATTGCCCGTGACGCAGTACGTGCGGGCCAGGCGCGTGAGTTCGTCGGAACTCTGCCGAAGGTCGTGCGCCAGCCGGAGCGAATGGAACCGGTTGTTCTGCGCGGTGTTGAGCGCCGCCTGATTGACGTAGGCCAGCGCAGCCAGGACCGCGAGGATGACCAGGGGGCCGAGCAGGGTGAGCCGCAGTCGTTGCATTGCGTTCATGGCAGTGCCGCCGGCACGCCGGCGGGATGTGGGATCGAAGCCTCTGCGAGTGTAGTTCGCGATATCCTCCCCCCGGTCATGCCGATGATGACGGTCGTGAGGCCACGAAATCCATCCCCGGCACGGGCCGCGGTGGCGAAGCTAGGATTGGCGGTTGCGGGAGCCGTTCCCCCGCGATGCAGGATCAGGATACGTCCGTGGCAGCCTCTCCCGACGCACTCCGTCAGCAGCTCCAGCAGATCGGGCTCGAACTCGCGACGGTCGAGATGATGCCCGATCGTCCGGCGGCGCCATTGTCAGACCTCGTTGCGGCGGCCGCGACGGCTTCCGCGGGCTGCCCGGCCGGGCTTGCCGCAGCGCTCAGCCTCGCCCGTGAGTGGACGAGTGGCGGCCAGGGGCCGCTGTCGGCGGAGGCCCGCGGGCGGTTTGCCATCTGGCATGGCTGGATGGAGCAGGCGGTCACGGCCTGGGAACGCGGGCGGCCGCTGCCGGTCTGGCCGGCGGATCTGCCGCGGACCGAGCCTTCGCCACGGCCGGCGCCGCCTCGCGGAGCGGGTGAGGAGCAGGCGGTGCCGCTGCTGCCGGGCGGCATCGATGCCGACATGATGCAGCTGTTCTGCACCGACTGCGAAGACTTTCTTCGCGACATCGAGCAGGGCGTGCTCGTGCTGGAAGAGCGGCCCGACGATCCCGAAACACTCAACACCGTCTTCCGCGCCTTTCACACGTTCAAGGGCAACGCGGGCATGCTGAAGCTGGTGGTGCTCCAGCGGGTGGCCCACGAGCTGGAATCCCTCCTCGACTCGGCCCGTCGTGGCCAGCTGCGGATCGGCCGGCCCGAGATCGACGTCGTCCTCGCCGGTGCCGACCTGTTCAGCCGCTACGTCGCCGCCGTCTCCGATCGGCTCGGGGGCCGGCAGACCGCCGACAGCGTGGCGCTGCCCGTGCCTGCGGTGATCGACGCGGTGCAGGCGGTGCTGGCGCGCCGCGACGTCGCTCCGCCGCCCGCCGCCTCCCGCGGTGCGGCCAAGCCGATGCCGCCAGCCGAACCGATGACGCCGGCCGAACCGATGCCGGTGGAACTTTCGTCGATCGTGTCGGCGACAGAACCGATCCCAGACGCTGCGGTCGCCGTCGCTCCGACGCCACCGTCTGCAGGACCTGCGACCGCAGTGCGGCAAGCCGTCGCGAGCGGCTCCGTGCGAGTCGATACCGGCAAACTCGACGGGCTCATCGACCTGGTCGGCGAACTGGTCATCGCCCAGTCGATGGTCACCCAGAATCCGGCGGTGTCCGGCGCCGCCGACGAGCAGCTCGCCCGTTCGCTGGCCCAGCTGCGGAGCATCTGCTCGGAGCTCCAGAGGACGGCGACGGCGCTGCGGATGGTGCCGATTCGCGGCACCTTCCAGAAGATGGGCCGGCTGGTTCGCGACATCGCCGTCCAACTCGGCAAGGAGATCAGGCTCGTCCTCGACGGCGAGGAGACGGAACTCGACCGCTCGGTGATCGAGGAGATCGGCGATCCGCTGGTCCACATGATCCGCAACTCGGCCGACCACGGGATCGAGTCTCCCGCCGAGCGGCTCGCCGCCGGCAAGCCGGCGGGCGGCACCATCACGCTGCGGGCCTATCACCAGGGAGGCTTCGTGGTGGTCGAAGTCACGGACGACGGCCGCGGCCTCGACCCGGCCCGGATCCGGCGCAAGGGGGTGGAACGCGGACTGATCCGTGCCGACGAGCATCTCAGCGACCGCGAAGTGCTCGATCTGATCTTCGCCCCGGGCTTCTCGACCGCCGAGCGGATCAGCGACGTGTCGGGCCGCGGGGTGGGCATGGACGTGGTCCGCCGCAACATCGAGCGGATCCGCGGCAAGGTCGAGATCTCCTCGACGCCCGGCCGCGGCACCACGTTCACCGTGTTCATGCCGCTCACGCTCGCGATCATCGAGGGGCTGCTCGTGGCGGTGGGTGACCAGCGGTTCGTGATCCCTACGCTGTCGGTTCGCGAGTCGTTTCGGCCGCAGCCGGGAGCCGTCAGCACCGTGCAGGGTCGGGGCGAACTCGTCACCGTCCGCGGCCGCCTCGTCCCGCTGCTGCGCCTCGATCGCCACTTCGGGATCCAGTCGGCGTTCACCGATCCCAGCGAGGGCATCGTCATCGTTGCCGAGGCCGGCCAGGAAACCCGCTGCCTGCTCGTTGATTCACTGATCGGCAAGCAGGAGGTGGTGATCAAGAGCCTCGGCGAGACGTTTCCGCCGGGCCGCGGCTTTGCCGGCGCTGCCATTCTCGCCGACGGCCGGGTGGGGCTGATTCTCGACACCACCGCCCTCGTTCGCATTCGGAACCACACCGCGGAGACGGCAGCCTGAACCGCCGACCACCGATATGACCACCCTCCCCACGACCTCCACCGGCCCGGCGATCGCCGCCCCCGGGAAGTACCTCACCTTCACGCTCGGCCAGGAGTCGTACGGCGTGCCCGTGATGGCGGTCCGCGAGATCATCCGGCTGTGCCCGATCACCCCCGTGGCCACGATGCCTCCGCACGTCCGCGGCGTGATCAATCTGCGGGGCAAGGTGATCCCCCTGATCGACCTGCGGCTGCGATTCGGGCTGCCGGCGGCCGAGGAGCACGACCGCACCTGCATCGTGGTCACGCAGGTCGCTTCGGCGGCCGGGGGCACGAGGCCCTACGGGGTGATCGTCGATGGCGTGGAGGAGGTGGCCCACTTCACCGCCGCCGACATCGAGCCGCCCCCCGACTTCGGCGGCGCGGTCGACGCCCGGTTCATCACCGGCATGGCGAAGGCGGCGTCCGGGGTGAAGGTGCTCGTGGACCTCGACCTGATCTCCGCCGCGGAAACTGCGGCGCTCGAGATGCCGTCGGCCGACAAGCCGCCCACCGTTTCGTAATCACGCCTGCGTTCCAGTCCTGCGATCCACCCCTCTCCCCGGCCAGCCCAATCCCATGAACACCTGGACCATTCCCGGCCGCATCATCGGCGGATTCATCGCCCTGTTGCTGATCACGCTGCTCGTGGCCGGGCTGAGCCTGCGGGAGCTGGTGGGGATGAACGCGAGCGTGCGGGTGATGGCGACCAACACGGTCCCGTCGATCGTCGCGCTCAACCGGATCGTTCAAAGCAACGTCGCGGCCCGCCGCACCATCCGCCAGCTGGTCATCGACGCCGCCAGCGATCCGAAGGCCATGGCGGCCGCGGCGGCGGCCTATGCGTCGATCAAACGGGACGGAGACAGCCTCTGTGGCCGGTATCCGGCGCTCGTTGTCGATGCGCGGGAACGGTCGCTGTTCGAGGCGGCGGTTTCCTCACGCGGCGAACTGTTCGCGGCGGCCGACGAGGTCTTGGCCCTGATCGGCGCGGGAAAGTTCACCGAGGCGACCGGCCTCCTCCGCGACCGGATGGACGTGGTCGATCGGGATTGCACGGAGCGATTCAACAAGACCATCGAATACAACGTGGACGTGGCCGCGGAGCAGGCCGAGTCGGCCAGGGCCAAGGTGCGGATGAGTTTTTTCGCGATCTCCTCGGCGGCGGCGCTGGCGCTGATCATCGCCGGCCTGCTGGCCACCGGCATCGTGCGATCCACGATCCGCTCGCTGCGAGCGATCTCAGATTCGCTCGACAACAGCGCCACCCAGACGGCGACCGCCGCCGCCGCGCTGGCGACGGTGAGCGGCGACCTTGCCACCGGCAGCAGCGAGCAGGGCGCGGCGGTGGCCGAGACGAGCGCGTCGCTCGAAGAGATGTCGGCGATGATCCGCAGCACCGCCGACAACGCGGCCCAGGCCAAGGATCTGGCGGCGGAGGCCCGCGACGCCGCCGAGGCGGGCGCACGCACGATGACCGACATGAACGCGGCGATGACCGCCATCGAGGCCTCGAGCGCCGAGGTGGCGAAGATCGTCAAGGACATCGACGAGATCGCCTTCCAGACCAACATCCTGGCGCTCAATGCCGCCGTCGAGGCCGCCCGGGCCGGCGAGGCGGGGGCCGGCTTTGCGGTCGTGGCCGACGAGGTGCGGTCGCTGGCCCAGCGGAGCGCCGCCGCGGCCCGCGAGACGGCCGAGAAGATCGAGGCGGCGATCGCGTCGAGCCGGCACGGCGCCGACAGCTGCGACCGCGTGGGAGTGTCGCTCGGCGAGATCGCCGGCAAGGTGACGGCCGCCGACCGACTCGTGGCGGAGATCGCCACCGCCGCCCGCGAACAGTCTCAGGGCATCAAGCAGATCGGCGCCGCGATGACGCAGCTCGACCGGGTCACGCAGGAAAACGCCTCGCGGGCGGGTCATGGGGCCAGCGCCGCCACGCAGCTGAGCAGCCAGGCGGGGGTGATGCAGGAGAGCGTGGCCCGGCTGCGATCGCTGGTGACCGGCCGCCGCGGGATGGCCCGCCCGCCCGCCCGCCCGGTCCTGGAGGCGAGGGCGGCCCGCCCGGCGCGGTTGTCCCACGTTCCAGCTCGGGTTCCAGCCCGGGTTCCAGCTCGGGCTCCGGCGGCAGTCCTCGCTCCGGCGACGCGGCCGGCTGCTGGACCCCGGCCCGCAGCCCCGCGCATCCCGATGCCCGGCGACGATGTGCGGGGCGAAGACGCCGATGACCGTCACTTCCGCGACTTCTGAACCAGTCCACTTCCCGCCTCGCCGTGCTGTCGATCATGACCCTCTCTGAACCCCAGCTGTCGGCGGCGGCGTATGCCTTTCTCGCGGACCTCGTCTATCGCCGCAGCCGCATCCGGCTTGGGCCCGACAAGCAGGCCTTCGTGTCCGGACGGCTCGGCGGGCAGCTGCGGGCCATCGGCTGCGACAGCTTCGACGCCTACTGCCAGTTGCTCGGCTCGCCTGCGGGCGAGGATGAGGTCGGGGCGGTGATCGACCTGATCTCGACCAACCACACGCAGTTCTTTCGCGAGTCTGAGCACTTCGAGCACCTGGCCCTTCAGGTGCTGCCCCGCGCGACCGGTCGTCCGGTGCGGGTGTGGTGCGCGGCGGCTGCGTCGGGGGAGGAGGCCTACTCGCTGGCGATCGTGCTGGCTGAGCACTTCGGCGATGCGGGCGCGGAGGCGTGGACGCTCACCGCCTCCGACATCTCGCGGCGGATGCTCGACCGCTGCCGACGGGCGATTTACGAGTCGTCTGCCGTAAAGATCCCGGATCCGGCCCTGCTGCCGCGATACTTCCGTCGCGGCTTTGGCGAGTGGGACGGCTTCTACCGCGTGAAGCCGGCGCTGCGGCGACGGGTGAAGGTCGAGCACGTCAACCTGTTTCAGGCAGCCTATCCATGGCCTGCGGGATTCGACGTGATCTTCTGCCGCAACGTGATGATCTATTTCGACGTCGAGTCGCGGCAGGCCCTCGTGGAACGGCTCTTCGAGCAACTGGCGCCGGGTGGGCACCTGTTCGTCGGCCATGCCGAGGGGCTGCTCGGCCTGCGGCACCGGTTTCGGTCGGTGGCGCCGGGTGTCTACCAGCGGCCACGGGAGGCGCGGGCATGATGGCTGCCGCTCCCGAACGCCGCATCCGGGTGCTCGTCGTCGACGACTCGGCCCTGGTACGCAAGGCGATCACCGATGCGCTCGCCGACGATCCCGAGATCGAGGTGGTGGGCTCTGCCTGCGACGCCTACGTGGCCCGCGAGAAGATCGAGCGGCTCGATCCCGACGTGGTGACGCTCGACCTCGAGATGCCACGGATGGACGGGCTGACCTTCCTGCGGATCCTGATGGAGCACCATCCGCTCCCGGTGGTCGTGGTCAGTTCGCTCACCCAGCAGGGCTCGCAGGCCGCGATGGACGCGGTCGAGGCCGGGGCTGTCGACGTGCTCGCCAAGCCCGACGGCACGATGTCGATCGGCGCGCTGGCCGACCGGTTGGCGTATCACGTGAAGGCCGCCGCAGCTGCCGGTGGGCGGCTGCGTCGCTCGCCGCCGCGAGCCGTCGAGATGACGGGTCAGGGCGATGCGCCCGACAGGGCCGACGGGACGTCCAGGGCTGATACGAGTGCCAGGCCTGGCGGGGGAGCGGTGCGGATGGCGTCGGGGCTCGGATCGCGAGGCCTGATCGTGATCGGTGCATCGACCGGTGGTGTCGAGGCGCTACGGACGGTCCTGCCGCGGTTGCCCACCGGCCTGCCGCCGATCCTGGTCGTGCAGCACATCTCGGCACACTTCTCGCGGATCGTGGCGGAGCGGCTCAACGCGATTTGCGGCGTTCGCGTCCGTGAGGCGGGCGATGGCGAGCCGCTCGAGCCGGGCACCTGTGTGATCGCACCCGGCGATCACCATCTGGCGGTGGTGCGGCATGGAACGGGCTTTCGCACCCGTCTCCTCCAGACGCCGCCGATCCACCACTGCCGCCCGGCGGTGGACGTGCTCTTTCGCTCGGCGGCCGAGGCCGCGGGGGCGGGTGTCGTGGCGACGCTCATGACCGGCATGGGCAGCGACGGCGCGATCGGCCTGCAGGCGATTCGCCAGGCCGGCGGCACGACCATCGTCCAGGATGAGGCCACGTGCGTGGTCTACGGGATGCCGCGGGCGGCCGTGGCCCTCGGGGTGGTCGATCGGATCGTGCCGCTTGCCGGGATTCCAGAAGCGATCGTGGCGGCCGTTGCCGCTCGTGCGTCCGGCTGACCCGCACGCGGTTCGCCGTGGTGCGGCGGCGGGATCGTTCGCGTCGCATTCCCGGCCAGGTGTCTGCACCGCGCCGAGCAGCCAGCCTGCGGAAAAACACAACCCGTGGCCGCCGCCGGTTGCCTTTGATTTCCGTGCCGCCGACAGTGCAGCGCGAGCCCCCGGAACGGACGCATCGGGCCCTGCGACTGACAGCGTTGCGATGCGTTTTCGATCAACTCGGGAGGTGCGACATGTTCCGGATTCGTGAGTGCGGTATGTGGCTGCTCGTGTGGGCGGCTGCGGTGTGGCTGGGGCCGTCCGAGGCACGGGCCAACGGTTTTCCGCCAGGGCGGATTTTCGGCGTCGGCGTCGACAACAACATCTACTTCGTCGACACGATGCTCGAGTCGATCACGTTGACGGGGAGTTCGCTCTCCGACGGCGTGAAGGCAAACGGCTTCGCCACCGACCGTGATCGCAACCAGGTGTTTTATTTCGGCTCGAACGGCGATCTCTACTACTACGACATCGCCTTGAACACGAACGGGACCGTGGCCTCGGGATCGACCTTCGGGATCACGCCTGATTTCCCTCCCGAGAATGCCACCTACTACAACGGTTCCTATTGGTACATCGCCAAAGGCAACACCGCCAACAACGTGCTCTACCAGGCGACACTGACGTACACGGGAAGCACGCCGTCGTTCAGCGGCACGCCGGTCGAATACCAGCTCACGGTGAATGGCAGCACGACGGGGATGATGTTCGGTGACATCGTGGTGAATGGCAGCACGGGGCAGCTGTACGGATCGACCACCCCGAGTTCCGGAGGATTGTTTTTCACGCTCGACATGGCCGGCCTCGTGAGTGGCTCGAGCAATCCGGTGACCGTGCGGTCGTTCGCGAATCCGGTCGGGCTTCAGCTGGCGTTCAGCGAGGACTACACGGTGCTCTATGGGCAGCATTACACCTTCAGCCCGGCGGATCCCGACAACCCGGCGCTGACGTCGGGCGAGTGGTACACCGTCGACACCACGTCGGGCATCTATTCGGCGATCGTGGGATTCGTCACCTCGCCCGGCATGCGGGATCTTGGCGGCATCGCGGCGGTGCCGGAGCCGAGCACGTGTCTGCTGGCGGTTGCGGGACTCGCCGCGGCCGGCCTGTGGAGACGCCGGAGGGCCACCGTGCGCCATAACGGCCCGTAGAAGGCCCCGCGGTTGCGTGCCATTTCCTTTGAGCGTCGCACGCACCGCGGTATCATCCGGTGATGAGGCCGACCCGCTGGCACCGATGGCTTGCCGTTCCGCTCGTGCTCGTCGTGTTCACGGCCGGTGCGCGGGCGCAGAGTTCCGGCAATCGGGCCTTGGGGATCGACGTCTCCGCCTGGCAGGGGAGCATCTCCCAGGCGACGTGGAACAACATCCGCACGGTTGAAAACAGGCAGTTCGTCTTCGTGCGGGCCTCCCGCGGCGGGACGACGGGCGTCGACAAGCGGGCCGGCGGCTACCCGTCGAACGACGATACGACCTTCACCTTGTCGCAGCGGTACGACGACCCATACTTCGTGCAGAACATGAACCGGGCGACGGCGGCAGGCATGTTCGCCGGCTCGTATCACTTTGCCCGGCCGGACATCATCACCTCCACGTCCAACTCCGGCGGCATCGCCAACACCGCCGTCGATGAAGCCAATCATTTCATCCAGATGGCCGGGGCATTCATGCGGCCGGGCTACCTGCCCCCGACCTTCGACCTGGAGGCGGGCGACGGCATTCGCACGGACAACGAACTCGCCCAATACTCCCTCGACTTTTCGAACCGCGTCTACGACGTGATGCGGATTCGCCCGATCATGTACATCAACGGCAACTACGCGCAGTACGTGCTGGGGGGCGCGTCGGCCACCCTCCGCAACCAGCTCGCCCAGCCCGCGGCTGCCCCGCCGAGCCTCACCGCTCCGGCCTATCCGCAGCTCTGGATCGCCCGTTACCCGAACCAGACGGATCCGAACTCCATCAACGTGCAGACCGGCAATCCCAACGACTCGCTCTCCACGCTGTACGGCCCGTGGGACGATTACGGCAACTCGCAGCCGTGGGTCTTCTGGCAGTACGCCAGCACCGGCCGGCTCGCCAGCTTCAACAGCGGCAACAGCAATCTTGATTTCAACGTGCTCAACGGCGGGACGGAATATCTGGAGGATCAACTCATTCCGGCCGTCTGGTGGAACGACACCAGCGGTAACTGGAGCACGCTTGCCAACTGGAACAGCGGGCAGAGCGCCACCGCACCGGTCAGTGCGACCGGCCAGCTCACCCCGATCGGCACGCAGACCCTGCCCACCCCGCGACTCCCGGGCGCCGCCGGCACCGGTCCGACGTCCGGGCAGTACGACACCGTGATCCTCGACCGCCCGACCGCCGACATCACCGTCACCCTGAGCAGCGGCACGCACACCATCCGCAAGTTCTACGTCCGTGAGGCGTTCGTCATGAACGGCGGTTCCCTGACCGTGAACTACGTTCCGGTGGCGGAGTCGACGCCGATGTCGATGCAGATCTCATCGACGGCCTCGATTTCGGGCGGAGCGAGCCTCTCCGCCCATACGATGCTCGTTGATGCCACGCGGACGCTCACCGCCGGGAATGCGAATCTCGCATTCGACACGCTGACGCTCAGCCGCGGCACCACCCCCGCGACGCTCGCGCTGAGCGGCGACCTGGCGATTGCCGGCACCTCCGGCAGCATGGCGAAGATCGGCACGAGTTCCGGCACGGCCACGAGCGGTCGCATCGATCTCGCCGGCGGCAATCGCACGATCACCGTGGCCAACGGCCTCGCGGCGGTGGACCTGCAGGTCGCCGTCCCGATCCTCAATGGCGGGCTGACCAAGGCCGGCCAGGGGACCATGCAGCTGACCGCGGCCAGCACCTACACGGGGCCCACGATCGTCCAAGGGGGCACGCTCGCGCTTGGCCCGAACGGATCGATTCTTTCGTCGGCCGTCGTCAGGATCGATGCCGGCGCGACGCTCGACGTCACGCAGGCAACTGGTGGCTACACGGTGAGTTCGGGCCAGACGCTCGGCGGCTCCGGGACGGTGTTGGGTTCGGTGACCTTCGGCCGCGGATCGACACTCTCGCCCGGCATGTTCAGCACGGCAGCGAGCGCCGCCACGTTTGATGCTGGTTTCCAGATCGGCGAACCGGCACCCATTGCGGTTCCCGAGCCTGTCGCCCTCAGGCTGATCGGCCTGGCGATCGGCATCGTCGGCCTCGGGTCGCTGCGACGCAAGCGAAAAGCCTAGTGCCAGTTCGGCCCAAACGGGCTTTGGGCAAAAAGGCCGGCTGCCGCAGAAAAGTCGGGGCGACTGCCCCTGTCCAAAGGATAACCGGTTCTCCCTCGACATCGCCACGCTGGCCATCTTCCCGGAATACGTCGAATTCGACGGGGAAGAGGTGCTGAAGCTGGTGGTGCTGGGGGAGGCCGGAAAGACGATCAAGTGACGGGCCATGGGCCCGCACCCGGTGTCAGTCCGTTGTGCCTTCGCGGGAGGCGAACCAAGCGTTCGCCCCGTGAAAGTCACTCTCATGGACATCATTTCCAACGCCGGCGGAGCCGGCTCATTTTCGTTTGACCATTCCTCCTCTTCCGTCCCCGCGACCGGCCGTGGCCGGGTTCGCAGCGTTGACTTCGGCATGCCGGAGCGGCCCGGGCTCGTTGATCTGGCACGCACCTATCTCGACACGCAGGCCCGCCTCTGGCCGGACCTCGCCGGCACACCGGCGGTGCCCGCCGCCACCGAGCCAGTCATGGCGGCGATGGCCGACGACTTCGAGCGGCGGTTCCGCGACCAGGCAGCCGAGGTCTTCGCCCCCGGGGCAACACCGCGGCTGTGGGAGGCGCTCGGGGTCGCGTATCTCCGATTCAGCGACGAGAACTCGAACCCCCGGTCACTCGACCAGCAGCTCCTGAACGTCCTGAATCGTGCCCGCCGCGACGGCGTGTTCATCCCGTGGCAGTACGTCCTCGCCGACGCCGCTGTCAGCGGCACGCTGGCCTGCCGCAGGGGCTACACGATCGTGAAGACCATGCTCGAGCGTCGCAACGATTTCGGCGTGACGTGGTTCGTGGTCGACGAACTCTCCCGCATGAGCCGCAATACGATCGAGTCGCTACTGCTCGGCGAACTTGCCGAGGCGACCGGCGTGCGGGTCATCGGGGCCAGTGACGGCTTCGACAGTGACAATCCCCACTCGGCCCTGCTGCTTCCGGTGATCGGGTCGATGAACGAGGCCTTCGTCACCCAGCTCAAGGCGAAGGTGCGGCGGGGCATGGACGACGCCTTCCGTCGCGGCGACAACATCCAGCCGCCGGGTGTCGGGTATCGGATGGTCACGGTCACGAACGCGGACGGCGGCCCGGTGATCACCCACAAGGGCACGGTCGAGAAGCGCGCCGAGGTGGACCCCGAGGCGGCCGCGTGGATCGTACGCGGCGCGGAGTCGATCGCGCACGAGGGCAAGAGCCCAGTCGAGGTCGCCCGGCTGTTCAACGAGCACAGGGTCGGCGACCGGCAGACGTGGTCCGACAACAGCGTCCGCAAGCTCTATGCCCGCGAGCGGCTGATTGGCCGCGAGGTGTTCCGGACGTCGAGACAGGAGAAAAACCGTCAGACGGGCAAGATCCGCACCGTCAAGCTGCCGCAGTCGGAATGGCTTGTTCGGGAGTCGCCGCACCTGCGGATCCTCTCGGATGAGTTAGCCGGAGCGGTGCGCGGGAAGTTGAACCTCGCCGCCCAGTCCTTCGGCCGCACGGCGAAGGACAAGAAGATGAAGACCTATCGCGCGGACCTCTATCCGCGGGTGCTGATCCGGCCTGTCTGCGGCGGCTGCGGTACGCCCATGATCCTCGGCCGATCGGTCGGCAAGTACCAGAGCTTCTGCTGCCACAATGCCAACAGCGGCATCAAGGGCTGCACCAACCGGGGCTACAAGTCGGCGCGGATCATCGACGAGGCGGTGCTCAGGGCGGTGAAGGCGGCGATCTTCGCCGAGGGATTCGTGACCGACCTGACGGCTGAGGTCAACGCCCGACTGGCCGAGATCGCTCGCCGGCCGCTCCCCTCGACGACGAAGCTCGAGCAGGAGATCACCAACCTCGATCGGCAGCTCAAGCGGGTGACCGAACGGCTCGAGAAGGCGGACGGCTCGCACCTCGACGCGGTGATCGCCAAGGCCGAGGACATGGGCCGACAGTTGGCGGCGAAGCGGGAGCATCTCAAGGAGCTCCAGCGGGCGGGCCGCCGGCCCGGCGTGACGAGGGTTCGTGAGCAGGACGTGGTTGTGGCGCTGGGGAACCTCCGGGAGCTTCTCGAAGGCAACATCGGCGTCGCGGCCCAGGTGCTCAAGGCCCTCGTGGGCGACGTCGTCATCGAGGCCCGGCCGGTCGAAGGGCGGCGGAGCCCAGACATGGTCGCCACCTTCACGATCGACGGACTTCGGGCTTTTGCCGCCCTTGATCGCGGCAAGGGCGTTCGGGCCGATGATCCAAACGTCGGCATTTGGGAGTTCCTGAACGCCGACCGTTGGATTATCCCGGCGCTGCCGGGCGAGGCGACTCCTGCGTGGCCCAAAATCACGGTTCGGCTCGAATACGACCGCCGGGCAGCGGCTCGGAACCGACGCGGACGCGGAGAGGACGTGGCGTAGGACCGCGGCCGGGGGCACGGGATGAGCCGGGGCGGCTATGCCCGCCCGCGATCAATTCCGCTGCCCTTGGCCGGCGTGCCGGTTTATGATCTGGGGCGGGAGACAAGCCATGATTCGGCCATCGGCGGAAGACATCAACGCGATCGTGGATACCACGCGGGAATGGCCGGCGGATGCTCGTGCTCGGCTCATTGAGCGGTTGAAGGCCGCCGACGCGGGGCGAAGTAGCGGGGCGATCAAGGTCGCTGGTGGCCCGACAGCTGCTGAGGTGATAGCCCGATTCGGCCACCAGGGGCCCGGGCCTTCGGACGAAACCGTCAGGCTCTGGATCCGCGAGCATAAGGAAGCTCAAGGCGGCCAGTGAAGGTTCTTCTAGACGTCAACGTCCTTGCCGATCTCTTCCTGAAACGGGAGGAATGGCTTACCGACGCGGTGGCGATCTGGGAAGCGAATCGCACTGGTCGGATCCAATGCTGCGCTCTTGCCAGCAACATCGACACTCTCGCCTACCTCGTGAGAAGGAACCGAGCCGAGGACGCACTTGCCGAGCGTGACGCTGTTCGGGTTTGTCTCGAGGCGCTCGAGATATTGGCGGTGACCGGTGACATCCTTCGCGACGCTGTCGAACGGGGCGGCCCGGATTTTGAGGACGACATCCTGATTTCCGCCGCCGTTGCTCACGCCGTCGACGTGATCGTCACACGCGATGGCCCCGGATTCGCACGCTCTCCTGTCGACGTTCACGATCCGCGAGATTTTGCCCGAATCATCGCTCGGTAGGTTCCTACCGATCTTGGTTCAAGAGCCCAGCGTGGGTGCCCACGGTACTGATCCCAACCAAATCCAGACTCGGTTTGGTTCGGCGAACGACAAAGTTGAGCAGCTCGCAGCCAATAGACTCACCATACCGCAGGACACTATCGCGAGTCTGCTCCAACGCCTGGTTAGCCTTGCTTGGCGCGATTGACCGAAATGGTGACGTGGAAAGTCGGGGCCGACGTTGCCAGATCGATGGTCGTTTGTGCCGAACCAACATCCGCTTCCAGCGGCAAAGCGTAAGCCTGCAGAAGCGACTCAAGGTCACCGTAGAGCGATTGCTCCAACGGCGATATCGGCCAGCCGCTTTTGCCACGTTGTGATGCGATGGCGATTCCTTCGCTGATCGTGGGAACTTGTACCTCGATAAAGCGCTCACAGCTGTAATCACCTTTGGCGCCCATCAGATCGGTGGCCACCCACTCCTGCGTGGCTCGCTCATACATCTCCCGCGATACGCTCACGCAGCCGTTCCCATCGGTGCGAAGCGGAGGAAGTCGACAACCACGACGAACCAAGACTGGCAAGGCAGGGCCCTGCCAGTCGCGTCCATCTGATTCAACAACTCGGATGGCCAATAGCTCGGGAAACTCAAAGCGAGCGATATGGTCGATGTCAAGAACAAAGGAGCGCGCACACGTTGGGCACTCGAAGTCTTTCGCAAAGCTTGAGCTCGACGCTTCAAATACAGACCCACAGTGTGGACAGCGACACGTCGGCATGGTGAGTTTCGGGGAGGCTAACGCCAAAGCTGATCAGCGGCGGACCATAGGCTCGGCGTCACCGCTGGATTCTATCCGCCGTCTGATCCAGCGTGTGGTTATCTGCCAGGCTACTCCATGAGAAGCGACACCACTTTGCCGTCATCGCCAAACCCCACCCACAGTTGATCACGAGAAAAAGCAAGTCGCCAATGCGCTACGCGAGAGATCGCCTCTCGATTCTCCATCTGTAAAAGCGTGGCATCAACGGCGGCGTATTGGCCGGGGCGGCAATCGTCATATAAGGCCCCGAGTAGGCCAACGACTTCGGGGCGGTTCATTCCAGTCCGGATAGCGGCCGCTGCTTCACGACCCGCGTGGAGCCGCTCCTGCACCAATAGTCCCGCGCACACGGGAACTGCGACAAGCGCAAACGCAACAACGGTCCGGAGTTTAGGGCGGCCCACCGTGCGGCACCTGCGACATCAAAGATAACGGCCCTGATCAAAGGCTCGCGACCAACGGGCTCGCCGTCACGCACGACGATGCCCGCGAGTCCTTTGCATTGGGTGGTTCGGGGCTCTACCGCCACCAGCCCGCTGTGACCCCAGTAATAGCCAGTATTCCGACGACGACCACAAACAGCAAGACAAAGCCCACTAGGCTGCAGCCGAGCAGTGCAACGCGATCCTTAAAACGCCGTTTCGATACACCCGGCTTTGGCGCATCTGTATTGCTGATGATCAGGCCGTGGAGTTTGTGGCCATCGACAACGCCGATGGGTCGCTCTATCTCGGCCTCCAGCATCTGAACGATCCGATCAAACTGCTGGCCGTTGCACTCAAGGACGAGTGTTTCGCGGCCTAGCAATGAAGTCTTGATCTTGTCGGTCATGGGGAGACTCGATGCCCCGAACGGCCGCGATCAATGGCTCGACCACTGGCCCCGCTACACCGCAGGACGATATCGAGTCCATTGCATCGCGTGGTTCCGGCACAACCGTAGCGTGGAGTTGGCCTTCTACCCCGCGACGCACTGATCCTACCAGCACTCGGGGGATACCCGCCAAGAGAGACTGCCCGCCGCAACGGGCCGCAGACACCGAACGACTCCCTGGCGATGAATCAAATTGGGACGAAGGCCAGCGCCGCTCCGCTACAGGCGGCTTGGCTCTGCATCGAGCCCTTACCGCTTGGCCTCGCCTCGATGAGCCCATGCCGCAGTGGCCCACACCTCCACGACCTCTGCCTATCCAGAGATCGGAGAAGAGATGGCCCGCCTGCGGCTCTCTCTGAGTCTGCTTCGCTCTTGCAAGCGACAGAGATGGGGCGGAACGCCCCTGATCAAAGGCTCGCGACCAACGGGCTCGCCACCACGCACGACGATGCCCGCGAGTCCTTTGCATCGGGTGGTTCCGGACCGAGTCGTGGACTGGCAACAGCACCGCCACCCCACAACAGGATGATCCTACCAGCACT
>JAGWWA010000010.1 GCA_018970605.1 Planctomycetota bacterium | reverse complement strand
GATAGCCCGGTCAATGGCACTTCCTCAACGGTCTTCCGGCCGATGAGCGACTCGTGAGCCTCGGGAGGAGCGGCCCGGGCGTCCGGAGCGGTTTTCTCGAAACGCCCCGCACCCCCTTCGGTGGCGTTTTTCTCGCGTGTGCGCAGACCGCGTCCCAGTTCGCAGTTTCCCGACATGCGTGGGTCGCGTCCGGCACCGCTCAGAGCCTGTTGTGGATGTCGATCGCGGGCAGTTCGTCGGGCGAGGCTTGAAAGACGTCGCGATCGTCATGGATCTGCACGAACTCGCCCCAGTCCGTGGGCGGTCCACGAGCGAGCGAGAGCGGCGGAGGCTCGAGCGGTTCGCCAAGATGCGTGAGGATCTTCCGGATCGGCCCCGGCTCGGTGATGAACGTGATCAGCCGGATGTCGCCGCCGCAGATCGGGCACTCGAGCGGAAACTCCTCCCCCACCCGCGCCATGAGCTTCGCCCACGCAATGCGCGAGGTGTCATGCGAGCGGGGCTTTTGCGTCGCGTGATTCGTGTCGCAGCAGCCTCTGGTGCCGTGCCCGTCACGCGCGTGCCCGTTCGCCGCGGCCTCGTGCCGCTTGCCAATGTTGCCGATCGCGAGCGCCGTGACGGCGGGCCTGAGCGGGTGATTCGGCGCAAACACCCCGTGATACCGATGCCGGTGCTTCCGCGGCGGCGGCACGAGATCGGAAAGCCGCTCGAGCGCAAACGGCGGCCGCGCGCAGTATCGCAGCAGGTGTTCGAGACTCTTGAAGTAGCTCGGCACGTCGCGGTCAACGAGGGCGATCCGCACGCTGGCGTCGATCGAAAACCCGCTGTGCTCCCAGCCGAGCATGTCGGCGGCGGCCTCGGCGTCGAGGAGGCGCGTGCGCTTGAGCCAGCGGATCAGGCGGCGGCGCACCCGCTCGGTGACCGCGGCCAGGTCGGCCGGGTTGATCGAGCCACGCCGCGCCCCGGCAGGCATAAGGCGGACCGCCAATCGCGATCGCCGGCGCGGCGCATAAAAAAACCTGCGGCGGCCCGAAGGCCGCCGCAGGCTCGAAACATCTGATGTCAGGTCAGATACCCAGAAGGGAGAACCGCATCAAACCCGGATCACTTCTTGGCGAGGACCTTGGCGAGACGGCGCTTCTTCCGCGCCGACCAGCCAGCCATGCCGATGACGATGCCGGCGAAGGCGATCGTCGAGGGCTCCGGCACCACACTGAGGTAGCCGGTGTTCTCGTTGAACACCATGTACTGGCCGTTGGTGGCCACGCCAGTCTGCCACACGCCACCGCCCTGACCGGCGAACGAGAGGCCGTCGTAGGCGCCACCCGCCACGTTCGCCAAGTTGACGGTCGTGAACGAACCGATCTTCGCCGTCGGGTCGAACGAGAACAACGGGAACTGGGCATTGTCCGGCAGAGCCGAATTGACCAGACCGAGATCGACGTTCAGGGTGCCAGCAAAGGTCGCCCCGGCGGCAACGCCGTTGGGATCCTCACTGATGACCCTGTCGAAGTTGGTCGCGTCACTGATGAAGAGCGTCGTCGTCGGAGCAGTGGCACCGTCGTTCTGCATCACGAACCCGTTGTTGAGGGTCGTGAAGAAGTTCGTGCCGTCACCCTTGCCTTTCAGCACACCACCGGAGTTGCTGAGGGTGGTCGAGGCGTTGATGTAAGCGCCGCTGAGGGTCAGCGTACCGCCCGCACCAACCTCCACGCCCGTCTTGTTGGTCATCGAGCCACCCCAATTGACCGCACTCTTCACGGCCAACATGCCCTCATTGATAGTGCTGCTGGAAGTGAGGTTGTTGATGGTGGTGACGCCCGTCCCGGCGACCGTCAGGATATTGCCTGAGTTGATCGACAGGTTTTGGATGTAGGCCGTGCCGTTGTTGGTTAGCGTTGCGCCGCCAAAGAACAATGTGCCCGCCGCGAAGTTGTAAGTGCCGCCCTGGATCGTCGAATTCCCGAGTCGAACGGTCGACCCGGTGATGTTGATGATGCCAGGAGCGTTGCCAGCACTGCTGAAGGTGATCTGGGTGCCATTGGTGGCGGGAGCCCCGGACGGGCTCCAGTTGCCCGAAGTGCTCCAGCTCACATTCGTCGGACCAGCGCCACGCGTCCAGCTCTTCGACTGGGCGGAGGCAGTGGTGGAACTGAACGCGATCGCCAGGGCCCCGAGGCCTATCGCAAATGCGCTCATGAATGAAATCTTCTTCTTCATTGAACACCTTTTTCTTTTTCTGGCTGAAAACCGATTTTTGGAACCAGATTGCCCTGACATACCGCAGAAATCTGCCCTGCCACGGCGGAGGCTACGCCGCCTCTCCAAGGCTGTCAATCACCTTGAAATTGCTTGGTGCAGACCGCCGCCCATCTCGTTGATCACGTCATCCCGCCGGTACCCAGGGATAGCCCGGTCAAAGGCACTTCCTCAACGGTCTTCCGGCTGATGAGTGACTCGTGAGCCTCGGGAGGAGCGTTCCGGGCGTCCGGAGCGGGTCTCTCGAAACGCCACGCACCCGCTTTTGTGGTGTTTTTCTCGCCTCGGGGCAGACCGACTCCCAGTCGGCCGTTCCCGGGGCTTTGGTGCCTCGCGTCCCGCCTGGCCGCGGGCCGGGCCCCGGACGACACCGATCGCGACGGCATGCCCGACGCCTGGGAGGCCAGGCAGGGCCTCGATCCGCGGAATCCCCAGGATCGCAACGGCGTGTCCGCCGACGGCTACACGAACCTCGAGCACTACCTCAGCGAACGGGCCGGCGACGGCGGGGATGGTGGCCGGGATCTACGCCGGGACGTGGGTGAGGAGGAGGCCGCGGCGTTCGAGCCGCCCGCAGGCCGAGTGAGCCGCGGAGCGGGTTGAGCCACCGGCCGATGAATGGGTCGATGAGGAGGCGATCGGCCAGATACCACTGGGCGCGGCGAAACCGGTGCGGCCCGCGGCGACCGCGGCCTATCGCTGCGTGATCCCGGCGGCGGACTTTGTGTTGACGTTGCCCGGGGTGTTGTTCGACACGAGGTTGCCGGCGAGGGTCGTTCCCTGGCACCAGCCGGAGGCGAAGATGCCCCAGAGCTTGTTGCCCGAGATCAGGTTGGCCTGGAGCGGGGAGCCGCCGAGCGTGATGCCGCGGGCGGCGACGAGCCGCACGCCCGATGATCCGTTCTGCGTGATCACGGAAGACTGCAGCGTGGTGCCGGCGAGAAACCCAGTGGCCAGCAGCCCGAAGGCCTTGTTGCGGGCGATGATGTTCGCCGCAGTCGCCGCGCCCAGCGTCGCGCCGCTCGCTCCGTTGAGCACCACTCCGGAGGCGGTGTTGCCCGAGATCGTGCAGCCGAGCAGCACGAGGTTCTTCGACGACACCACCGTCAGGCCGTTGCCCTTGTTGCCCACGATCTCGTCGGCGTAGCGGATCAGCGGCTTGGTGACGTCGGGAATGCCGCCGATCGTGATGTTCGCGGTGCCCGGGCCGACGAAGACTCCACCCGCGGCGTTGGGCAGCCGGTAGGCCGTGTCGATCGTCGTGCCCACGCCCAGCCCCACGCGGGTGTTGAACACGTAGTTGTCGTGGGCCGAGTCCTGGATGACGATCCCGTAGCCCTGGTTGCCTCCCACGTGCACGCTGAAGCCGCCGTCCCCCTTCTGGATCGAGGGCTGGAACCCGCCAATCGCGATCTGGCTGGCGGTGCCGCCGACCACGATGCCGTGGCCGTAGTTCGGCAGCGGTGCCTCGATGTCGTAGTTCGTGCCCACCGCCGTGTCGGTGAGTTCGGCGCCGTAAGCGGCGCCCAGGAACTCGATGCCGTTGCCCCAGTTGCCGCCGACCAGCGAGGTGCGGATACGGTTCCAGGTGGCCGCGACGGCCGGATCGAACCGCGGGTTGCTCGACGTGATCCGGATGCCACCTGCCGCGTTGGCCGCGGCGCCGCCGAAGGCCGTCTGGCCCACGAAGTTGTTGAACGACACCAGGCCGCTCGCCGTGTCGCGGACCTCGATGCCATAGCGCGTGTTGCCGCTCATCACGTTGCCGAGGGGGATCTCACCGCCGGCCTCGATTCGCCACGAGTCGCCCGTGACGAGCATGCCGTCGCCGCCGTTGGGCACGCGGGTGGCATTGTTGGCCCCGAGGCCGCAGAAGTTGGCGTGGACGATCGTCTGGTCGGAGTTCGTGATCCGCAGGCCGTTGCCCAGGTTGCCGGAGAGCACATTGTAGTAGACGAACGGGTCTTGGAGAGCCGTCGTGCCGATGAGCCCGTTGTGGTCGGCATCGACGATCGCCACGCCGTCCTTCCAGTTGCCGAGCGGCGCGTTGCCGGAGGCCGTCGTGCCGATGAAGTTGCCGCTGAGCTGATTGAGCGTGGCGCCGGCGTCGATGCGGACGCCGCAGCCGCGATTCGCGGAGATCAGGTTGCCCTGCGGCGGCCGCACGAACACGCCGGCGGTGGGATTGTTGCCGCCGGTGGCGTCGCCGCCGATCAGGTTGTTCGCCGCCCCGGCGGTGATCCAGATGCCGTGGCCGCCGTTGCCGAGCGGGATCGTGCCGCTGGCATCGGTGCCGATGGTGTTGGCGACGACGGCGTTGTCGTCGCCGAGGATGGTGATCCCGTTGCCGGCGTTGCCGCTGATCACGTTCGACACCTCGAACATCGTCCCGAGGTTGATGCCGATCTGCGTGAAGCGGACGCCGTCCTCGACCCGGATGCCGTCGCCGCGGTTGGGCTCCACGGTGACGCCGTTCCCCCACACGCCGATGCAGTTGCCGGAGAGCTGCGTGGAGTCGTCGGCGACCGTCACGCCGGCCCCGGCTGCATCGACGAGCGACAGCCCGCGGACGCGGGAAAACGCCGAGCCGGCTCCAAGGGTCAGGCCGGCGGTGTTCTGGAAGTCGACCCGCACGACGGGCCTGCCCGCATAGCCGGGGGCGGTGTCGCCGAGGATGGCGACGCCCTCGGTGATCGCCGGCAGCGGCGCGGCCCCCACGCGAATCACGCCCGCGACCGTGAACTCCACGACGTCGAAGCCCGCCGACGCGTTGGCGTCGAGAAGCGCCTGGCGGAGCGTGCCTGGGCCGGAATCGGCGAGCGTGCTGACGGTGAACACGTTGGCGATCAGGGCCAGACGGGGTTCGAGACGCTCAGGACGGGCGAGACGATGCATGGATGGGCTCCGAGGGGATGTGTGGATCGTGCCACGGGGCCGAGGGGCGTGCAAACCGCCACTCCGGCGGGGGGACGCTCGCGATCCAGCCCTCGAGGGGATCGAGGTTGCGCGGGAGGCCGTAGCGGGGCAGCAGCGACGCGTGGGCTGCCTGCAGGCGGCAGATCGCGGCGTCGAGCAGATCGCCCGCGCCGTCGGCGAGCACTTGACGGACGCCTTCAACGGCGAAGTCTTGACGTCGGCGTACCGTGCAGGAGTGAGCAAGGCGGGGCCGCGCGGGAAACCCGCAGAGGGCGGCGACCATGGGCGGACCGGCGCGTGGACAGGGCACGTGATCGCCCGTACACTACTCGCGGGATGCCGCCCCCTGCCAGCAGGGCTCCCTTCCCCGCCTCTGCACGTCTGACGCGGTCCATTGACCGGGCTATCCCTCATTGACCGGGCGTTCCTTTATGATGCCGCTCCGACGCCTACGCGGAGCCCCATCGTGCGACTGACCGACGACCACCTGAAAGCCGGCTGGCTCCATCCCCGGCGGGTGGTGCGGAACGCCGTGGCGTGGCACTTCACGGGGGCCCTGACGACCGACCCCGATGTGACGGCCCACGCGATCCGCGGTGCCCGGGAGTTTGGCTGGGATCAGTTTCTCACCTGGCCGCACGTGCTTGCCACGCTGCCGCTGGCCGACGACGCGGCATTCGAGCGGGTGTGCGGGGAAGTGGAGCGGACCGACGAAGCCGCCCCGTCGGAAAACCTGAAAGGGCACCTCGCGCGGATGCTCGTGAAGGCTGAGATCGGCCTCGTGGAGCGGCATCGGGCGCGGCTCCCAGATCGGCCGCAATGAACCATGCCAGTGCGGCAGCGGCAAGAAATACAAGCGCTGCTGCCTCCGCGACACCCCCGGCTGAGGCCAGACCCATTTTTTTGGATCCCGTGTTCGATCCCGTGTTTTCGTAGAGAGAAACCGTTCATGCTCGCCAATGCCAAGCAACAGAAGGCCTACGACGCCATCGCCGCCGCCCTGCCCTTCTCGCTCGACGCCTCGAAGATCACCGTCACGCCCGGTGTGTCGTACGTGAAGAGCGCGGTCAAGGCGCACGACTACGCCGCCGGCGTGATGGCGGCCTTCGGATCGGTGGTCGAGCACCTCGGCACAGTTCGCGGGCTGCCTGCGCAGACCATGAAGCTCGACCGGCGCCGCTGCGGCCTCCTGCTCAACGGCCTGCAGCTGCTCTTCCAGAACGGCTACAGCACCATCATGGACAAGTGGGGCGTGAACCCCGACAACGGCACGTATCGCGCGAAGGACGGCCGGTTCGTCACCATGATCGGCCTCCATCCGCACCTCCGCGACCGGCTGCTCGTCCACCTCAACTGCGTGAATACCGTGCAGGGCATCCAGGGAGCCGTCGAGAAGAAGACGGCCCAGGAGCTCGAAGACGAGGCGATCGCCAACAAGCTGCCGCTCGGCATCGTGCGGACGCCCGAGGAGTGGGCCGCGCATCCGGTCGGGGCCGAGGTGCTCAAGCGGCCGATCATCGACTTCGACGGGTCGGGCTCCGAGAAGAAGCGGCTCCTCGGAAAGGCGAAGCACCGACCGCTCGAGGGCGTGCGGGTGGTGGAGCTCACGCACGTGGTGGCCGGGCCCAGCTGCGGTCGATTCCTCGCCGAACAGGGCGCCGATGTCATCAAGGTGCAGCCGCCGATCGGCGACTGGGTGCTGCCGATCTGGATGGACGGCAGCTGGGGCAAGAAGAACATCCTGCTCGACATCGGCAGCCGCCGCGGCAAGGCGCGGTTTCACGAGTTGCTCGCCACGGCCGACGTGCTGATCGACGGCCAGCGGCCGGGGGTGCTCAACCGCATGGGGCTCGACGACGTGGGGCTCAAGGCCATCAATCCCAACCTGGTGCGGGCCTCGCTCTCCTGCTTCCCCATCGGCACGGCCTGGGGCGAGCGGCCGGGCTTCGAGCAGATCGCGCAGGCCGTCAGCGGGACGATGCACGTGCATTCCGTCGGCATGGCGGCGCCGACCGTCGTGCCCGCGCTCATCAACGACTACCTGACCGGGTATTTGGTGGCGATCGGCGTGGTGGCGGCGCTCGCCGAGCGGGAGCAGAAGGGCGGCTACTACCACGTGGCCTCGTCGCTGTCTCGCTGCTCCTCGCTGGCCCCGAGCCTCGTCGAGCCGCTCGACGCCGAGCCCTACGAGCCGGTCCGCATGAAGGACCTCGTGGAGCACGGCATCGACCAGCCCTCACCGGCGGGCATCTTCACGCGGATCGCGCCGGCGGTGGAGTTCAGCCACACGCCGTCGTTCACGCACCGGCACCCCACGCTGATGAACTCGATGCCCGACACGACGGGCTGGGACGAGGTGCCATCGACGCCGCCGCAGCCGCCGCACTATCCGTCGAAGCTCGCCCAGGAAAAGGCGATCTACGGCCTCGTGGAATGCTTCGGCATCGAAGACCGCTCGGACGGCGGCGGCATCATGAGCCTCTGCTCAAAGTCGCTGATCGACTATGTGCTCGCGCATCGTAACGACTGACGACACGCGACGAACGTCACCACCCTGAGAGGCAACACCCATGGCCTTCGACATCAACGCCGAGTTCGCCAAGATCCTCGCCCCGATCGGGCTCGACACGAACCAGACCGGTGGCACGGTGACGTTCACGGGCGAGGACCCGATCCTCCCCAGCCGCCACCGGCTCGGCGCGATCGTCGGCATGGCGATGATGGCGCCGGCCGTCGGCACGCAGGCGATCCACCGGATGCGCGGCGGCGCGGCCCAGGATCTTTCCGTCGATCTGCGGAAGGCGGTCTGCCACACGCATCCCTTCGTCGCCTTTCACCCGACCGTCGGCGGCTATCCCTACCAGATGCTGTTTGCCGACCCACGGGTGAACCCGATGCTCTTCGGCATGTTTCCCACCAAGGACGGCCGCTGGTATCTCCCCACCGCGGCCTACCCGCACATGGTGCCCGACTGGCTCGGGCTCCTGGGGTGTTCCCTCAACGAGCGGAGCGTGACCGAGGCGATCGCGACATGGAACGCCCAGGAACTCGAAGATGCCGCCGCCGACCGCGGCATGATCGGCTCGATCTGCCGAACGCCTGAGGAATGGCTGGCGCACGAACAGGGCGGGCTGCTCGCCCGCACGCCGATGATCGAGATCGTGAAGATCGGCGACAGCGAACCGGAAATGCCCGAGTCCGTCGTCCCCGATCGGCCGCTCTCGGGGTTCCGCGTGGCGTCGTTCACGCACGTGATCGCCGGGCAGGTCGTGGGGCGGACGCTCGCGGAGCACGGGGCGGAGATCCTTCACCTCACTCGGCCGGAATTCGAGTACGACGTCGGCTGGATCGACACCACCCCCGGCTTTCGCTCGGCGTGGATGGACCTCACCAAGAAGGACTACGCCGCCAAGGGGCGGGAAATCCTCCGTGGAGCCGACGTGCTCGTGGAGAACTACCGCGGGCGGAAGCTTGCCAACCTCGGCTTCTCGGCGGAGGAAGTGGCGGCGCTGCGGCCGGGCATCATCTACGCCTCCATTCGTGCCTTCGGCTGGGAAGGGCCGTGGGCCCAGCGCGGCGGCTTCGACATGGATGCCAACTGCTGCACCGGCTACACGGTGCTCGAGGGGACGCGGGACAAGCCCGAACTGCCTCCGACGAAGATCCTCAATGACTACGTCGCCGGCTACCTCACCGCGTGCGGGGTGCTTGCGGCCTTGAAGATGCGGGCCGAACACGGCGGCAGCTACCACGTCCGCACGTCGCTCTCGCGGTTTTCGATGTGGTATTCCCAGCTCGGGATCTTCGAGCGGGAGGAGGTGGCGCGGGGGCTCGCCGACCCGACGCACAAGCTGATTCCGCCGACAGGCGTGACGCTCGACACCGCTTTCGGTGACGTGAACAGGCTCGAGCCAGGGATCACGTTCTCCAAGACGCCCGGCCGCTGGGAGATCCCTGGCGAGAAGGCGATCGTGCCCCGCGGGTCGTCGAAACTCGCCTGGCTCGGCTCCTGACAGGTTCCAATCCCACTCCAAAGGCTCTGAACCACATGAATCCCGACAGGATGAACCCCGGGAGTCTGTTGATTCTGGCTGGGCTCATTGCCGTGGGCCTCGGCCTGTGGTGGAAGTTCGCTCCAGAAGGTCTGCCGCGGTTTCCACTCGGCAATCTTCCGGGCGACATCCGGATCGAGCGGGAAGGATTCCGCATGTATGTGCCAATCACGACGTGCATCGTGCTCAGCGGTCTGTTCTGGCTGGTTCAGTTCGTGATGACCCGCAGCGTTCCGTAGCACGGGTTTCCAACCTGTGCGGGAACCATGGCCGCTTCGGCCGATAGTCCTGGACGATCCGGACCGGACGCCATTGAGGGGGTCGAGCCCCGTCGATGCGAATGGTTGACAGCCTGCGCCCACGCCACTACTATACAGGCGTACATTCTTTGGCGTGAGGTGCTTGGCAATGGTGACGTTCACAACCACGGCAGCTGCAGGAAATGGCCTGGCAGGCATGCCCGAAACGGCCCTCCTGAGCGGCGGCGACCTGCTCGTGCGGGAGCGGGCAAAGCCGGTGGTGTCGAGCGGCTTTCGGCCGCTCGACGCCCTGCTGCCGGCAGGCGGCGTGCGGCCCGGAAGCCTCGTCGAATTGCTGGCCGAGGGGGATGCAGGGCCCGGGGCCGGCGGAGCGGCGTCGCTGGCATTCGCGGTGGCCTGCCGGCTGGCGGTGGCGAGCGGCGGCGAGGCGAGTGAACAGGTCCGGCCGCGGACGATCGTGGTGGTCGATCGCACCGGCTGGTTTCATCCGCCGGCCGTGATGCCGTGGCTGGGCGACGAGCGGCGGCTCGTGGTGGCCCGGCCCTCGCGGGATGACGACGAGATTTGGACGATCGACCAGGCGCTTCGCTGCACGGGCGTGGCGGCGGTGCTCGCCTGGCCGTTGGC
The DNA here is from genome assembly GCA_018970605.1 of Planctomycetota bacterium. GTDB lineage: Bacteria > Planctomycetota > Planctomycetia > Pirellulales > UBA1268 > QWPN01. The sequence continues at coordinate 30,804 of JAGWWA010000010.1, read as the reverse complement.
TCGCGGTGGGCGCTCGCGTGACTCCCGGTTGGGCGGCTCGCTTCAGCAGTGGTCCACCGCCATGCGCCGCTGGCAACTGGCGGCGGCGGCAAGCGGTGCGGTCGGACTCTTTGTGCGGCCTCTGATGGCGCAGGGCGAGTCGTCGTGGGCGGAGACGCGGATTGCCGTGTCGCCGCTGCCCGGAGGTTCGTGCCAATCCGGTGGTACACCGACGGAGCGACGCTTGCGGCTCACTCTGGTCGGTGGCAGCTGGTCGGCCATCACCGCTGATGGTCGGCACGCGGCCGAGGTGACGCTCGACCTGGCGAGAGGATGTGCCGGAACGGGGCCATGGGGCACGGGAATGACGCCACGTGCCGCCGGAACAAGGCGGCCTGCAGCAGTGGCGAGTGAAAGAAGCGGTGTTGCATGCCGCGCTTCCTGACGATCTGGCTGCCGCGGTGGCCGGTGCAGCGAAGGCTACTCGCGAGGCCCGAGCTTCGCAGAGTGCCGGTGTTCGTCTGCCGTCGCGAGCCGCGGGGGGCGATGACGGTGGTGTCGTGGGCGTGGGCGGAGCCGCCACCGGACGAACGGCGCAAGCGGGTGGTGTCGGGCCGCAGTGGCCGCGTTGCCATTCCGTCGGGCATGTCGCTGGCCGAGGCCATGGCCGTGCTCGCGGTGGCGCATGGCTCGCGGGCCTGCCACGTCGCCGAGGTGGAGCCCGACGATCCGGTTGCCGATCGCGAGTCGCTCGAACGGCTTGCGCGGTGGTGTCGACGTTTTTCGCCGACGGTGGGCCTGGAGGAGGCGGCCGACGGCGCCACCGAATGCCTGCATCTCGATGTCACAGGCACGGCCGGATTCTTTGGCGGCGAGGAGTCGCTCGCCCGTACAGTCGTGTGGACGCTCGCCTCCCGCGGTGTGCATGCGCGGGTTGCCATCGCCGACACGCCTGCTGCGGCCTGGTCTGCGGCCCACCATACCGACGCCGTCGCGCGGCTGCTTCACCAGGCCTCGCCGCTGGTCGTGCGACGAGCCATGGAAGGCTCATCGCACGGCGTCCGGCTGGCGTCGCAACGGCACAGGCGTTGGGCCGTGGTGCCGCGTGGCGAGGCGGCGACACTGCTCGCCGATCTGCCCGTGGTGGCCCTGCGGATCGACACGGCCACGGCCAGTGCGATCGCCGAGGTGGGGATCGACACGATCGGCGGCGCACTTGCGATCCCGGCCAGGAGCCTGGCGTCGCGGTTCCCTCCCCTGCTCTGCCGGCGGCTGGCGGAGTTTCGCGGCACGGTCGCCGAGCCGGTCGTGCCTCCCGGCGGCGAGGCCTTGCCGCAGGAGGCGCACTCCTTCGATTTTCCGGTGCGGACGGCCGACCTCGATGAGCAGCAGCTCCTCGGCCTGATCGAAAGCCTGCTTGGACGATGCCTCGCACCGCTCGTTGCCCGCGGCGAGGGCGTGCTTGCCCTCCAGCTGCGGCTGGAGCAAGCCGCGCGAGTGGCGGCTGCGCCGACGGTGATCGATGTGGGCCTGTTTCGGCCGACAGCGTCGCGATCGCACCTCGTCGAACTCGTGCGGCTTCGGCTGGGGCGGCAGCGGCTGCCGGCGGAGATCGACGGCGTGGCCGTGGAGGTGATCGCCGCGGGGGCGGTGTCGTGTCGGCAGCGGCTTCTGTTTGGTGGCGGTGTCGGCGGCCTCGAGTCGTCAGACGCCGACGCGGAGGTGGCAATGCTGCTCGACCGGCTCGCCGGCAGGCTCGGCCGCGGGGCGGTGTGTGAGCCGCAGGCAGTTGGCGATGCCCAACCCGAGCATGCCTGGATCGCGGCGCCGCCGACTCGGCCACGGCAGCCGGCGACACGAGACGGCGGTCGCGCTCCCCGCGATCGCGTGAGCCGTTCGGGCGCCCGCGGCTATGCGGTGCCGCGGCCCGTGCCCGCCGGCCGGCGGCCGATCTGGATGCCGCCGCGGCCTGTGCCGCTCGACGGCCTCGAGGGCGAGGTGATGGCGGTTGCGCCCGACGGACCTCCCGTGAGGTTTCGGCTCGGTGACGTGCTGCATCGTGTGGCGCAGGCCCACGGCCCTGAACGGATCGAGACGGCGTGGTGGCGGGGCCCGACGGTCCGCCGCGACTACTACGTGGTGGAGACGGATTCGGGAGAACGGTTCTGGTTGTTTCGCCGGCTGCGGGACGGCGGCTGGTTTCTGCACGGGATGTTCGCATGAAGGCCGCCTCTCCTCGTAGCACAGGTTGTCAATCTGTGTGCCTTTGCGATCCGCATCGAACCCGAAGCTACCCGTGCCCATCGCCGGACGCTTGCTTGCTTTCGCGCCGTCGCCGCCGTCCCGGCGTCGGCTCCGGCTTACGGGGCTCGGGGGCTCGGGGCTGCCCATGCCCCGTCGCCGGACGTTCGCTTGCTTTCGCGCCGTCGCCGCCGTCCCGGCGTCGGCTCCGGCTTACGGGGCTCGGGGGCTCGGGGCTGCCCGTGCCCCGTCGCCGGACGTTCGCGGATGCCGTCGTGGCATCCGCTCACTGCATGTCCGCTGCGCTTCGCCATCCTGGCTTCGCTTGCTCCCATAGCCCGGCTCTCGGGGCACGGGCAGCCCCTCGCTGGTCAACGCTGGTCGTATCCAGGAAGCCCCGAGCGCAAGCGAGGGGATACCGGCCGGAAGCACGCCCCGACCACAGGCTCCGTGATGGGGCTCGCGACTGCCGTGCCCCCCTCCCCACACACAACCCGAAAGGAACACCATCATGACTGACGCAGGCGACATCGGCCCGCGGTATGCGGAACTGCACTGCACGAGCAACTTCTCCTTCCTGGAAGGCGCGTCGCATCCCGAGGAACTCGTGCGGCGGGCGCATGCCCTCGGCTACGAGGCGCTGGCGATCACCGACAGGGGCACGCTCTCCGGCATCGTGCGGGCGCACGCCGCGGCCAAGGATCTCTCGCAGGATCCGGCGATCAATCCGGCGATCAAACTGATCGTGGGTGCGACCCTCGAGCCCGTCGATGCGCCGCCGCTCGTGCTCTGGGTCGCCGACCGCACCGGCTACGCCAACCTCTGCCGGCTGCTCACCCGCGGCCACATGCGGCGGGCAGAGGCCGGGGCGGAGACTGCAGGCCCGCGGATCGAGGAAGCCGCCGCCCGCTCCGGCGGCTGCGTGGTGACGCTCGACGACGTTGCGGCTCATGCCGCGGGCCTGCTCGCCGGCGCGGTCATGCCGCGAGCACGCCGCCCCGGCCGGCACCATGAAGCATTCGACGATGTGGTCAGCGGCCTCTCTACGTGGCGGGATGTGTTTGGCGACCGGCTCTGGGCGCTCGCCGAGGTGGCGCTCGAGGGCGACGACGACGACCGGTTGGCGTGGCTCGAGCAGGTGGCCGAGAGGGCGGGCGTGCCGCTCGTGGCCGCAGGCGACGTCCGCTACCACGAGCGGGCGCGGCTGCCGCTCTTCGACGCCCTCGCGGCGGTGCGGCAGGGCACGACGGTCGAGGCGATCCGCGAATCGCTCCTCTCCAACGGCGAGCGGCATCTCCATGAGCGGCGGCGGATCGCCGGTCGGTTTGCCGCGCTGCCCACGGGCCGCGGCACGGTCGATGCACACGGTCGGCGATTCCTTTGGCCCGCCGCCGTGGAGCGGTCGGCCGAGATCGCCGCCCGCTGCACGTTTTCGCTCGACGAGCTGAAATACGAATACCCCGACGCCATCGTGCCCGCCGGCCGCACCGCGGGAGAGCACCTCGCCGACCTCGCCTGGAAGGGCGCGCACAAGCGGTATCCCGAGGGCGTGCCCGAGAAGGTGCAGGGGCTGCTTCGGCACGAACTCGCGCTCGTCGCCGAACTCGGCTACGAGGCCTACTTCCTCACGGTGTTCGACGTCGTGCGGTTCGCCCGCCGCCGCGGCATCCTCTGCCAGGGTCGCGGCTCGGCGGCCAACTCCTGCGTCTGCTACTGCCTCGGGATCACGTCAGTCGATCCCGCGAGGATGAACGTGCTCTTCGAGCGGTTCGTGAGTCGCGAGCGGCGGGAAGCTCCCGACATCGACATCGACTTCGAGCACCATCGCCGCGAGGAGGTGCTGCAATACATCTATGACACCTACGGCCGCTCCCGCGCGGCGATGACGGCCGAGGTGATCTCGTATCGGCTGCGGTCGGCCGTTCGCGATCTCGCCAAGTCGCTCGGCTTCTCGCTCGACCGCGTCGATGCGATCGCCGGCGTGATCGACGTGGGCGATTCATGCGAGGATCTGCCGACGCGGCTGGCCGAAGCGGGGCTCGACCCCGCGAGCGACGCGTGCACGAGGCTCGCGACGCTCGTCGGTCAGCTCGTCGGCTTTCCACGCCATCTCGGCCAGCACGTGGGCGGCATGGTGATGACACGGGGCGAGCTCCAGGATCTCGTCCCGATCCAGCCGGCCACGATGGAGGGCCGCTCGATCGTGCAGTGGAACAAGGACGACCTCGACGAACTCGGCATCCTGAAGGTCGATTGCCTTGCCCTCGGCATGCTTACGGCGATCCATCGCGCTTTCGACCTCGTGAAAGAGGCCGGCGGGCCCGACCTCACGCTCGCCACCGTGCCCGCTGAGGATCCGGTCGTCTACGAGATGATCTCGCGGGCCGACACGGTGGGTGTGTTTCAGATCGAGAGCCGGGCACAGATGAGCATGCTGCCGCGGCTCAGGCCCGCCTGCTTCTACGACCTCGTGATCGAGGTGGCGATCGTGCGGCCGGGGCCGATCCAGGGCGACATGGTGCATCCGTATCTGCGGCGGCGGGCGGGCGAGGAGCCGGTGACGTATCCCAACGACGCGATCCGCGAGGTGCTGGAGAAAACGCTCGGCGTGCCGCTGTTTCAGGAGCAGGCGATGCGGCTGGCGGTGGTGGCGGCGGGATTCACGCCGGGCGAAGCCGACCAGCTTCGTCGCGCGATGGGCGCCTGGCGGCGGCCGGGCGTGATCGACGAGTTTCACCGGAAGCTCGTCGACGGCATGCTCGCCCGCGGCCTCTCGAAACAGTTCGCTGAGCATGTCTTCAACCAGATTCGCGGCTTTGGCGAATACGGTTTCCCGGAGTCGCACGCGGCGAGTTTCGCGCTGCTCGTGTACGTTTCAGCATGGCTGAAGTGCCACCACCCGGCGGCATTTACGGCGGCGCTGCTCGGCAGCCAGCCGATGGGGTTTTATGCGCCCGCGCAGCTCGTTCGCGACGCCCGGGCGCACGGCGTGACGGTGCTGCCCGCCGACGTCAATGCCAGCGGTTGGCATGCGTCGCTGGAGAGACGCGAAAAAAGCCATCCGCGGCCGTGCGCCACGTCATCGACCGCAGCAGGCACCGAGGGCCTTCTGGGGCGGCAGCCGGCGCTCAGGCTCGGCCTGGAGCAGGTGCACGGCCTCGGCGAGGCGGCGGGGCTGCGAATCGAGGCGGCCCGCCGCGACGGCCCCTTTCGCTTGCCGCGGGATCTCGCTCAACGGGCGGAGATCGACCGCGAGTCGCTCCTCCATCTGGCCCGTGCCGGAGCTCTCGCCTCGCTCGGCCTCGATCGTCGCCGCGCCGTCTGGGAGGCACTCGCCCCGCAGGATCGCGTCGGCCGCCGGCCGCTGCTCGACGGCCTCGACGACGACGCCGATGAAGACGCCATGCTCCTGCCGCCGACGACCAGGCAGGAGGAGGTGATCGCCGACTACAAGACCGGCGGCCTCTCGCTCGACGCGCATCCGCTGGAGTTCGAGCGGGGCTGGCTCGAATCGCTTGGCGCGGCGCCGATCAATGAGGCGGTGGTGGCACCGGAGGGACGCCGCGTGAAGATCGCCGGCATCGTGCTCACCCGGCAGCGGCCGGCGACGGCGAAAGGGCTCTTCTTTCTTACGGTCGAGGATGAAACCGGCGCGGCCAACGTGGTGGTCTACCCGGACGTCTGGGAGGCGGCTCCGCATCCGGCCCGCCGCGCGGCGGTGCTCGTGGTGCATGGCCGGATTCAGCGGCGCGGCGCGGTGGTGCACGTGCTGGCGACGCAGCTCGAAGCGGCAGTGCCCGCCCGCACGGGCCCGCAGCAAGATTCCGCCCCGCCCCTCGCCGCGCTGCCGCGAATGTCGCGGGACTTCTGCTGACAGGCTTGTGTCTCGCTTCGACGGCTCATGCGTGAACCCGGCCTTCGTGAGGCTCGGGGCTGCCCATGCCCGTCGCCGGACGCTCGCTGCGGGCATCCTGCCCGCCGCTCGCTCCATGGTTTCTCCGCTTCGCCCTCCAGGCTCCGCGGAGAAACCAAGGCCGGCTCTCGGGCACGGGCAGCCCCTCGCTCAATCACCGCTTGGATGTGATGTCCGACCGCGGGTACGTGAGCGGCAGCTGCTCCCCTGCCTTCATCGCATGTGAGAGATCACGGAGCTCGGGGCTGCCCATGCCCCGGGAGCCGGCGTATGTCGACAAGCGCAGCCAGGATGGCGAAGCGCAGGCGACATCCGAGTGAGCCGAGGCCCGGAAGGCCGAGGCGAACGTCCGGCGATGGGGCATGGGCAGCCCCGAGCGGTGCGGCAGTCCCCGATGCTGACGCGATCGGGCTTCATGACGGATGCGGTCTGCGGGGATTCTCGGGGCCTTTCTCGCCGCGTACAACACACCCATGACCGCCTCCTCACGCGACCCTGTCGTCCGCACCGATCTCCCGCTCGGGCCGCCGATCCGCGGCAAGGTTCGCGACTGCTATCGACTCTCGGGCAGCCGGCACGGCGACGCGATGCTGATCGTGAGCACCGACCGAATCAGCGCCTTCGACTGGATCCTGCCCACGCCGATTCCCGACAAGGGCCGCGTGCTCACCGCGATCTCGGCGTTTTGGTTCGACCTGCTCTCCCGTGGGCCCAGTCCGGTGGCGCATCACCTGATCACAGCCGACGTCGATGCGATGGATCTGCCGGCGAACGTCGATCGTGAACTGCTCCGCGGCCGCACCATGCTCGTGAAGCGGGCCGAGGTGATCCCGTTCGAGTGCGTGGTCCGCGGCTGGCTCGCCGGCTCGGGCCTGGCGGAATACCAGCAGCGCGGCACGGTCTGCGGTGAACCGCTTCCGGCCGGGCTCGTGGCGGGCGGCCGTCTGCCCGCCGCGATCTTCACGCCCGCCACGAAGGCCGAGAGCGGCCACGACGAAAACGTCTCATACCAAACGATGGCGGCGCGAATCGGCGACGACCTCGCCGCCACGCTTCGCGACAAGAGCCTCGCCGTCTACTCGCGGGGGGCGGCCCATGCGGCATCGCGCCGGATCGTTGTCGCCGACACGAAGTTCGAGTGGGGCCGCCTTCCCGACGGCACGGTGATCCTCGTGGACGAGGTGCTCACGCCCGACAGTTCGCGGTTCTGGCCGGCCGACGCCGCCGGCTCGGGACGTGTGCCCGACTCGTTCGACAAGCAGTTCGTCCGCGACTGGCTCGAGGCCAGCGGCTGGGACAAGGCCAGCGAGCCCCCTGCCCTGCCGGCCGACGTGGTCGCCAAGACCCGCGACAAATACCTCGAAGCCTGCCGCCTCCTCACGGGTTCCCTTCCCGCCACCGTGGCCTGATGCAGTCGTCGGGGCCGGTTTCGCTCCGGGACGAACCGCTCTAGGGATGCCCCGGACCCGCCACTAGAATCGGCCAGTCCTTCGGTGCCCTGACACCGTGCCCTTAAGACCCGGACTTTTCGGACCCACTCGATGCTTCGTTACTGGACCGCCGGCGAATCCCACGGCCCCGCGCTTGTTGCGCTCGTGGACGGCTTTCCTGCCGGACTCACCGTGGACATGTCCGCGATCGACCACGAACTCAAGCGGCGGCAGGGCGGCTACGGCCGCGGCGGTCGCCAGCGGATCGAGACCGACACCGTGACCTTTCTCTCCGGCCTCTGGCGGGGGATCACGCTCGGGAGTCCGCTGGCGCTCGAGGTGGTGAATAAGGACTACAAGCTCGAGCGGCTCGACGAGGTCGAGCGGCCGCGGCCCGGCCATGCCGACCTGCCCGGATCGATCAAGCACCTTGGTGGCGTCCGTGCCGTGCTCGAGCGGGCGAGCGCCCGCGAGACGGCTGCCCGCGTGGCCGCGGGCGGCCTCGCCCGGCAACTGCTCTCAGCGTTCGGCATCGAGGTGGCCGGCTGGGTGACCGAACTCGGGCCCGTCGTGCTCGGTGGTCGCGCCGGCTCGCTCGCCGAACTTCGCGGCATTCGCGACTCGAGCGAGATCTATTCGCTGCATCCCGAGCGCGATCCCGAGGTCACGGCGCTGATCGACACGATTGGCAAGGAAGGCGACACGCTCGGCGGCATCGTGGAGGTGCATGTGGACGGCCTGCCGGTCGGTCTCGGCACCCACGCGCAGTGGGATCGCAAGCTCGATGGCCGGCTCGCCCAGGCCGTGATGGCCGTGCAGGCGATCAAGGGCGTGGAGATCGGCATGGGCTTCGAGGCGGCGCGTCGCCGCGGCTCCGAGGTGCACGACCCGATCGGCTTCGACGCCGCCGCCCGCGACACCCACACGCTCGGCTTCACGCGGCCCACCAACAACGCCGGCGGCCTCGAGGCGGGGATGACCAACGGCCAGCCGCTGGTCGTTCGCGCGGCGATGAAGCCGATCAGCACGCTCCGCAAACCGCTCGGCTCGGTCAACCTCCGCACGAAGCAGCCCGAAGATGCCGCCTATGAGCGGAGCGACGTCTGTGCCGTGAGCGCCGCGAGCGTGATCGTGGAGAACGTGGTGGCGTTCGAGGTGGCCGCGGCGCTCGTGGACAAGTTTGGCGGCGACAGCGTCGAGGAGATGAAGGCCCGCTGGGATCTCTACCACCAACTGGCCCGCAACCGCTGATTCGGCCCATGGATCGGGGCCCGGGAGGACAGGGATGTTCATCGAGCGGTCGGCCGGACGGATTCGGCTGACGAGGCTGATTTTCGTGGCCGCGGGGCTCGTGCCCTGCCTGCTGCTCGCCGGCTGGGCGATGCACCGCCGGTCGGCGGCGCATTGCGACACGGTGCGGGCCGCCTGGCAGGCTGCCGTGGGACTCCCGCTCGAGGTGGCGGCGGTCTCGCATCCCCGTCCTGGGGTGATTGCGGCGACCGGCGTGGTCGTGCGGTCGCCGGCAGGGCTGCCGTTGCTCGAACTGCCCGCCCTGGAGGTCGAATCGGCCGCGACCGAGAATCGGCTCGTCATTCGTGCCGCGCTGGTCGATGCCGCCGCGGCCGGCATGCTCGGGACGCTGGCCCGCGAATGGCTGCAGAGCGACGCCCGGCATCCGCGGAACTGCGTCATCGAGGTGGCGGATCTGGCCTGGGGTGGCGCAGCGGCCGATCAGGGCCGCAGCGAGACCCTGCGGATCGAGTGCGTCGGCCAGGGCCTATCACGGGCGATTCGCGTGGTTCGCGGAGACGGCGAAGGTGGCGACGAGATTCGCGCCGTGCGAACGCTCGAGGGCCAAGGGCAGTCGATCGCGGAGCGGTTCGAGGTGGAGGGACGCCTCTCCCGCCCGGTTCCTGCATCCGTGCTCGCAGCCGTCGCGGGTCTGCCCGTCTCCACGTCGGCCGCGATTGCCGCCCGTGCCACGGTGTCGGGCGACCTGCAGGCCATGCACGACGCCGCCGGCTGGAGCGGTTCGGCGACGGGACGAATCGACGACCTCGATCTCGGCGGCTGCTGTGCCGCGGTGCAGGCCCGCGGTGCCGGGGCGGCCAGCGTTTCGCTGAAGCGGTTTGCCTGGCGGAGTGGACGCCTGGTGGAGGCAGCGATCGTGTGTGAGTCTGGCCCGGGATGGGTCGAAGCCGCACTCTTCGACCGGCTCGTGATCGCCCTGGGATGCAGGCCAGGGCCGGCCTTGCAGGCGTCGGCCGAAACGAGGGCCTTCGACGCCGCGGGATGTGCCCTCGAACTCGACGGTGGCAGTGTGACGGTGCGGCCCGCCGGCGGTGCGAGCGGGCTCGCGACCGCGAGCGGCGCAGTGCTGCTGCAGGCTCCGACCGCGGCCGTCGCATTCGAACGATTGGCCTGGATGGTGTCGCCCCCGGCGGCCACCTTCGTGCCGGCCGACGGTCCCGGAGCCTGGCTCATGTCGATCGTGCCGGGCGACCCACGCGGAACGCAACGGGCCATGAACCCCTCCCAGAGGGAGGGGGCGAGAGGGTTTTGACGCAACTTTGACGCCCGTCCGACCCCCCTCTGACCGCGCCCCGCTGCCCAAGAAAACCCGTTGGCGTCAGAGTAGTGCCGTTGCCGATGACGACGGCAGCGGGCAACGCCTCGCGAGGGGCGGCCCGCGATGCCGCGGCCATGGCCGACTCCGTGAAGGAAGAGATTCCGATGACGCCTCGCTCACCCGCCCTGGATGCCCCCGTTCTGGAACGCAAGCGCCGCGGTGCCGGCATGGCCGACGTCGCCGATGATTTCGGCCGTTCGGCCATCCATGACCCGCTGGCTGAAACGTCGCAGCCTGTCGTGGAGCCTCGCCGCGAGGTCGAGCGGGTTCGCAACTGGTTGAGCGATCTCGACTGGCCCGCGGTCATCTGGATCTGTGCCGTGCACCTCGCGGCCCTGGCGGCGCCCTGGTACTTCACGTGGTCCGGTCTGGCGATCTGCCTCACGCTCTACTGGGTCACCGGCGGGTTGGGTGTGTGCCTCGGCTACCACCGCCTGCTGACGCACGGCAGTTTCCAGACGTCGCCGGCGATGCGGTTCCTGTTCGCGTGGCTCGGAGGAGTCTCCGGGGAGGGTTCGGCCGTCGCCTGGGTGGCGAACCATCGCAAGCATCATGCGTTCAGCGACCAAGAGGGCGACCCGCACTCGCCCCGCGACGGCGGCCTCTGGTCGCACATCCTCTGGATGTTTCCCGGGCATGCGCCGGGGGAACTCGAAGCCCACGCGAAGCGGTGGGCGCCCGACCTCGTCAAGGACAAGGGCGTGCTCTTCCTGCACCACACCTTCCTGCTCTGGCACTTCCTGATCGGCGGGGCGCTGCTGGCGTCGGGCTGGCTGCTCCATGACCGGTTTACCGGCATTTCGTGGCTGCTCTGGGGACTCGCGGTGCGGATGGTGATCGTGTTTCACGTCACGTGGTTCGTGAACTCCGCGAGCCACATGTGGGGCTACCGCAACTACGAGACCACCGACGACTCCCGCAACCTCTGGTGGGTGGGATTGCTCGCCTTCGGCGAGGGCTGGCACAACAACCACCACGCGTATCAGCGGATGGCCGCCCACGGGCACCGGTGGTGGGAACTCGACCCGACCTACTGGGTGATTCGCGGCATGGAAGCCCTCGGTCTCGTCTGGGACGTGGTCCACACCCCCCACGGCGTCGGGCGAAAGCCCGGCCGGCGGCCCGCGGTGAACCAAGGCTGAGATCGGGCCTCAGATGGGGCTTGAGATCAGGCCAGAGAACGATCCCAGGTTGCAAATATCCGTCGGCCGGATAGACTCCGCGTCTGAATCCAACACCTACACAATCAATGCCACCCGCGGCGGGTGGATGACGGCTGATGTCGCTCACCAAAGAACGCAAAAAAGAGCTGATCGGTGCCAATCGGCGGGGAACCGCCGACACCGGCTCGGCTGAGATCCAAATCGCCTTGCTGACGGGGCGGATCTCGCACCTGACGGATCACTTCAAGAAGCACAGCAAGGACTTCGCCAGCCGGCGTGGTCTGCTCATGATGGTGAGCCGTCGTCGCAGGCTTCTCGACTACCTCAAGCGGATCGCTCCGCAGCGGTATCTTGACATCATCCGCCGCCTGGAGATCCGCAAGTAGCGGACCCTCCCCGGTTTTCCGGGGAGGCCACGGCTGGCGTTGATTGGGTCGGTCCATTCGATGGTCGTAGGGCATCGTGTCCGCGGCCTTCGCGGGCCTGTGGGTTACGGATTCCTCGTGGACGCTTTGGTGCGTCCCGTGGGACACGGAACAACGGATCGAATCACCAGACGGCACGGCTCCCCTCATGCGATCCAACGGTCGCGGGGCAGCCGGGCACAGCAAGAAGGAATGCAAACGTGAAGCAGCGTGTTGAACGGCGGATCGGTGACAGTGTGCTCGCGATCGAGACGGGCTTTCTGGCCAAGCAGGCGGCGGGCAGCGTGCTCGTCAGCTACGGAGAGACGGTCGTGCTCGTGGCGTCGGCCACTGGAGCGCCTCGTCCCGGGATCGACTTTTTCCCGCTCACCTGCGACTACCGCGAGCGAGTCGCCGCCGCCGGCAAGTTTCCGGGCGGCTTCCTCAAGCGCGAGGGCCGGCCGACACTCAAGGAGACCCTCACCGCCCGCCTCATGGACCGGCCGATTCGGCCCCTGTTTCCCGAGGGCTTCTACGATGAAGTCCAGGTCCAGGCCAACGTGCTGGCCAGCGACCGCCAGAACGACCCCGACGTGCTGGCGATGATCGGCGCCTCGGCGGCGCTGTGCATCTCCCCGCTCCCCTTCCAGGGGCCGCTCGGCAGCGTTCGCCTGGCCCAGGTTGACGGCCGGTTCGTCCCCTTCCCCACGATCGACCAGCTCGAGGAGAGCGACCTCGACCTCGTGGTCTCCGGCAGCCCCACGGCCGTCCTGATGATCGAGGGCTTCGCCCGTGAAATGCCCGAAGACCGCATGCTCCAGGCGCTGGAGGAGGCCCACCGCATCATTCGCGTGATCTGCGAGATGCAGGAGGAACTCGTCCGCATGGCGGGCAAGCCGAAGAAGGAATACGTCCTCGCCGACTACTCGGCGCTTCGCGACCGCCTCACCCGCGACTACCTGGGCGAGCTCAAGGCCGCCAAGGCGATCATGGGCAAGCAGGATCGTGGCCAGGCGGTGAAGGCGCTCAAGGAGAAGGCCAAGGCGGCCGTGGCCCCGTCGGAGCCGGCCTTCGGCTTCAAGCCGGGCGAGGCCGGCGGCATCAGCGACGCCGACTTCTCCCACGTCTGGCACGGTCTCGAGGAGCGGGCCGTCCGCGAACTGATCCTCGAGGGCAAGCGTCCCGACGGCCGCGATCACAAGTCGCTGCGGGCGTTGCATTGCGAGGTCGATCTGCTCCCCCGGGTGCACGGCTCGGCGCTCTTTCAGCGCGGCGAGACGCAGTCGCTCGTGACGATCACGCTCGGCACCGGCAAGGACGAGCAGCGGGTCGACGGCCTGATCGACGAGTATTCGAAGAAGTTCATGCTCGACTACTACTTCCCCTCCTTCTCGGTGGGCGAGGTGCGTCCGATCCGCGGCCCTGGTCGTCGCGAACTCGGCCACGGCGCCCTCGCCGAGCGGAGCGTGAAGCCGGTGCTGCCCGATCCGGACGTGTTTCCGTACACGATCCGCGTGATCTCCGACATCCTCGAGTCGAACGGCTCGAGCTCGATGGCGAGCGTCTGTGCCGCGACCCTCGGCCTGATGGCGGCGGGCGTGCCGATCTCGCACCCGGTCGCCGGCATCTCGGTCGGCCTCGTGAAGCAGAGCGAGCAGCAGTGGGTGCTCCTCACCGACATCATCGGTGACGAAGACCACTACGGCGACATGGACTTCAAGATCGCCGGCTCGCAGAACGGCATCACCGGCATCCAGCTCGACCTCAAGATCAACGGCATCTCGCCGGCGATCATCGAGGCGACGCTGCGGCAGTCGCGTGAGGCCCGCCTCGAGATCCTGCGGACGATGCTCTCGGCGATCCGCCGGCCGCGTCCGGAGATCTCGCCGTGGGCGCCGCGTCTCCTGCGGACGCGGATCGATCCGCAGAAGATCGGCCTCCTGATCGGCCCGGGCGGCAAGACCATCCGCGGCATCCAGGAAGCCACCGGAGCGAGCATCGAGGTGGAGGACGACGGCACGGTCACCGTGGCGAGCCACGACGCCGAAGGCGCGATGGCGGCCATGGCCCAGGTCGAGGCCCTCACCGCGTCGATCCAGGTCGGCCGGATCTACGAGGGTCGGGTCACGAGCATCAAGGACTTCGGCGCCTTCGTCGAGCTGGTGCCCGGCAAGGACGGCCTCTGCCACGTCAGTGAACTCTCCGACGACTTCGTGAAGAGCGTCGCGGATGTCTGCAGGATCGGCGACATCATGAAGGTGAAGGTGATCGCGGTCGACGACCAGGACCGCGTGAAACTGAGCCGCAAGGCGGTGCTCCGGGAGCAGGCCGAGGCGGCCGGCAAGCCGGCGGCGGAGTGACGGTTTTTCAAGGAGCCTCCTGAGAGCGGAGCCGGCCATGTCGTCCCCCGACGAACAGGACCGCTCGCGGGCTGAAACGTATGCGGAGTTTGCGGCTCTCGTGGGCGGTCTCGCCCACGAGATCCGCAACCCGCTGTCGACCATCCGGCTCAACATGGAGCTCCTCGCCGAGGACTTCGAGAATACGGACCCTGATTCGCCCACGAAGCAGCGGGATCGCCGCGCAAAGGCGAAGATCGATCTCGTGCGGCAGGAGTGCGACCGGCTCCAGAAACTGCTCGGCGACTTCCTCGACTTCGCCCGTCAGGAGTCGCTGACGCTCGAGCCGGGGAGCCTCAATGTGGAGATCGAGCAGCTGCTTGATTTCTTCTCGATCCGCGCCAAGGAGGCGGGTGTCGAGATCGTCCGCTACCTCGACCCCGAACTCCCGGCGGTTCGGCTGGATCGCGAGACGTTTCGCTCGGCGGTGCTCAACCTGCTGCTCAACGCCGTCCAGGCGATGGACGGCACGGGCGGCCAACTCGTCGTCCGCACGCGGCCGGCGGGGCTCGGCGTGATGCTCGAACTGATCGACACCGGCCCGGGCATGGACGCCGAGACGCTCGGCAAGGTGTTTGGCGCCTTCTACACGACCAAGCAGGGAGGCTCGGGCCTCGGCCTCCCCACCGCCCGCAAGATCGTCGAGGCGCACGGCGGTACGATCGACGTCGAAAGCGCCCCCGGACGGGGCACGAAGGTCACGATCTGGCTGCCCGCTCCGCCCCGGCTGCCAAAAGGCGGCCGTGACACCGGCACGCCGTCCTGACCGCCCGCCGCAACTGGACGCCCGCCCCGCACGCTCCTTACCATCCCCTCCATGGCCTCCACACCACCACCCCCGACACCCGAGAGTGACATGTCCGCCGACACGGTCGCGGGCCCGGCGGCGATGCGGGTCTTGGTGGTGGACAACGACATCGTGCACGCCCGCACCATGGGCGAGGTGCTCGGCAGGCTGGGCCACACCGTGACGGTGGTGGGCAGCGGCACCGAGGGGAGCCGGCGGATCGAGGCCGAGGTGTTCGACATCGTGGTCACCGACCTCATGATGAACGACATCGGCGGCCTCGAGATCCTCGCCCGGGCGAAGAAGGCTTCGACCGAGACCGAGGTGATCGTCGTCACGGGGCACGGCACGATCCCTTCGGCCGTGTCGGCGATGCAGCAGGGAGCCTTCACGTACCTGCAGAAGCCCCTCGACATGGCCCACCTGCGTGCGGCGGTGGAGAAGGCCGCCGAGGGTGTCCGGCTGCGGCGGCAGAACGTCGAGCTCAATCGACGGCTCGACGAGAAGTTTGGCTTCGAGGGTGTGATCGGCTCGAGTCCGCAGATGCTCTCGCTCATCGAGCGGCTCAAGCGGATCGCCCCGACCGACGCCACCGTGCTCATTCAGGGCGAGACCGGCACCGGCAAGGAGCTCGTGGCCCAGGCCGTGCATCAGAACAGCCCGCGGAAGAGCAAGCCGTTCGTGGCGCTCAACTGCGCCGCGCTCAGCGAGAATATCCTCGAGAGCGAGCTCTTCGGCCACGTTCGCGGCGCCTTCACCGATGCCTCCAGCGACCGGGTCGGCAAGTTCGAGTATGCCAACGGCGGCACGCTGTTCCTCGACGAGGTCGGCGACATGCCGATGGCGACGCAGATCAAGCTCCTGCGGGTGCTGGAGTCGGGAGAGATCACCCGCGTCGGCTCCAACACGCCGGTCCGCGTGAACGTCCGAATCCTCTCGGCCACCAACCGCAACCTGGAAGACGCGATCGCCTCGGGCGTGTTCCGCAGCGACCTCTACCACCGGCTCAAGGTCGTGACGATCGCCATTCCGCCCCTCCGCGACCGGGCCGGCGACATCCCGCTGCTCATCGAGCACTTCCTCAAGCAGTTCTCCAGGCGGCACGGCAAGACCATCAAGGGGCTCTCGCTTGCCGCTCGGGTCAAGCTCGGCTCCTATGCCTGGCCCGGCAACGTCCGGCAGCTGCGAAACGTGATCGAGAGCATGGTCGTGGTGGACTTCGACGAGACGCTCGACGTGGACGACCTGCCGATCGAGCTCGATCCCGACGCCCCGGTGGCTGCCGCCTCGACCGCGGCCGTCGACATGACCTCCGGGCTCTCGGCCCTCGTCGGCCGGCCGCTCGAAGAGATCGAAAAGGTGTTCATCGGCGAAACGCTCAAGCTCACCGGCGGCAACCGCGAGCAGGCGGCCGACCTGCTCGGCATCGGCGAGCGGACCTTGTATCGCAAGATCAAGGAATACCAGCTCAGCTGAGCCTTCCGCCGCATGGGACGCATCCACCAACTCCCGATGTCGGTCGTCAACCGCATCGCCGCCGGCGAGGTGGTGGAGCGGCCGGCAAGCGTGGTCAAGGAGCTGCTCGAAAACGCCCTCGACGCCTCGCCGTCGCGGATCGACGTCGCCCTCGACCAGGGCGGGATCGCGCTGGTGCGAGTGGTCGATGACGGCGGCGGCATCGAGGCCGACGATCTGCCGCTGGCGGTGACGGCCCACGCCACGAGCAAGCTGCGGGTCGCCGAGGACCTCGAGCGGATCGGCACGCTCGGCTTCCGAGGAGAGGCGCTGGCGAGCATCGCGGAGGTCTCCCGGCTGGTGATCCGTTCGCGGACGCCGGACGGCACGGGCGCGACGATCACCGTCGATGGCGGGCGGGCCGACGAGGTGAGGCCCGACGGGTGTGCCGTCGGCACCACGGTCGAGGTCCACCAGCTGTTCGGCAACGTGCCGGCGCGACGGTCGTTTCTCAGGGCGCCGCAGACCGAATGGTCGCATGCCTCGGAGGCCTTCGTCCGCACGGCGCTCGCGCATCCGGCCGTGGCCTTCAGCCTCCTCCACAATGGCCGTCGCGTGCACGACCTGCCGGCGACGAACTCGTGGCGCGACCGGATCGCCGGCCTGTTCGGTGCCGAGGTGGCCGGCAGGCTCATCGAGGTCGAGGCCGACGATGGCGAGGTGTCGGTGCACGGGTTCGTGGGCCGCCCGGAGGACGACGTGGCAAGCGGCCGGCTGCAGCACCTGTTCGTCGGCGGCCGGCCGTTCCGGGACCGCTCGATCCTCCACGCGGTCCAGGAGGCCTACCGTGGCCTGCTGCTCTCGGGCCGACAGCCGATCGCCTTTCTCGCGTTCGATCTGCCCCCAGACGCCGTGGATGTGAACGTGCATCCCGCGAAGATGGAGGTGCGGTTTCGCGAACCGTCGCGGCTCTACCGCCTCGTGCTCTCGGCCCTCCGCACGAAGTTCCTGGCGGCCAACGTCACCACACGGCTCGAGCCCCCGCGGCCCGCCGTCGCCAGCCTGCCCGAGTTCGAACCGTTCGCGCCGACGGGCCTCAGCGGCGGCGTGACCTTCGGCGAGCGGATCGTGGCGCCGGCTCCGCGAACTCTGTGGCCCACCGAGCCGGCGGCAGGTGATCGGGAGGTTGCGTCACGGGCCGCCGGCGACACGGATGCTGGCCTGCCGGCCTGGGAGATGGATGACGTTTCCCGGCCCGGGGCAGGCGAGGAACTCGCCGTCCAGATGCACGACCGCTACATCGTGGTGGAGACGGCCTCGGGCATCGAGGTGATCGACCAGCACGCGCTCCACGAGCGGCTGCTCTATGAGAAGTTCAAGGCGGCGGTGGAGGCGGGCGGGCTGGAGGTTCAGCCGCTGCTCGTGCCCGAGAAGGTCGACCTCGCGCCGGCCGACCTGGAACTCGTGCACGAGCACGCAGGCACGCTCGAGCGGGCTGGCATGAAGATCGAGCCGTTTGGCGGCAGCACCGTGATCGTGACCTCGAAGCCGGCGCTCGCCGGCGACACGCCCGCCGCCGCGATCGTTCGGGAGGTGCTCGATCGCCTCTCATCGACGGCGGCCGCGGGGGGCGGCACCAGCGTGCTGGTGGACGAGGTGCTCCACGGACTCGCCTGCCGGGCCGCGATCAAGGCGGGCGACCGGCTTTCCCAGGCGGAGGTCGATGCGCTCGTCCGGGATCGCCGCATCGTCTCCGAATCGCACCACTGCCCACACGGCCGGCCCACGTCGCTGACGCTCTCGCGGCAGGACCTCGACCGCCAGTTTCGCCGCACCTGAGCCCCGGCCCCCATGCCCAAGACGTTCACTTTCGAGGACCTGCGATGATCTGCGTGAGCATCGGCCGCGGCCGTCATCGGCACATGATCGCCGAGCACAAGCATCTGGTGGAAAACGGCATCCGCCTCGTCGAGCTGCGGCTCGACTACATCCAGGGCGAGGTGCAGGTGAGGCGGCTGCTCAGGGACCGCCCCTGCCCCGTGATCGTGACCTGTCGTCGAAAGACCGACGGGGGCCGCTGGGAGCATTCGGAGGAGGCCCGGCGGACGCTGCTGCGGACCGCGATCGTCGAGGGTGCCGACTACATCGACCTCGAAGACGACATCGCGGCGGGCGTGCCTCGGTACGGGACGACGAAGCGGATCGTCAGCCACCACGACTTCCAGAAGACTCCCGCCGATCTGACGCTCCTGCACAAGCGGCTGGCTTCGATGGACGCCGACGTGGTCAAGATCGCGTCGATGGCGAACCATCCCACCGACAACCTGCGGATGCTGCAGATGGTGCACGCCAGCAAGGTGCCGACGGTCGGCCTCTGCATGGGCGACATCGGCGTTCCGACCCGCATCCTCGGCGGTCGGCTCGGCGCCCCATTCACCTACGCCACGTTCAACGACGATCGCGTTCTCGCCCCGGGGCAGATCGGCTGGCGGCAGATGCGGGAGATGTACCGCTACGACTCGATCACCCAGGCGACGAAGATCTACGGGGTGGTCGCCGATCCGGTGGCCCACAGCCTCTCGCCCGTGGTGCACAATGCCGCGCTGGCCGCCGCCGGCATCGATGCGGTCTACATGCCCTTTCGGGTGCCGGCCGAGCAGCTCGACGAGTTTCTCTCGGCCGCGGCCCGCTGGCCCCTGGCCGGGTTGAGCGTGACGATTCCGCACAAGGAGGCCGTGCTCAAGCATGCCGCGCACGCGGACGATCTCGTGAAGTCGATCGGGGCGGCCAACACGCTCACCTTCGCCGCCGACGGGATCACGGCGGCCAACACCGATGCGATCGCCGCCGTGGAGAGTCTCGTGGCGGCGCTGCGAGCAGACGAGCAGGCCAAGCCGGACGGGCTCGGCCTCAAGACCGCCCTCGTGCTCGGGGCGGGCGGGGCGGCGCGGGCGGTGGCCTTCGGTCTCAAGAAGAAGGGCGTCGAGGTGACCGTCACCTCCCGCACCACCGATCGGGCCAAGAAGATCGCGGCCGAGGTGGGCTGCAAGTCGACAGAGTGGACCGCCCGGCACCGGATGCCCTACGACTGCGTGGTCAACGCCACACCGGTGGGCATGCACCCCAACGTGGACGAGAGCCCCTACGACAAGGAGCATCTCCGGCCGTACATGGTGGTTTTCGACACCGTCTACAATCCGGAGAACACGCTGCTCGTCAAGGAAGCCAGAAGCGTGGGGTGCCGGACCGTGACCGGCGTGGAGATGTTCGTGCGGCAGGCGGCGATCCAGTATCGCATCTGGCATGGCACGGAACCGCCGCCGCAGGTGATGCGGGAGGCGCTCAAGCGGGCCACCGCGTCGGCCAAGCAGCCGTTGTGAGCGGGCGGGTGATGGCGGATGGAGGGTCCACGACATGCGGCTGACACTCATCGGCTATCGCGGCTGCGGCAAGTCGACGGTGGCGGCGCTGCTCGTGCCGCGGCTGGGAATCCCCGCCGTTGACGCCGACGACGTCGTCGAGCAGCGGGTCGGCACGTCGATCGCGGCCCTGATCGCCGACCGCGGCGAGCCGGCCTTTCGCGATCTCGAGTCAGAGGTTCTCGCCCAGCTGCTTGCCGGCCCGCCGCTGATCCTCGCCACCGGTGGAGGAGTCGTGCTCCGCGAGGCCAACCGCCTGTTGCTCCGCGACCGCGGCCGCCCCGTGATCTGGCTCGATGCCGCCGCCGACGTGGTGCGGGCGCGGCTGGCGGCCGACCCGATGACGGCCGTTCGGCGACCCGGACTTTCGGCAGCCGATCCGCTCGCGGAAGTCGCCGATACGCTGACGGCCCGCGAGCCGCACTACCGGGCGTGCGCCGACGTTCGATTCGACACCGGGGCGGAGCCCGCGGGCCGGATCGCCGAGCGGATCATCGATTGGCTGGCCGAATGGAATGGCTCCAGCGCAACGCCGTCGGAGCATTCGTCATGACACTCGAGGCGACGCCCCTGCCCGGCCTCATCGGTTCCGTCGTCGCGGTGGTCGCCGGTCTCGTCGGCGGTCGCCTGCTCGTCGCCGGGGTGGGTCGGCTGGTCGAGCCGCGCATCTCGAGCGGTTCGTGGGCCATGCTCTGGACGCCCGTGGTCGCCGCCGTGGCGGCGCTCGCCCTCTGGTGGTGGGAGGTGCTCTGTCGTGGCATCGTGCCGGAGGGGGCGAGCGTCCCGTTCGCGATGCTCGCCACGCGATGCGGCCTTCACGGAGTGCTGTTCCTGCTTCTGGCCGCCGCCACCTGGGTCGATCTCAGGCATCGCGTCATTCCCGACGCGATCACCGTGCCGGGCGTACTCGCGGGTTTGGCGGCGCTGGCCGCGTGGCCCGACGGGCTCCTGCCGCTGATCCGCGAGGTGCCCCGCTCGTTCGCGCCGCCTCTGCGCGAGGCCGACGTGCTCGGGTTCGTCGGCCCGCTGCGAGGCCCGTGGCCGGCGTGGCTGGAGTCGGCCCCTGCGGTCACCGGGTTGGCCAGCGCGGTGGCCGCGTTCATCGTGTGGTGGCTCGTGGGAACGGAGCCCGGTGGTTGCGACACCGCGCCGGTGGCATGGTGGAGGCGGCTGATCGCGCCGCGGCCGCTGGTCGCGTTTGTGGGCGCGGTGGTCGTGGTGACCGCGTGGCTGGTCGGCGGCGACCACTGGCGGGCGCTCGTGTCGTCGCTCGGCGGGCTCGCCGTCTCCGCCGGAATGGTCTGGCTCACCCGGGCCGGTGCGTCGCGGGCGCTGGGCCGGGAGGCGATGGGGCTCGGCGATGTGACGCTGATGGCGATGGTCGGTGCGTGGCTCGGCTGGCAGCCCTGCGTGCTCGCGTGCTTCCTCGCGGTCTTCATCGGGCTGGCGCACGGCGTCGTGCAGCTTCTGCTTCACAGCGAGACGGAACTCCCCTTCGGCCCGAGCCTGTGTCTCGGTGCGGCGGTGGTGGTGGTCGGCTGGCGGCCACTCTGGGGCCGGACGGAGCCGTTGTTCGAGCGCCCGCTCGAGATGGCGGCGGTGGTCGTCGCGGTGATCGTCCTGACGGCGGTGACCCTCTGGGCGTGGCATCGCATCCGGCCGATTTCCGGCGATTGACGCCCTGCCCGCCGGCCTTGCCTCGTCCGCGCCGGCCTCCTACGATCCCGCCCCCTCCGGAGGCTCACGCGCCGTGATGCCGTTGCGCGTCCAGTTCATGCCGCTCGTCGCCGCGCTTGTCGCCACGGCTGCGTGCGGCTGCGCGAGCAACCCCTTCAAGAAGCAGGCTGTGCCGCCGCCGAACCTCGAACCGCCGCCGGGCGTCGCCGCGCCGGCGCACACGATGCCGCAGGTCTCCGCATCCTCCCTGACTCCCTCCTACGCCGACGTCGACGGCCGGCAGCTGGAGGCGGCGCTGATGCGGACGCGGCAGGAGTCGCAGGTGATGCAGGACGAGATCGCGGCGCTTCGCGACCAGCTCGCGAGCACATCGTCGCAGCTCGCGCAGTCGCGGGCCGCCGGTCTGCCGCCGGGCGCCGACAAGCCGCCACGGGTCGGCAACGACGGCGGCGTCTCGGCCACGCCCGTGGTCATGCAATCGGCGATGACGCAGCTCAAGCTTCCCGATCTGCAGCCGCGGTTCGACGGCGCCGTGATCCGGATCGACATCCCTGCCGACCGGCTGTTCGACGGCGGCACCGCCAATCTCCTGCCCGAAGGGGCGGCCGTCCTCACGCAGGTCTCGGCCGAACTGGAGCGGGTCTACCCTGGGCATTTCATCGGCATCGAAGGGCACGTCGACACGGAGCCGCTGCAGAATGCCGCATGGGCGTCGCCTCACCAGCTCACGGCCGCCCGGTCGGCGGCCGTCTTCGATTTCCTCACCACCCGAACCTCGATGCACGAGAGCCAGCTGTTCCTCGTGGCCCACGGCGCGAATCATCCGCTCGTCTCCAACGCCACGGCGGCGGGCCGGCTGCGGAACCGGCGGGTCGAACTGGTGATCTATCCTGATCGTGCCGCGGTTGACATGGCGTCGAAGTGACCGGCCCCCGGTCGCCTGCTACACTCCGCCGCATGGTGACGATCGTCGACTACGGCAGCGGCAATCTGCGGAGCGTCCAGAAGGCGTTTGAAAAGCTCGGCGTGGCGGCCCGCATCACCGACGATCCCCAGGTGGTGGCCGAGGCGGAGCGGGTGGTGCTGCCCGGTGTGGGGGCCTTCGGCGATGCGATGCGGGCGCTTCGTGACCGCGGGCTCATCGAGCCGATCGTGGCCCATGTGCGGGCAGAGAAGCCGTTCTTCGGCATCTGCATGGGGTTGCAGCTGCTCTTCGAGGCCGGCCTCGAGGGGGGGCGGCACGAGGGGCTCGGGCTGCTTCCCGGCGAGGTTGTGCGGTTCGACCTGCCCGCGGGCATGAAGGTGCCCCACATGGGCTGGAATACGGTCCGGTGGCGTGACGGGGCGTCGCTCGCGGAGGGGCCCGACTGGTACTACTTCGTCCATTCCTATCACGCGCGGCCGGGTGACGAGTCGCTGGTGGCCGCGGTCACCGACTACGGCGGCGAGTTCGTCTCGGCGGTCGCCCGGGGGCGGCTGTTCGCGACGCAGTTTCATCCCGAGAAGAGCCAGGCCGTGGGACTGCGGCTGCTCTCTTCATTCATCGGCCGCGGTTGATGTCTGCTCCCCTCGCACCACTCCCCTTCCCTCCCCTCCCCTCGTGCGGAGCTCTTTGATGGAACTCTGGCCGGCGATCGACCTGCGTGGTGGCAACTGCGTGCGGCTTCTGCAGGGTGACTATGCCAAGGAGACCGTGTTCGGCAGCGATCCCGTGGCGATGGTCTCGCGATTCCTCGCGGGGGGCGCGAAGAGGCTTCACATCGTCGATCTCGACGGCGCGAAGGCGGGTTCGGCCGTGCAGGCCGACCTCGTTCGTCGGATGGCCGCGGCTGCAGCCGTTCCCTGCCAGATCGGCGGCGGGATCCGCACGTTCGAGACGGCGGAGGCCTATCTCGAAGCGGGGCTTGCCAGGGTGATCCTCGGCAGCGTGGCGGTGGAGGATCCGGCGCTGCTGGAGCGGCTCGCCGTCGCGTACCCGGGTCGGATCGTTCTCGGCCTCGACGCCCGGGATGGTCGGGTCGCCACTCGCGGCTGGATCGACACGAGCCCGCTGGTGGCAGTGGACGTCGCCCGCCGGCATGCCGACCTGCCGCTCGCGGCGATCGTGTACACCGACATCGCGACCGATGGCACGCTGGCCGGGCCGAATCTCGCCGCGCTCGGCGAGATGCTCGCCGCGGCCACCGCGCCGGTGATCGCCTCGGGCGGCATCGCCACGCTCGACGACATCCGCCGGGTGGCTGGGATCGGCTGCGCCGGCTGCATCGTCGGCCGGGCGCTCTACGACGATGCGTTCACGCTCCCCGATGCGCTCGCCGCCGCCGGAGAGTAGCCGCAGGTTATCAACCTGTGCGAGAAAGTAGCCGTAGGTTTTCAACCTGCGGCGAATCGGGCCGGGCGTGGTGCTGGTTCAGGTCGCCAACCTGCACCGCCGGTGGGAGGCATGAGCCCCGGCCGGGGTCGGCGGCATATCCTTCCAGGATTTCCCCGACGCGGCCTGGTCACGGGTTTTTCGGCTCGATTCCCCGGGAACCCTCAACATCCGGGGTCGGCCGGGCCGACCGTACGAGTGACTCGTTTGCCCGGCCCGGTTTCCCGCCTCTACCATCGAATCCATGGCCACCGACGTGCGGATCAAGGAGCAGTTGCCCGAGTTGACGCGGCGGATCGTCGAGACGTATCAGGAAGTCCCGACGATCCACTACCTCGGCCACTGCCCGCTGCCGAACTACGAGTCGATCATCTCCGTCTGCGAGGATCTCAAGGAGATTCTCTACCCGGGCTACCGGCGGCGTGAGAACCTGCACCTCGGCAACGTCACGTATCACGTCGGCGACCTCATCGACGGCCTGCACGACAAGCTCACCACGCAGATCGGCCGGGCACTGCGGCACAGCGTCGCCGCGCAGCGGACCGCCGCCGAACAAGGCGTCGATCTGCCGGTCGCGTCGGAAGCGGCAAAGCACTGCACCGAGGAAGGTGATTTCGAGGCCCTCGGCCAGGCGAAGGCGGTCGAGTTTCTCGAACGGATCCCCGATCTTCGCCGCATCCTGGCGACCGATGTGCAGGCGGCCTTCGACGGCGACCCGGCCGTCCGGACGCTTGACGAAGTCATCTTCTGCTATCCCGGTCTCGAGGCGGTGACGATCCATCGGCTCGCCCACCTGCTCCACCGGCTCGAGGTGCCGCTCATTCCGCGGATGATGGCGGAGTGGTCGCATACGCGGACCGGCATCGACATCCATCCGGGGGCCACGATCGGCGACCACTTCTTCATCGATCACGGCACCGGCGTGGTGATCGGCGAGACGTGCGAGATCGGCAGCCACGTGAAGATCTACCAGGGCGTCACCCTGGGTGCGCTGTCGTTTCAGACCGACTCCGACGGCCATCTCGTTCGCGGCACCAAGCGGCATCCGACGATCGAAGATCGCGTCGTGATCTATGCCAACGCCACCGTGCTCGGCGGGGCCACGCGGATCGGCCACGACTCGGTGATCGGCTCGAGCGTGTGGCTCACGCGGTCGGTCGATCCGCATACGACGGTGGTGCTCGAGAAGCCGAAGCTCCGCATGCGGGGCGAGGCACCCGAACAGGACGCGGGCAACGACTGGCAGATCTGAACGGGGCGCCCGGCAATGGCCGGATTCGGGGGAGCCCCGAGCCCGCCGCGATCTCAGGAAGCCCCGAGCGGGAGCGAGGGGATCCAGGGTCGTGAAAGGCGAGGCTCTTTTTGGCCGCAGGGCGTGATCCCCTCGCTGGCGCTCGGGGCTTTTTGTGAGCAGGGTTCGTTGTGTCGCAGGCCGCACGGCAAGGGGCCTCGGCTGCCTCGAGCCCACCCTGGAACGCGTTGGCCGTGCCGAAAAACCCTCGTTTTCCCGGCGGAATCGGCATGGGCCGGGGGAGATGTGCTTCGCTAGTCTCTGGGAGTCCCTGCCTCCGGAGACGATCTGCCATGCGTGCCCTGCTCGCGTCCCTGCTCTGCCTGCTCGTGTCGTCCGCATGCCTTGGGCAGTCCCCTGCCAAGGTGCCTGTCGTGTTCGCGGCGTATGCCACGCCCCTCGAAGAGCCGTGGAATCAGGTGATCCACAAGGCCCTGCAGGATGCCGAAAAGGCTGGGCGGATCACCTACGCCTGGCAGGACAAACTCGCCACCGCCGCTGCGATGGCTTCGGGCCTCAACTCGGCCCTCGTCCGTCGCCCCGATGTGATCGTCGCCGACGGCGTCGAGTCGCTCGACGCCATCAAGGCCGCGGCCGCCGCGAATCCCGGAATCACGTTCCTGGTCGGCACGTCGCAGCCGCCCGTCGCCCCGAACCTCTCCACGTTCGACAGCAACCTCTCCGAGCCGGCTTACCTCTGCGGTATCGCCGCCGGACGGCTGACGAAGTCGGGCGTCGTCGGCGTGGTCGCCGGCAAGAGCGACACGCAGGTCCACCGGGCGATCAATGCCTACATCCAGGGCGTCAAAGACGCGAATCCGTCAGCCAAGGTGAAGGTCACGTTCATCGAGTCATGGTACGACCCGCCGAAGGCGAAACAGGCGGCGCTCGCCCAGATCGCCGCCGGCGCCGACCTGATCTGGGCCGAGCGCGAGGGGGCGATCGAAGGTGCCCGTGAGAAAGGCGTGCTCGCGTTTGGCAATCTCGTCGATCAGACCGCGGAGGGGCCGGAGACGGTGCTCACCGGCCCGGTGTGGAGCATGGCTCCGCTCATCGACCACGTGACGAAACTCTCCACCGCCGGCATGATTCGCTCCGAGAACTACATCGATTTCTCGTCGCTTGCCCGGGGCGGCGCGGTGCTCGCCCCCTGGCATGGCTGGAACGAGAAGCTGCCGGCTGACGTGCTGGAACTCGTCCGCGAGCGGCAGAACGCGATCAAGGTGGGCGCCATCGTGATCGCCCCGAGTGCCGACCGGCCAGTTGGTGAGTAATCGACGGGGCGCCACGAAGGGCATGCACAGGTTGGCGCCCTTGTGCGACGAGCGAAGCAGCCCCGAGCCCACCGCGAACACGGGAAGCCCCGAGCGGAAGCGAGGGGATTCAGCGTCGTGAAACGAGAGGATCTTCTCGCCCACGCGGCGTGATCCCCTCGCTCGCGCTCGGGGCTTTTATGTGAGAGACGCTAACCCGCGCGGTTGAAAGCAGGTGCTAGCGGGTGGCGGTGCGGACCAGGGCCCGAGCCGCGTCTTCGGCCTTGAGCTTGGCGTCTATCGCCTCGTCGCCCGTGGCGCGGGTGCTGGAGATCTTCTCCAACTCGGCGCGGGCGGCGGCCGCATCCACCTTCTCTGCCGGCACGGCCCGCTGGGTGATCACCGTCACCGCGTCGTGCCCCACCTCCACGAAGCCGCCTTCAACGAACAGGCTGCGGACGGCGTCGGCCGGCCCTCCCTGCTCGCCCACGATCCGCACCTCGCCGGCGCCGAGGCGGCCGATGAAGGGCGAATGGCCGTGACCGACGCCCCGCAGGCCGTCGAACAGCGGCAGCGTGACCGATCGGGCCTGGGTGTCGAGGCTCGTCTGCTCGGGCGTGACGATCACGCACCGCACCGAACCGGACTGCTTCGTGTCTGCCATGGGAGTGTTCTCGTCTTTTCTCAGACCTTGGCGGCCATCTTCTTGGCCTGCTCCTCAGCCTGTTCGATCGGGCCGACGTACATGAACGCCTGCTCGGGCAGGTGATCCCACTTGCCGTCGGCGATCTCCTCGAAGGAGCGAATCGTGTCGTCGAGGCTGGTGATTTCGCCCGGCTTGCCGGTGAACACCTCGGCCACGAGGAACGGCTGCGAGAGGAACCGCTCCATGCGGCGGGCGCGGTGCACGACGAGCTTGTCCTCTTCCGAGAGCTCGTCCACGCCGAGGATCGCGATGATGTCCTGGAGTTCGCGGTAGCGCTGGAGCGTCCGCTGCACGCGGCGGGCGATCTTGTAGTGCCGCTCGCCCACGTACTGCGGGTCGAGAATGCGGCTCGACGAGGCGAGCGGATCGACGGCGGGGTAGATGCCCTTCTCCGAGATCGACCGCTCCAGATAGAGGAAGGCGTCGAGGTTGCCGAAGGCCGTGGCCGGGGCCGGGTCGGTCGGGTCGTCGGCCGGCACATACACGGCCTGCACCGAGGTGATGGCCCCCTTCGACGTCGAGGTGATCCGCTCCTGCAGCGCGCCCATCTCCGTGGCCAGCGTCGGCTGGTAGCCCACGGCGCTCGGCATGCGGCCCAGGAGGGCGCTCACCTCGCTGCCCGCCTGCGAGAAGCGGAAGATGTTGTCCACGAAGAGCAGCGTGTCGGCACCGGTCGTGTCGCGGAAGTATTCGGCCATGGTCAGGGCCGAGAGCGCCACGCGGAGACGGGCTCCTGGCGGCTCGTTCATCTGGCCGAACACCATGCACGTCTGCTCGATGACGCTGCGGCCTGTGTCGCCGATCTTGGCCTCCTGCATTTCGAGCCAGAGGTCGGTGCCCTCACGCGTCCGCTCGCCGACGCCGGCAAACACCGAGTAGCCGCCGTGGGCGGAGGCGATGCGGGCGATGAGTTCGGTGAGGATGACCGTCTTGCCAAGGCCGGCACCGCCGAAGAGGCCGGCCTTGCCGCCACGGACGAACGGCGTGAGCAGGTCGATCACCTTGATGCCGGTCTCGAAGAGCTCCGTCTTCGTGGTGAGTTCCTTCACCGGCGGCGGATCGCGGTGGATCGGCCACCGCTCCTGGGTCTCCACCGCCCCGCGGCCATCGATCGGCTCGCCGAGCAGGTTGAACACGCGGCCGAGCGTGGCCTTGCCGACCGGCACGGACACCGGAGCCCCGGTGTCGGCCACCTGGGCGCCGCGGGTCAGGCCGTCGGTCGAGCCGAGGGCCACGCAGCGGACCTTGCCGCCGCCAAGGTGCTGCTGCACCTCGCCGACGAGGTGGAGATCGACGCCCTTGTTGGCGCTGTCGATCCGGACGGCGTTGTAGATCGCCGGGATCGAGTTCTCGGGAAACTCGACGTCGAACGTGGAGCCGATGACCTGCGTGATCTTGCCGTGTGCCATTGCTTTTCAGCCTTTGCTAGGGGGAATCCAGTTATTTCTTGAGGGCCTCAACGCCGCCGAGGATCTCCATGATCTCGCCCGTGATCTGCGACTGCCGCGCCCTGTTGTATTGCCGGGAGAGGCTCTTGATCAGGCCGCCGGCGTTCTCCGTGGCCGCCTTCATGGCCACCATCCGAGCCACCTGCTCGCTGACGGCGGCGTCGAGGAAGCACTTGAAGAGCCGCGACAGGAAGCTCGCCGGAAGGATCTCCTCGAGGATGCTGCCGGCCGACGGGTAGAAGGCGTACTCGTCAGACGCGAGCTTGGCCGATGCTGCAGCGCCGGAGGCCTGCGGCGGCGCGAGCGGCAGGAGCGTCTCCGTCACCGCTTCCTGCTTCGCGATCGAGTGGAATCGCGTGTAGACCACATCGAGGCGGTCGATTTCGCCACGGGAATAGGCGTCGAGATAGGCCCGACCGATCGGCGCAACGGCGGCGAACTCGGGCTTGTCTTCGAACTGGGTGTACCGCTCGGCGATGTCGGCCCCGCGAAACTTCAACGCCGAGATGCCCCGCTTGCCCGACACGCTCACGTGCACGGGCACCTGTTCGCTCTTCCACTGGCCGAGCAGGGCGACCGATTGCCGCACGATGTTGGAGTTGTAGCCGCCGCAGAGGCCGCGGTTGCCGGTGAGCACGAGCACGGCCGCCTTCTGCGTCGGCCTGCTCTCGAGCAGCGGGTGGGCCACGTCGGCGCCCACGCTGGCGATGTTCTCCAGGATCTTTGCCAGGTGCTTGGTGTAGTCGCGGGCCGCGATCGAGCGGTCCATCGCCTTCTTGAACCGCGCGGTGGCGATGAGCTCCATCGTCCGCGTGATCTTGCGGATGTTCTTCACCGATTTGCGGCGGCGGTCGAGTGCCCGGGCTTTTGCCATGATGTGCGACTTTCAGCGTGCGGCTGCCAAACGAGGATGCCTACCGTGCCCCGGCGAGCTGCTTGGCTCCGCCGGCCTTCGCGGCACGCTGCCGCTTGAACTCGGCAATCGCGGCCTCGAGCTGCCGCTCGCTCTCCGCGTCGAGTTCCTTCGACTCGTCGATCCGCTTGCGGAGTTCGGGCACCTGGTCACGGACGAAGGTCAGGAAGCCCTTCTCCCAGTCGGCGACCTCATCGCGCTTGACCTCATCGAGGTGGCCGCGGGTGCCGGCGTAGATGCTCATCACCTGATCGACCATGTCCATCGGGGCAAACTGGCCCTGTTTGAGGAGTTCCACCATCCGGTAGCCGCGGTCGAGCCGCTGCTGGGTGGCGGCGTCGAGGTCGGTGCCGAGCTGGGCGAAGGCCTCCAGCTCGCGGAACGATGCGAGGTCGAGACGCAGGCCGCCGGCCACCTTCTTCATCGACTTCGTCTGAGCGGCACCACCCACGCGCGACACCGAGATGCCGGCGTTCATGGCGGGCCGCTGGCCTGCGAAGAACAGGTCGGGCTGGAGGTAGATCTGGCCGTCGGTGATCGAGATCACGTTCGTGGGGATGTAGGCCGAGACCTCGCCTTCGAGCGTCTCGATGATCGGGAGGCTCGTGAGCGATCCGCCGCCGAGTTCCTTCGAGAGCTTGGCCGACCGCTCGAGGAGACGGCTGTGGGCGTAGAACACGTCGCCCGGGTAGGCCTCGCGTCCCGGCGGCCGCCGCATGAGCAGCGAGAGCTGGCGGTAGGCGGTGGCCTGCTTCGAGAGATCGTCGTAGACGATCAGGGCGTGCTGGCCGTTGTACATGAAGTGCTCGGCCATCGCCGTGCCCGAGTAGGGGGCGATGTACTGCAGCGGCGCGGCGGTGCTGGCACCGGAGACGATCACGGTCGTGTAGTCCATCGCGCCGTACTTCCGGAGCGTGTCGATGGCCACGGCGACCGACGAGTCTTTCTGGCCGACGGCGACGTAGAAGCACTTCACGCCGCTGTTCTTCTGGTTGATGATCGCGTCGATGCCGATCGCGGTCTTGCCCGTCTTGCGGTCGCCGATGATCAGCTCGCGCTGTCCCCGGCCGATCGGCGTCATCGCGTCAACGGCCTTGATGCCGGTCTGCATCGGCTCGCGGACAGGCGACCGCTCGGCCACGCCGGGCGCGAGCGTTTCGACCGGGCGACGAAGTTCCGTGACCACCGGGCCCTTGCCGTCGAGCGGGTTGCCGAGCGGGTCGAGCACGCGGCCGATCACCGCGTCACCCACCGGCACCGAGAGCAGCCGGCCGGTGCTCTTCACCTCGTCGCCCTCGGTCACCTTCAGATAGTCGCCGAGAATGA
>JAGWWA010000108.1 GCA_018970605.1 Planctomycetota bacterium | reverse complement strand
TATCAACGGCTCGGGGGCGGCAAAAGTCTCGTCGCCGGGGCGAGGATACGCCCAAGGCTCCTCGAGCGTTCGCCGACCCCCTCGCCTACCCGCTCAGGATTTCCAACTCATCGCTACAGCTAGAGGAGATGCGCTCTATCCCCGCGGTCAAGCTTGGGGCTTCCTGGAGCGGTTGCTCCCCGGCACCGCGTGATCCATCCACAAAGCCCCGAGCGCCAGCGAGGGGATAGGCTGTGGCGTGGGAGAAAACGCCGATCCCCTCGCTCCCGCTCGGGGCTTCCTGAGCGAGGACGTCAGCCGCGGAAGCGGCCGGCGATCAGCGAAATGTTCTGGCCGCCGAAGCCGAACGAGTTGGAGAGGGCCTGATCGACCCTCCCCTCGCGGACCTTGTTGGGCACGTAGTCGAGGTCGCAGTTCGGGTCGGGCGTCTCGTAGTTGATCGTCGGCGGCAGCAGCCCGTCGCGGATCGACAGCAGGCAGACGATCAGCTCCGTCGCCCCGGCGGCCGCGATCAGGTGGCCCATCATGCTCTTCGTGCTCGACACCGGGATCTTGTAGGCCTGCTCGCCGAACACCTTCTTGATGGCCAGCGTCTCCACCTTGTCGTTGACGTCGGTGCTCGTGCCGTGGGCGTTGATGTAGTGGATGTCGTTCACGCCGAGCCCGGCGTCCTGCAGGGCCATCGTGATGCAGGCCGCGGCCCCACGCCCCTCGGGGTGCGTGTCGGTGATCCGATAGGCGTCGGCGGTCGAGCCGTAGCCGAGGATCTCGCCGTGGATCTTCGCGCCCCGCCTCTTCGCGTGCTCCAGTTCCTCGAGCACCACCATCGCCGCCCCCTCGCCGAGCACGAAGCCGTCGCGGTCGTTGTCGAACGGTCGGCTCGCCCGATGCGGTTCGTCGTTTCGCGTGGAGAGGGCCGTCAGCAGGTTGAAGCCCGTGACGCCGAACGGGTGAATCATGCTGTGCGTGCCGCCGGAGAGCATCACGTCGGCCTCGCCGCGGCGGACGATCTCGCAGGCCTCGCCGATCGCCTGGCTGGAGGCCGCGCAGGCGGTGAGGCAGTTGAGGTTCGGGCCCTGGGCGTTGAACAGGCCGGCGAGGTGGCCGGCGGGCATGTTCGGCTCCTGCTCCACCTCGGAGAGCGGATGCAGCGTCTCCAGGCCGAGTTTGGTGAACTTCGCCACGTCGAGGCTGTCGCCCTCGATCGAGGCCATCATCATCCGCGTGAAGGCGTCGAAGTCCTGCTGGCCCTCGCCGCTTCCCAGGTAGATGCCGAGCCGCGTGGGATCGGCGGGCAGGCCGTCCGGCAGTCCGGCGTCACGCATCGCCTGCAGGGCGGCGCCGGCCGCGAATCGCGTGTGCCGACCGCAGAACTCCCAGGCCTTCGGATCCTGCCCCTCGGCGGCGATCTCCCAGCCCCTCACCTCGGCGGCGATCTTCGTGGGAAACTTCGCGGCGTCGAAGATCGTCGTCCGTCCGACGCCGGAGGCGCCGGCGACGAGGTTCTTCCAGAGCTGCTCCACATGCACGCCCAGGGGCGTGATGCAGCCGATGCCAGTGATCACCACCCGCCGCCTGCCGCTGGACATCGCCCGCCTCCGCGTCGCCTTACCAATCGGGCCGCGACAGCGGGTTGCCCGCCTCGTCGCGACCGATCTCGTAGATGTGCATCTGGTCGAGCCACCGCAGCAGTTCGTCGGTCTCGAAGAGCTTCGGCACTCCCTCGCCCGGCTCGAGATGGGCGAAGAAGAGTTCGGCCTGGCCCTGCACCCGGTCGCCGACCGTGCTGGTCACCTTCGTGAGCGATCCGGCCGGCTTGAGGTCGAGGACCTCGGCCTTGAAGCGGATCGTGTCGCCCGGCACCGCGTCGAAGAAGAACTCCGCCGCCGCGACCTTCGCAAGCACCACCCGCCGGTTGAAGTCGAGCGCGTCGGCCACGAGCAGGCCGGCCGCCTGCGCCATGCCCTCCACGATCAGCGAGTTGGGCATGATCGCCACGCCCGGAAAGTGGTCGTGGAGATGCTCTTCGGCCAGCGACACGTTCTTCACGGCCGTCGCATGGCGGCCGCGGATGAACTCCTCATAGCGATCGATCCAGAACCAGCGCATGAATCGGTGTCCGGCGGTCTGCCGCCTCCTCCGGGAAAACGCGAGCGGGCACCTACCGCGGCCCGACCCGCCGCTCAGGCGGCCAGTTTGCTCTGCACGTACCGCACCATGTCTTCCACGGTGAGGGTGTTCGCGAAGTTCTGCACGCTCGGGTTCGACTCGAACTTCGACAGATCCGCGAACGGCATCCGGGCCTTGAGCGCCGCGATCCCGGCGGGCGTCACCTTGCCGTCGGCCACGAACTCGGAACTCGACAGCACGTCCTCGGGAAAGAGTTCGCCCCGCGAGATCTTGATGTTGAAGGCCTTCTCCAGTCGGAACACGATGTCGAGGAAGTCGATCGACTCGGCCCCCAGGTCACCCACCATGGTCGCGCCGGGAGTGACATCGTCCTCATCGACTCCCAGGGCATCCACGAGGGCAGACTTCACCTTGTCAAAGATTTCTTCGCGGGACGGCATCGACGATTCACCTTGGAAAGGGGGGATGGAGCAGCCGGTACGGTGCTGTGTGTTGTAATGTCGGCCAGCAACCATGGAAACCCGAAGGTGCCCAGTTCCCGCCTGCGGAACGGGGCCAAACGGAACAATCGGCCCGTATTTTCGGCCAATTCGGGGCCGGGCGGCGTCAGCCGCCAGCGGCGGCGAAGGTGGCGGCGGGAGCCGCTCCACGGGCCACGTAGGCGACGGGCTTCTGCTGGCTGCCGCCGCGGGCCGGATGAAGGATGGCCCAAAACTTCCGCATCTCGGAGCGAACCCGGGCGTCGAGGGCGGCCCCGTGGGCCAGCCGATCGGCCATGTTGTACCGCTCCAGGACGAGCCGGGCGGTGAGGCTCGTCCGGTCGCCGACCGAACCGCTGGCCTTTACCGAGGTGGTCTTTTCATCCTGGGCCGTCACCTGCACGTTCACGGTGAGCACGCGACCCGGCTCCACGAAATCGCCGTACTTCACGTTCTTGGCCACCCGCAGCACCACCATGCTGTGGGCGAAATCCTCGCCCAGCCGAATCGTCCACGCCGCCGCCTGGGTCAGGGCCTCGAGCATGAGGACGCCGGGCAGCACGGGAAACCGGGGAAAGTGGTCGCCCAGATACTCCTCGGCGAGCGACACCGTCTTGATGGCCGTGATCGACTTGCCGGGCTCGACCTCGAGCACCCGATCGAGCAGCGTGAACCGCATGATGACCTCCTTCGCCGGACGAGCGAGAGTATAGGGGTCGAGGGTCTCACCACAACCTCGGCACCGCTGCTTTCCGGGCGGCTGCCACGCTGACAGCCGGCACGACCCGCGCGACTGCCAACCTTTCACACCGCCGCCGACAACGGGCACGTTTTCCGGCCCAAAAAGCCCCCCTGCCCGTGGTGTTCGGGCGTTCATGGCAAGTGGCACGCTGTTTGCATTTTCGAATGCCATGGCCAGCCGGAGCGTCCGGCATGGCATCTGGTCCTGCATCGACGTGAACCTGTTTCGCCTTGAACCTGGTTCGCCTTGAAACGGGTTCGCCTTGAACCTGCATCGTGAAGAAAGAGGAGCATCAGCATGCCGACATTCCGCCCGGGATTCGCGCTCCCGTTCGACGAACTGCGCGAGGAACTCGACCGCTTCTGGACGACACTCACCGCGGCTCCGCCGGTCCACGGCTGGGGCGTGAGACCGGGTGAGGGCGTCTTTCCGGCGGTCAACGTCAGCGAGAGCGACACGTTGGTCACGATCGAGGCGGAACTGCCCGGCCTCGACACCGCCGACGTCGAGATCACGGTGCACGGCGACGAACTCGTGCTGAAGGGATCGCGGCCCGCGACCGCAGACGAGCCCCGGACCGAGGACGGCGACGCAAACGCGACGCCGCAGGAACGCGTCACCTGGCACCGTCGCGAGCGGGGCTGCGGTGCGTTTGAACGGCGGCTGACACTTCCCGTGGCGGTCGATGCTTCGCGGGTCGAAGCGCGGCTCGTCCAGGGCGTTCTCACCATCACCTGCCCCAAGACTGCGGCAAACCAGCCGCAGAAGGTCGTGGTTCAGTCGTCCTGAGGCCCGCTGTGTCGCGGTTTTGAATCCCCACACCCACGCCAAGGAGGATCATTCCATGGTCAGCCAGTCCGAATCGGCCGCCGTGCGGCCGGAGCGTTCCCTTACCTACCAGCCCCACGTCGACATCCGCGACCTCGGCCCGGAGGTGGTGTTCGTCGCCGACGTCCCCGGCGCTCGCGCCGACGGCATCGACGTCACGTTCGATGGCGGTGTGCTCACCGTCCGTGCCGATGTCGCATCTCGCGGCCTGCCCGGCCGCACGGTGCGGCAGGAGTATGGCATCGGGGGCTACCGCCGGTCGTTCCGTCTCGGTGACGGCTTCGACGCCACGGCGATCTCCGCCGACTACCGTCGCGGCGTGCTCACGATCCGCGTGCCGCGAGTCGCTGCGGCTCAGCCGCGGAAGGTGCCGGTCGTCGGCGGAGGCTGAGGCCTGCCCTCGGAGCCGAACGGTATGCTGCGAGGCCGCGGGGGCGATCGCTCCCGCGGCCTCGTTCGCCTGTCTCGTATCCCGATCGTTCATGCCGCTCATTCTCACGCCCCGCGCCGACGCGGCCGAGCCGCTCGCCATCGACCTCGCCGGCATCGTGCCCGAGCGGGTCGCGCCGATGGAGCTTGCCGAGATCGTCCGGCTTCCGGTGCGGGCCGACGGCCACGCGTGCGAACTCGGCGAGCTGTTTCACGCCGAGGGTGATGCCGCCGACCTCGCGATCGAATGCCGGGGCGATTTCTCCCGCGTGCATCGCGTCGCTGCGGAGATGACCTGCGGTGTCGTACGCATCGCCGGCGGCGTGGGCCGCCATGCCGGCGAGGCGATGAGCGGCGGCCGGCTCGAGATCACCGGTGATGCCGGCGACTGGCTGGCCTGCGAACTCGCCGGCGGCGACGTGCGCGTGGATGGCAACGCAGGCGACAACGTCGCTGCAGCCCTTCCCGGCAGCACGATGGGCATGCGGGGCGGCCGCGTGATCGTGGCGGGCAGTGTGGGCCACCTGGTGGCGTCGCGACTCCGCCGCGGCGTGGTCGCCGTGGGCGGCGGGTGCGGCGAGGGGGCCGGCTTCGAACTGCGGGCGGGCACGGTGCTGATTGGCGGCGCGGTCGGAAGCCAGCCTGGGCTGGGCATGCGACGAGGGTCAGTGATCGCCCTCACCGACCGGCCCCGACCGCCGGCGTCGTTTCGGCAGGGCGCGGCCTGGCGGCCGCCGTTCCTGAGCCTGCTGCTCCGCTCGCTCGCCGAGGCCGGGTTCACACCGGCCCGGGGATTTCCGCCCGGAAACTGGCGGCAGTGGCACGGCGACACCCTCGCCGGAGGCCGGGGGGAACTCCTGCATCCAGCGTGATTTTGCGGGCGTCACGCAGAAGCCTTTGATCGTCGCGGATCCTCGGCTATCTTTTGGGGTTCCCCGATTTCCGGCCCTTCACGAAGCATTCCATGCCCACGATCAGCCAACTTGTCCGCAGCCGCCGCCGTCCGAAGCGGAAGTTTTCCAAGTCGCCCGTGCTCGACCGGTGCCCGCAGAAGCGGGGCGTCTGCCTGCAGGTCCGCACGATGACGCCAAAGAAGCCGAACTCGGCGCTTCGGAAGATCGCCCGCGTGCGGCTCTCCAACCAGAAGGAAGTCACGGTCTACATTCCTGGTGAAGGTCACAACCTCCAGGAGCACTCGATCGTGCTCATCCGCGGCGGTCGTGTTCGCGACCTCCCCGGTGTCCGCTACCACATCATCCGCGGTGCGCTCGACACGCTGGGCGTTCAGGGCCGCAAGCAGTCTCGCAGCCTCTACGGCGCCAAGAAGGGTTAATCCAAGAAGGGCTCACCTCGAAAGAACACGACCATGGGAAATATCACCGCCAGCCGCGAACAGCTCCGCCCCGATCCGCGTTACGGGTCGCTCCTCGCCAGCAAGTTCATCAACTGCCTGATGGAGGACGGCAAGAAGAGCGTCGCCCAAAACGTCTTCTACAAGGCGATGGAAATCGTCTCGAAGAAGATCACCGACGCCGAGCCGATCGAGATCTTCAACCGCGCCATCGAGAACATCAAGCCGGCCGTCGAGGTCCGCTCGAAGCGGGTCGGCGGTGCCGCCTACCAGGTGCCGATGCAGGTCAACCGCAACCGTCAGCAGTCGCTGGCGATTCGCTGGCTGCTGCAGGCGGTCCGCGAGAAGAAGGGGCGGGCGACGTTCGAGAAGCTCGCCGAGGAAATCATCGCCGCCTACAAGCGCGAGGGTGCCGCGGTGACGAAGCGTGACAACGTCCACCGTATGGCCGACGCGAACAAGGCTTTCGCGCATTTCGCCTGGTAAGACCGGCTTCACGCCTGCACGACCATCCCTGGCTCGTGCAGGCTGGGACGATGCGTCGCTTCCTGCGACCCGTCGGCTGGCTTCACGCCTGCACGACGGTTGACGAATGCGCCCAGGAAGCCCGGAGCGCGAGCGACGGGATCACGCGTGTCATCCCCAAAACGCCCCGCACCGCCTCGTCGCGCTCGTCACCACGAACGCCGAACGCCGCGGGCGCACGACGCTCGACTCACCCGCAGCGCAGACGAACCCCCCTCAGGTGGCGTTCTTGATGAGGGTTTCGTGAGCCGCGCGCCCGATTCGTCCCTACCCATGCCCGATTCGTCACATTTCGGGCTCCGCGTCTTGACGCCCGATCCACCGGCCGTAGATTGCCGCGCGGTGGATCGTCCGGCCCCTCTTTCGCAAGGATCTCTTCCATGCGTGCTCGCCGCTCTGTGGTCGCCTCCCTTTTCTTGACCGCCAAGACCGCGATCGAGACGGCCGGCGCCGCAGTCCTGCTGGCTGCCATGCTGGTGGCAGACGCCTCTGCCCAGGCGACGGCCGTGACCGTCAGCGGCACGACCTACAGCCAAAACTTCGACGGCATCACCACGGGTTCGACGTCGTCGATCGCTTCCGCGGCACAGGGTTGGTCGTTCTTCCGCAGCGGCACGTCGAGTTCGATGCCGACGTACACATCGGGCTCGAACACGACCGCCGTCACGCAAAACGCTGGGACGGCCGGCACGGGAGCCGTGAGTAGCTCTTCTTCCGGTGGTGCGTACCTCTGGGTGTCCGGCACCCTCGCCAGCGGCACCGACAAATCCATCGGCTACCTCTCGACGGGTTCCTACCCCGGCACCACGTCGGCCGCCCCCGGCCAGCAACTCGCGATTCTCTTCGGGTTCACGAACAACAGCGGCGGCACGATCACAACCCTCGATCTTGCCTGGAACTACGAGAGGTATCGCCAGGGCAGTCGCACCCAGAGCTGGGAGTTCTACACCTCCAGTGACGGATCGACCTGGTCGGCCAACTCGCTGGGCAACACCACCTACACCGGGAGCAACACGACCACGGTCTACAACCCGCCGGAATCAACCGCCAAGGCCGTGAGCATTCCCAGCCTGAGCATCTCGAACGGCTCGAACTACTACCTCCGCTGGAGCTTCGTGACGACCGGGAGCTGGAGCAACTCCCAGGGCCTCGGCATCGATGACTTCACGATGAACCTCACCACGTCGGGCGGCGGAAGCACCGACCTTTACTGGGATGGCGCGGCGGGCTGGAACGCCACCGCGCCGGGCGCAGGCGGCACCGGCACCTGGGCCAACGGCTCGGGGTCGTGGGACGCGTCGAAGAAGGCCAACTTCGGCGGCACGGCGGGCACCGTGACCGCCGCCGTCGTCACGGCCTCGAACGGCCTCACTTTCACGACCACTGGCTACACCCTCACTGGCGGCACGATCACCCTTGCCGGCGCGTCGAGCGGCTTGAACACGATCACCACCGGCACCGATGGCACGGTCACCACCACCATCAACTCCGCGATCGCCGGCTCGGCCGGCCTCCAGAAGCTGGGCCAGGGCACGCTCGTGCTCGGCGGGGCCAACACGTTCACCGGCGGCCTCACGCTCTCCGCAGGCACGCTGCAGATCTCCTCCGACTCGAACCTCGGCGATGCGGCCGGCGGCGTCACGCTCAACGGCACCCTCAAGACCACCGCCAACGTGTCGCTGGGCAGCAGCCGCGCCGTCTCCGGTGGCGGCACGCTCAACATCGCCCCCGGCACCACGCTCACCTCGAGCGGATCGTTCGGCATGTCGGCCGTCACGCTCTCCAA
>JAGWWA010000009.1 GCA_018970605.1 Planctomycetota bacterium | reverse complement strand
CTCCGTGTTGGCGACGAGCCAGGCGTATTCGTTGTAGCCGGTGGCATCGTCGGGCACGGCCTGGATCTCCTCGTCGATCTGTTCGAGCGCCTGCCTCACCCGCGCGCCGGCGTCGGCCCGCTGGGCGGCGTCGTCATCGCCGAGCCGGTACCAGGCGATCAGGGAGTCGACGTCCTTGGGATAGGCGGCGAGCGACTCCTCGAGGCGGCTGCGATGGGCCGCCGTGTCGCCGTGGCTGGCCGCGTCGCAGGCGGTGAAGTAGAGCATCCGCGATCGCACGCCACGCGGGTCGCGCTCCAGCCGCATCAGGATCTGGTTGGTGTCGTCGCCGCCGCGGCCGTCGAGCACCACGCGGAGCATCTCCGCGGCATCCGCGTCGCGGCCCTGGTCGTGGAGAAGCTCTGCCCCGATGACGCCCGCCAGCGCGAGTTCCCCGGGAGGCGACTCCGGGTTGTCCACGATCGCGCGATATTCGCGCAGCGCCCAGTCCGGCGCTCCCCAGCGGGCCAAGAGCATGGCAGCCTGCAGCCGACGACTCAGATCAACGCCTGCGTCGCCAAACGCCGCCGCCGCGCGGTCGGCGAGATCCGTGGCTGCCGCCTCGTCGCCCTTGCGGCGATGGCCCACGGCCGCCGCGTAGGCCACCAGCGGCGCAAAGGGTTCCGCGTTTGCGGAGATGCGATCGTCAAGCAACTCCGCGGCCTCCGGCACGCCATGATCCGCAAGCCAGGCCATCTCGGATGCAAGCAGGTCGTCCTCGACGGTGGAGCCCCGACACGCGTCGAAGAGCCGGCCCGCTTCGGCGATCGCGGCGTCGCGGCGACCGGCGTTGGCCAGCAGTTCCGCAAGGATGCGGCGGAACATGCGAGTCGTCTTCGCGTCGCCGAGCGTGCCATCCCCTTCGTCGCCGACCGCGATGCCAGAACCCCCTTCCTCGAACCGCTCGAGGAGCCGCACCGCGGCGATCGCCTCGTCCACCGCCGCGGCGGACGGCGCCGACGAATAGTCGATGAGCGCCTGCAGGAGCCTTGCCGTCGGGCGACTGCTCGGGCCGATGCCTGATGCGATCTGCGGAGCAATCTGCCGCCAGATGGGATCGTCGGGATGCCATTCGCGGGCCAGCAGTGCCGCAGCGATTCGTGACCCCGCCGTCGTCCGCTCGAGCCTCACGATCCGCGCCAGCGGGGTGATCCCGACGTCGTCGTCGAGCCGCAGCAGCCGATGCATCAGGTTCACGCGGGTATCGAAGTCGCCGCGGGTGTAGCGGTCGAGGATGCTCGTCACCGCCGGCGGATCGGTCGCCGAGGCGAGGGGCAGTGCCTCGACGAGCCAGCGCGCCTTGAGCGCCACCTCGAGGTCGTCGCTCGACTCCGCGGCGGCCAGGAGCGCGTCGGCGGCGTCGGCGCCGATCGTGGCGAGTCTGTCCGCCGCCGATTCGCGGACGGCGTAGTCCTCATCGCCAAGCTGGCGGATGAGGTCTGCGATGGCGGCGGTGTCGCCCGCATCGGCGGCGGCACGCCGGCCCACCGCTCCACACAGGAACGCGACCACGACGAA
Organism: Planctomycetota bacterium; assembly: GCA_018970605.1. Taxonomy (GTDB): domain Bacteria; phylum Planctomycetota; class Planctomycetia; order Pirellulales; family UBA1268; genus QWPN01. The sequence continues at coordinate 39,819 of JAGWWA010000009.1, read as the reverse complement.
CGCCCAAACGGATACCAACGGCCGCATGCGGAACAACCTTCGCGGACAGACGCGGGCCGACAGCCGACGAGCGGCCCACTGAAGCCTATGACCGCTGCCTGAGCCGGGGCAAGCAGGGGCTACGCCGCATGCAGCACGAAGGCGGCTATCACGGGGTTGTCACCGTTTGCCCAGCCGTACCGCAGGCGAGACGCAGCCGTACCGCTCACGCGGTTACGCTTCCTGAGCGGCCGTACGCCTTACGGCGTTACGCTTCCTGCGGGCCGTACGCCTTATGGCGTTACGCTTGCCGGGGATTCAGGAAGCCCAATCGCGTAAGCGATGGGGGCAGCGGCCAGGAGAGACGCAGTCGTACCGCTCACGCGGTTACGCTTCCTGGGCGGCCGTACGCCTTACGGCGTTACGCTTCCTGGGCGGCCGTACGTACGGCGTTACGCTTTCTGGGAAGGCCCGATCGCGGAAGCGATGGGGATCGCTCGAGGTTCACCCGTGACGTGTATTACGAGGCGTCTGGCTCGATGCCCAGGTCGCGGATCGTGACGAGCGATTCCAGGGGGATGCCCCGAGCGGCGAGCGCCTCGCGACCTCCGGCGAGCCGGTCGATCACCGCCACGAGCCGCTCCACCACGAGTCCGAATTCCTGCGCCCGGTCGATGGCCAGAAGCGACGAGCCGCCGGTCGTGACGACATCCTCGACGATCACCACCCGCTGGCCGGGCTCGACGGGGCCCTCGATGTATTTCTGGAGGCCGTGCCCCTTGGCCTCCTTGCGGACCATGAAGCCCTTGAGCGGCACGCCCGCGACGCCGGCCATCGTGACCACGGCGCCGGTGACCGGATCGGCGCCGATCGACATCCCGCCGACGGCATGCGGCAGAGGCCCGGCCGCCTCGAGGCGGTCGAGGATCGCCCGGCCGACGAGCATCGCCCCGTGGGCATCGAGCACCACCTGCTTGGCGTCGAGATAGAAACTCGCCACCCGGCCCGACGCGAGCGTGAACGTGCCGCGTTTCAGGGCGCGGGCTGCGACGAGGTCGATCAGATCTCGGGCGCGTGATGCTGCGAGGTCAGCCATGGGGTGGAAGTATAAGGGGGCACCTACCGTGTTTTTGACTCCCCTCACGCGGAACCTAGAATTCCCTTGGTTTTCCATCCGGCCGGAGCGTCTCCATGCGGCTCGGTTCCGTCCTCCTTCGCCGCGTCGCGGTCGCCGCCTGGCTGACTGCCTGTTCGCTGGCCTCACCGGCGATCGCTGGCACCGTCATGGTGCCGGTTCGTCTGCCGCTCACAGGCACCCGCGACACGCAGGTCGAGGCCGCCGTGCTCCGCAGCCTCGGACAGTTGCGTGATGCGGCGCCGGAGCGAGGCATCCTCGTGCTGCGGTTCGATGCAATCGATGGCGAGTCTGCCGGCGGCAGCGACTTCGGCCGGGCACTCGAACTCGCCCGTTTTCTGGTGGACGAACGGCTCGCCGGCGTGAAGACGGTCGCGTGGCTCCCCGAGGGGGCGACCGGGCACGCGGTGCTCGTGGCGCTGGCCTGCGACGAGATCGCGATGCCCGCCGAAGCCGTGCTCGGCCCTGCGACAGGAGCGGGCGACAAGCCCGACGAGGCGGTGCGCACCGCCTATCGATTGACGGCCGCGCGGCGGCGGACGGTGCCGCCGGCGGTGGCCGAGGCGTTCGCCGATCCAGCCGCCCGCGTGGTCCGCGCCTCCACCGACGATGGCGAGCAGTTCGTCGGCGAGGCCGAACTCGACGAACTCCGCAAGCGGGCCGCGGTGATCAAGGTCGAGCAGCTCCAGCCGGCGCCACTCGCCTTCGACGGCCGTCGCGGCCGCGAACTCGGTTTCGTGAGGATCCTTGCGGGATCGTCCGCCGAACTGGCCCGTGGTCTGGGCGTCGCGGAGCACGATCTCGCCGCCGACCCGGCCCTCGACGGCGGCTGGCGACCGGCGATGGTGTCGCTCACCGGGGCGGTTGGGCCCGAGGCGGTGGCGCGGCTGCGGGGCCGGATCGAGCGGGCGATCGCCGACGGTTCGAACTTCATCTGGCTGCGGATCGAGAGCGCGGGGGGCGCCCCCGAGCAGAGCCTCGTGCTTGCCAACTGGCTCTCCAGCCTCGATCCGACGACCGTGAAGACGGTGGCCTACGTGCCCCGGGAGGCGCGGGGCGATGCGGCGCTGGTGGCCTTGGCCTGCGACGAACTCGTGATGCACCCCGGGGCCACGATCGGCGGCGAAGGGGCGGCGGCGATCGGGGGCCGGCGGGCCGACTCCATCGTGGCCGCCTGGCGCGGGGGCGTGGCCAAGCTTCGCGACCGCTCCTGGTCGCTGCCGGCGGCACTCGTGGTGCCCGGGATCACCGTGCACCGCGCGGAGGAGCAGGGCTCGGGCCGCGTGGACTCCTTCAGCGAGGCGGAACTCGCCGCCCGTGACGATCGCGAGAACTGGCGGCTGGGCCCTGCGATCGGCACCGGGCCCTTCGCCCTCGACGGCCGCCGCGCCGAGGAACTCGCGATCGTGGCCCACGTCGTAGACGACGCCGAGGGCCTGCGAAAGGCCTACGGGATCGAGGGACGGATCGCGGTGGCGGAGCCGGGCTGGGCCGACCGTCTGCTCGAGGCCCTCGCCAGCCCGAGCCTCGCCTGGCTCCTGCTCATGATCGGCGCCGCCGGCCTCTACATCGAACTCAAGACCCCCGGCATCGGGTTTGGCGGATTCGTGTCGATGGTGGCGTTCATCGTCTACTTCTGGAGCCAGTATCTCAACGGCACCTCCGGCTGGCTGGAGGTGATGCTGTTCATCGCCGGCGTGATCTGTGTGGCCGCGGAGATCTTCGTGCTGCCTGGCTTCGGGGTGCTCGGCCTCGGCGGCGGCTTGCTGGTGATCGCATCGATCGTGCTCGCCAGCCAGTCGTTCGTGCTGCCGGTCAACGAGTATCAGATCCGGCAGATGCAGTGGTCATTGCTCGGGATCCTGGGGGCAACGCTGGGCGTGGCGTTGCTCGGCTTCATGCTGCGACGATGGCTGCCGGCGACGCCGATCCTGCGGGACGTGGTGCTCGAACCACCGGAGGACGTGGGCCTCGACGACATGCTTGACGAACTCGTCGGCCGCATCGGCACCACGACCACGCGGCTGGCGCCGGCCGGCAAGGCGCGGATCGGCGACGGCGTGCGGGATGTGGCGAGCGACGGCCCGCTCATCGAACCCGGCACGGCGGTCCGTGTCGTCGATGTCCGTGGCGGCCGAGTGATCGTCCATCCGGCGGGGGATGCATGACGCCGCTGGCATGGGTGGCGGCGCTCGTGATCGTGGGCCTCGTGGCGCTCGCCCTCGAGGTGTTCGTGCCGTCCGGCGGCGTGCTCGGCTTTCTGAGCATCGTCGCCCTGATCGCCGGCGTGGCGCTGGCCTTCATCGAGCAGGGGCCGTGGTTCGGGATCGCGGTGCTCGCGGGCACCTGCCTGGCGGTGCCGGCGGTGCTGGCGGCTGCGTTTCGCGTGTTTCCGGAGACAGCGCTCGGCCGCCGCGTGCTGCCGCCTCCGCCGCGGCCTGAGGAGGTGGTACCCGACGCCGACCGCCGGGCGGTCTTGCGGGCGCTCGTCGGACGCCCCGGCCTGACGACGAGCGACCTGCTGCCGTGGGGCGGCGTGGAGATCGATGGCGTGTGCCACGAGGCGGTGAGCGAGGGTGGCCCGATCGCCCGCGGTGCGGCGGTCGAGGTGGTGGGCACGCAGGCGACGGCCCTCGTCGTCCGCCCTGCGGAGTCGCCCCCGGCAGCACCGCCACCGGCGCCGGTCGCCGTGCCGCGGGATCTTGAAGAGGCCCTCGAGACCTTCGACTTCGACGCCCTCCGAGAGGCTTCGGCCCCGAAATCTTCGTCGCATCCCGGAAAACTTGACTCGCCCGAGACCCCGAACAAGGCTTGACCATCTCGGCCGTTCGCCGCGGCCGCCCGACCTCGGAGCCCCCCATGCCCCTCCTCACCCTCATCGTGCTCGGCCTCGGCGTCTTCGCCCTCCTGGTCGTGTTCGCCGTGCTGGCCCGGTACCTGCGGCTCTGGGTGCAGTCGGTGGCGTCGGGGGCCGGCATCGGCCTGTTCGATCTCGTGGCGATGAGTTTCAAGAAGGTGAACCCCGCCGTGATCGTGCGGAGCAAGATCATGGCGGTGCAGGCGGGGCTCGGCGACTCCACCGGCATCACGCGGCAGGCGCTCGAGGCCCACTACCTCGCCGGTGGCCGCGTGCCGCTGGTGGTGCAGGCGCTGATCGCCGCCCACAAGGCCGGCATCCGCGAACTCGACTTCAAGCGGGCCGCCGCGATCGACCTTGCCGGCCGCGACGTTCGCGAGGCGGTGCAGACGAGCGTCTATCCGAAGGTGATCGACTGCCCCGGCAAGAACAGCGGCCGTGAGTCGCTCGACGCCGTCGCCAAGAACGGCATCCAGCTCAAGGTGAAGGCCCGCGTCACCGTGCGGACGAATCTCTATCAGCTCATCGGCGGCGCCACCGAGGAGACGATCATCGCCCGCGTGGGTGAGGGGATCGTGTCGGCGATCGGCTCGGCCGAGAAGCATTCCGACGTGCTCGAAAACCCCGACGTGATCTCGAAGACGGTGCTCGCCCGCCGCCTCGACGCCAACACCGCGTTCGAGATCGTCTCGATCGACATCGCCGACATCGACGTGGGCGCCAACATCGGCGCCCGGTTGCAGGCCGACCAAGCCGAGGCAGACACCCGCGTGGCCCGGGCGAATGCCGAAGGCCGCCGGGCGATGGCGGTGGCGAAGGAGCAGGAGATGATCGCCGCCATCGAGGAGAGCCGCGCGGCACTCGTCGAATCGGAGGCCGAAGTGCCGAAGGCCGTGGCCGACTCGCTCGCGTCGGGCCAACTGGGCATCACCGACTACTACAAGCTCCGCAACCTGCAGGCCGACACCGACATGCGGCGGAGCATCGCCACCGGGCCGATGCCGGCCGCGGCCGGCGGCCAGTGATCATCCTGCGGAGCAGCGTCGCCATGGATGCCGTCGGACCACTCTTCGCCGCCGGCTTCGACTGGCTCGAAGGCCTGCTGCCGCTGCTGTTCGTGATCTTCTGGATCGTCTCCCAGGTCGTGAACGTCGTCCGGCGAGTGGCCGGCGGCGGCCCCCCAGCCGCGCCGCCGGCGCGTCCGCCGCGGCGTCCGGTGGCCGGGGAGCCGCCCGCCGACGTGCGCGTGCAACTCGAGCGGCAGATCGAGGAGTTTCTGCGGGAGGCGCGTGGCGGGCAGCAACAGCCGACGCCGAGGCCGGCGCCGCCGGCCCAGCAACGGAAGCCGCAGCCGCGTCCCGCCGCGCAGCGTCCGAACCCATCGCAGGCGTCGGGCACGTCGCCGGTGCGTCGCACGCCCCCGCCCCTGCCACCGAAGGCCGCGACTCCCGTCCCCCGCGTCGGCGCTCGTCAGTTCACGCCACTCGGCGAGGCGGGTGACGACGTTGCCGAGCACGTGCAGGACGCTTTCGCACACGATCTCAGTCACCGCGACTCGAAGCTGCCATCGCCGGCGGCCGCGAAGTCGAGTGGCGACGCCCACGTTGCCAATGAACTCGCCGCCACGTTTCGCGACCCAGCCGCCCTCCGCCGGCTGATCGTGATGCGAGAGATTCTCGACCGGCCGGTTCATCGCTGGGAGTAGCGGCAGCGAGGAGCTCGCAGGACAAGCTCGCGGCCTTACGGCCGGTCGGCTTACACGCGCCACACGTGATCCTCGCGGGTTTCTCCACGGAACCCTCAAAGCCCGGAGCGGAAGCGACGGGAACGGCTCCGTGGATCGGCAGGCGTCGCTCGCCGCCGCCACGCATGATCCCCTCGCTCCCGCTCGGGGCTTCCTGGCGGAGTGACACCGCCGCAGGATCGCCTCAGGATCACGTGTGACGCGTATTACACGACTGCGGTACAAGCCCAACGCCGTGAGGCGTGGGGTGCGGTCACGACAGGTGCTGCATCCAGCGCGGTTCGCCCGCGGCCTTACGGCCGGTCGGCTTGCAGGAGATTGAACGGCGTCGTGGTGCTGGCATCCGATGCTGGCGCGGCCGGCGGGGGGCCGTCCCGTCCCCGCAGGTTCTCCCGCCTGCCAGCCCACGCGAGGAACCCTTGTTTCGAGGGGGGTTTGCGACGCTCGGCCACGGTGTTTTTGCGGGCGCCGCGGCCGACGGAATTCGAGCCTTGAGCGGCCGCTACGGCTGGACTACAAGAGGTGCGGCAGGGTTGCTTCGGCGGCCCGAACGCAGCGCGTAGACGAGGACGCCCAAGCCTCGTCTACGCGCTTTTTTTGCTGCCGGACTACACGGCCTGTGTCCACGGATGGATGAGGCAGGCATGTCATCGCTCCACGTCACCGCGATCTCGCGATTCGTCGCCGTCGCACTGCTCGTCACATCGGCCGCTGTGGCCGGCGAGGCAACCACGTTGCCCGTGACGGTGGCCGTGTCCGCCGACCACGCCTACCTGAGGTGCGGTCCGGGCGACGACTACTATCCGACGGAACGGCTCTCGGCCGGCACCGACGTCGAGGTGTGGGTGATCGAACCGTCGGGCTACTGTGCCGTGCGTCCGCTCCGCGGGAGTTTCAGCTGGGTCTTGGCCAGCGACGTGCAGGCCGAGTCGGCGCCGAGCGACGGCTCTGCCGGTGGTCCCGCGCGCACGACGGGCGTGGTGGTGACCGACGGTGCCGTCGCCCGAGTCGGTTCGCAACTCAACGATCTCAGGCACGTCACGCAGGTGGCGCTCGAGGCGGGCGAGCGGGTCACGATCCTGGAGCATGTGCGGATCGCCGAGGGACGGCATGCCGGCGACTGGGTGCGGATCGAGCCGCCATCGGGTGAGTTTCGCTGGGCGCGGGCCGAAGACCTCGGGCTGCCGCCGGAACTCGCGCCGATTCCCGACCCCGCCGTGGCGACCGATGCCGCGGGCCTCGCGGCCGCAGGATCGGCGGTCGAGGCGATCCGCGACGCGGGCTCAGCCGTGCAGCAGGCCGTGGCCGAGTTTGACGCCGCCACCGAGACCGTCGCGCAGGAGCCTGGCGGCGGCATGACGAAACTTCTCGCGGGCTGGCTGCCCCGCGGCACCAACGTGTTTGATCGCACCACGCCGACGGCACCGCCGCCCGCCGTGAGCGCGGGTGCCACCGCGGCTTCGGGTGACGAACTCGCCGATATCGACCTCGCCCTGTCGCTTGCGGTGACCGGCCAGAGCGAGTCGTGGAACCTGGCGCCGCTGAGAGAACGGCTCCGGCTTGCGGCCACCCGGGCCACCTCGCAGGCGGACCGCACGCGAGCTCAGGCCATCGATGCCCGGCTCGCGCGGTTCGAGTCGATCCAGGCCCAGCAGAAGGGCCTCGCGGTGGCGGCGGCCCAGCAGCCCGAGCCGCTGCGACTCGGGGGCATGTGGTCGAGTCTCTCCACGCTCGGCTCGCGGCCGGTGCGGCCCGGCGTGTTTCCCGGCGGGAAGCCGGCGGGTGGCCAGCCGACCTGGACTCCGCCCGACCAGATGGAGACGACCGGCCGCCTGGCCACCGTGATCTCGCGGCGGCCCGACGCCCCGCGGTGGGCCGTGGTCGACAACGCCAACAACGTCATCGCCTTCGTCACGCCCCAGCCGGGCGTCGATCTCGGGCCGCTCGTCGGCCAGCAGGTGTCGGTCCGCGGCTCGCGAGGCTACATGCCGGAGTACAAGCGGCCGTATCTCGTCGCCTCGGAAGCCCGCGTGCGGATGGCGTCGGTGCCGGCGCCGAACGCTCGCCCCGACGGCACGCAGTAGCAGGTCACCGCTGCTGCAGGGCGTCAAGCTGGTCGGCCGTCATCCAGCGGGATGCCAGTTCCGCCTGCACCTGTTCGGAGGCGGCTGCGTGTGTCGGCGCGGCCGTGGCCTGCCGCCCGCTCGCCAGCGTGACGAGCGTCTTCCGGTCGGCCGGTGGGGTCCGCGTCATGCGATCGGCGATCCGCGACACGGCCGCCGGGTTGCGAGCGGCCGCGGCGGCGAACTGCGAGACGAACAGGCTGATCTCGTGGAGGTTTGATGCCGCGGAGTGGACGATGATCGGCTGGAGCGAGCGGGTGACGAGCTCGAGCCCCATGCCGTCGACGTCGAGGAAGGCATCGATCTGCACGGTCTGCCGCGGGCGGCCCGTGGTGGCGTCCGCGTCGCTGGTGTATCGCACGACCACGAGGCAGGAGCCGGTGAGCTGCTTGGGGGCGAGCGGTCCGTCGTAGGCACCGCGGCCGTGGAACACGTAGAGTCCACCGCGGTCTCCCCGCTCGCGATGGAGCAGCCGCACGGCGCCCACGGTGCCGTAGCCGTCGGAGAGCCGCCACTGCCCGACGGCCACCGGGTCGAGCGTGAGCCGGCTGATGCCGAGCACCCGCCAGACTTCGACGAGCGTTTCGGGCTTGGCGAGCACGAAGTCGAGGAGCGCGGGGTCGCAGGTGATGCTCGCCGTCGGCAGCCGCCGGTAGAGCGTGGTCCGTTCGATCGCCCCTTCGGCGAGCCGCCGCTCCGCGGCCGGCATGCGGTCGAAGGGAATCGTCTCGACCGCGCGGCGGCGGGTGTCGCGGCTCGACGATCCGGAGTCGGCCATGGCGCCGACGACGCCGCGAGCCAAGCTCGATTCCCCGGCGGCGCGGGCCACCTCATGAAGCCAGGGCAGGCATGCCAGCCCCAGCAGAAACAGCGCGTGACGGCGCATGAAATCGGTCCCCCCGTGCAATGCCCTCCCACGGCACCGCGAACGGTGCCGCCTGCGGAAGGTATTCGGCCTGCGGGGCAGCCTTCGGCCAGAGATTTCGCCCACACACGAGTGCGATCCGCCGCGGACTTGCGTGCCTTGCCCCGCCTGCGGCATCGAACGGGCACCGCGCCTTCGCAGTTTGCCGGTTTCGCCGGCCCGCGGGCACGCGTCGTCTTCTTGACCCACCGCCCCGCACTCCGTACCGTCGAGGGGGTTCATGGTGGCTTCGAGCGATCATCCCGGAGGCGGCAGCATGCAGCGGCGACAGCGGACGAACCGGCGGCGGACCGGACCCCGACCGGTGGAGCGGCTCGTCGAGCGACTCGAGACCCGCCACGCGTTGGCGGTGAGCTTCGCGGCCGGTGCGTGGACCATCGTGGGCGACGCAGACGCGGCACATTGCGACGACACGATCGTGGTCGAGCGAAATCCGGCGAACGCCCGCCAGCTGCGGGCGACCGTCAACGGGATCGTCGTCGATGTGCGATCCGAGGCTCGCATGAAGTCGATCCACATCGTCGGTGGCGCGGGCGACGACTCGATCATCATCGACGTGCCCGGCAACAGCCGCATCGCCACGCGGCTGGAGGGAGGCTACGGCGCCGACGCGATCACCGGCGGCGATGGTGCCGACGTGATCACCGGCGGCCCGGGCCGCGACACGCTCAACGGCCGCAACGGCAACGACGAGATCAGGGGCAACGGCGGAGTGGATTCGCTCGTGGGCAGCGGCGACGACGACGCCCTCTTTGGCGGCGCCGGCCGCGATGCGCTCCGAGGCGGCGGGGGCAGGAATACGCTCGACGGCGGCCAGGCGGTCGATGCGATCTACGGCACGCCGGGTGTGGACGTGGCACGACTCGACGAGGGTGAGCATCTCGTCGGCAACGAGGTCACCAATCCCCTGGCGCCGATCGGCGACAGCGGCCGGCTGAAGTCGTGGGCGATCGAGGCGGCGGTGGCCCGCTGGCGCGACATGCTGGGCCGGGAGGTCGGTGGCTGGTGGGGCGGCCCGATTCGGATCATGGACGGTGGTGTCGGCCCTTCCGTCTCCACGGTGACCGGCAACACCGCGAGCCCGACCGACTACTCGCAGACCCCCACGCAGGCTGCGGGCGTGGATGAGGGCGATCGCGTGAAGACCGACGGCTCGCGGCTGTTCGCGATCGCCGGCGACGGCATCGACATCCTCGACGTCGCGTCGCCGGAGCGTCTGGGTGTGGTCTCGCATCTTACGCTGCCGGGCGATGAGCGGCAGTTGTTCCTGTCGGGCACGCGTCTGACCGTCATCTCCCAGCAGATGTTCGAGGAAACGAGCCAGCCTGACGCCAGGGTTGCCGACGCCTCGATGATGCCGGTATTCGCACCGCCCATCTGGCAGGTGGTGGTGACGGTGGTTGACGTGGCGAACCCAGCCTCACCAGCGATCCTCGAGACGACGAGGCTCGATGGCTGGCTGATCGACGCCCGGGCGATCAGCGACCGCGTGGTGGTCGTGACGCAGGACTCGATCGACCTGCCGGCTCCGGCCATCATCAATGATCCGGCGACACCCGTGCCGTCGCTGGTTTCGAACGGTGCGCCCGCGGCCGTCACTTCGTCTCGGATGATTCGGCCGATCGACCCATGGTATGGCACGCGCGGTCGCTACGAGGACGAGGCCGCGTACCGCGACCGCCTGGAGAAGGCTTGGAACGAGGCGTCGCTGCCGGGCTATCGCGTGGTGGATGCATCCGGTGCCGAGTCGTCGGCCACGCTCGTCGATCCGGCCCGCACGTCACTGCCCGTGGATGGCGGCGACACGAGCCTCCTGTCGGTCGTGTCGTTCAGCGTGGGTGACGCGCTCCCCGGGCCGGACGCCAGCACCACCGTCGGCGGGGTCGGCGGCCAGATCTATGCCTCGACCTCGGGGCTCTACGTGTTCAACACGCACGTGGGCTCATGGTGGGATCGGGGCGATGTCGGGACGACCACGAACCTCTACAAGTTCGATCTCACCGCCGTCGATGCGCCGCTGGTCGCGATGGGGTCGGTGCCCGGCATGACGCTCGACCAGTTTTCGCTCGATGAAGCCGACGGCCTGCTGCGGGTCGCCACCACCGACGGCTTCGGCACGGGGGCGTCGAACGCCGTGACCGTGCTGGCTGCCGCTGCGGGACGGCTCGAGGCGGTGGGGAGCGTATCGGGCCTTGCCCCGGGCGAACGCATCTACTCCGTGCGGTTCGCCGGCGACCGCGGCTACGTGAGCACGTTCCGGCAGATCGATCCGCTGTTCGTGATCGACCTGGCGACGCCGACCGCCCCGCGGGTGACGGGCGAACTGAAGGTGCCCGGATACTCGACGCACCTCATGCCGCTGGACGACACGCACCTGCTCGGCGTCGGCCGCGACGTTGATCCGCTCACGGGCCGCGACGGCGGCCTGCAGCTCTCCCTGTTCGACGTCGCCGATTCCGCGAATCCGGTTCGCTCGGCGACCTACACGTTCGCCGGCGACTGGGGCTCGTGGTCGCCCGCGTCGTGGGATCACCACGCCCTCGGCTGGTTTGCGGCGCAGGGGATCCTGGCCCTGCCGGTCCAGGAGACGGGCTGGGTGACCGACCTCGTCGTGTTCCGTATCGATACGGGCTCCGCCGACGCCTTCACGAGGCTGGGCACGATCGAGCACACCGATTCCATCGACCGCAGCGTGCGGATTGGCGACGTGCTCTACGCCGTATCGCCGGGACAGGTGACGGCTCACCCACTCACCGATCCGGCCGTGCAACTCGCGTCGGCGGACCTCACCGCGGGTGCCGAGGGGCCGATCGTTTACCATCCGGTGGCCGTCGATCCGTTGATCGTCGCGTTTTGAGCAGCCGCACCGCCGGCGCTTTCCGGCAGCCCGTTCGTCAGAAAGCCCCGAGCGCCAGCGAGGGGATGGGCGTTGTGGTTCGCAGCGGTTGATCCCCTCGCTTCCGCTCGGGGCTTCCTGACGACGGTTTCCTGACGACGGTTTCGTGCAGCGGGTTTGTTCAAAAAGCCCCGAGCGCCAGCGAGGGGATGGGCGTTGTGGTTCGCAGCGGTTGATCCCCTCGCTTCCGCTCGGGGCTTCCTGACGTCGGTTTCCTGACGTCGGCCGCGGGCTCGCGTGCAGGCCGGTGATTTCGCGGCTGGACCGGGGTTTGCCGGTCGCCGCAGGCCCCCTATGATCCCGCCCCGGTCCGGCGACTGTCTGCCCGAGGACCGCGCCAGGACCGCCCCACCATGCCCCATCAGCGAGACGACCGCGCCGCCGCCGATCTCGGCGTCGAGAGCACCGGCCACCGGCCGGGACTGCTTGGCACGTCGCTCGTGGCGTGGACCCGCGTCTGCCTGCGGCACCCGTTCGCCGTGCTGTCGCTGGCGTTGCTTTCCGCAGTCGCCAGCGGCTTCTGGACGGCCCAGCATCTCGGCTACAAGGTGAGCCGCTCCGATCTCGTCGACCCCACGAGCGAATACAACAAGCTCTGGATCGACTACATCCACGAGTTCGGCGAGGATGACGACGCCGTCGTCGTGGTCGAGGGCGATTCCCGGGAACGTGTGATCTGCGTGCTCGAGGAGATCTCGCGGGAGGTCGCCAAGGAGCAGTCGCTGTTCCGGTCGGTGCTGCACGAGGTCGATCTCTCCGCGATCCGTGCCAAGGGCCTCCACTACCTGTCGCCGGCCGATTTGACGGCGATCGACCGGTTCATCGAGCGGACGCAGCCGATCCTCGATGGCGGCTGGGCCCAGCTTCGCGTGGGCACCATGGTCGGCGGGCTCGCCGGCCAGATGGTCGCCGGCACCGCACCGCAGGATCCCCGCGAGGAGCCGCCCACCGCGTCGTTGGAGCGATACGTGGAGAGCCTCGTCGCGGGGCTCGAGGCGCCCGCGGCCGGCGACCTGCGGCCGGGCGAGTATCTCTCGCCCTGGCCGGGCATGCCCGAGTCGCTCTCCACGCTCCGCGATCTCTCCAGCGAGCACCTGCTCGCCAAGGACGGCCGGCTGGGGTTCGTGCTGCTCCGGCTGACCAAGGAACAGGGGGGATTTGCCGGCGCCTCGGCAGCGGCCGACGAGCTGCGGCGGATCATCGCCAGGGTGGGCGACGGCAATCCGGGCGTCTCGATCGGCCTCACCGGCATCCCGGTGATGGAAGACGACGAGATGCGGGCCAGCCAGACCTCGATGGTCTGGGCGAGCGGCCTGTCGATGGCGGCGGTGATCCTGGTGATCATCGCCGGCTTCGGCGGCGTGCGGCATGCCCTGATGGCCAACGGCGTGCTGGCGATCGGGATGGCCTGGGCCTTCGCCTGGGCGACGGCGAGCGTCGGCCACCTCAACATCCTCAGCGTCACCTTCACCGTGACGATGATCGGCGTGGGCATCGACTACGGCACGTACTACGTCGGCCGCTACCTGGAGCAGCGGCGAAAGGGCATGGACTGCGAAGACGCCCTGCTCGAGACCAGCGGCCGGGTGGGGCCGGGCATCCTCACCGGCGCGATCACGACGGCGGTGGCCTTCTTTGCGGCGGCGATGACGAGCTTCGTCGGCGTGGCGGAGCTCGGCATGATCGCAGGGGGTGGCATCATGCTCTGCTGTGCCGCAGAGCTGCTCGTGCTGCCCGCCGTGCTCGCGATCGTCGATCGCAGCTTTCTCGGCCGCAGCATTCCCCAGCCGGTGCCGGTGCACGCCTGGCTGGCCCCGGTCTTCCGGCATCCGCGGATCGTGATCCTCGGCGGCGTGGCCTGCACGATGGCGATGACCGGCGGCCTCCACGAGCTCCGCTACGACCACAACCTGCTCAACATGCAGCCCGAGGGGCTGGAGAGCGTCGAGGTGGAGAAGAAGCTCCTCGAGGAATGCGACCAGAGTGTCTGGTATGCCCTCTCGATCGCGGATTCGCGGGAGCAGCTGCTCGAACGGAAGGCGAAGCTCGTGGCGCTGCCGGGCGTGGAGCGGGTGGACGAGATCGCGTCGCTCCTGCCGGTGGACGAGGAGCTCAAGCGGCCGCTCATCGAGCGGATTCGCGGGCGGCTCGCCATGCTCCCCGAGCGGCCGCCGGAGATCCCGGTCGATCGGCTCGACGCGCTCGGCGAGACGCTCGCATGGGCCCAGGCCGAGGCCTCGAAGCGGCCCGGCGGGCTGCGAACGGCCTGGCACCTCGAGCGGGCCCGCGACAGCCTGAGGAGAAAGGGGCCCGAGGAGTGCTACCGGGCGATCGCCACCTTCCAGCAGCGGGCGGCGGGCGACCTGCTCACGCGGCTCCATGCCCTCGCCGGCGTCGCCGATCCGTCGCCCCCCGCGCTCGCCGACCTGCCGCCGAGCCTCGTGGAGCGGTTCGTCGGTTCGAGCGGCCGCCACCTGCTCAAGATCTACGGCCGCGGCGACATCTGGAACTTCGAGTCGCTGGAGAAGTTCGTCCGCGACGTGCGGAGCGTCGATCCTCGGGCCACCGGCAACCCCGTGCAGGCCTACGAGGGCTCCCGCGAGATGAAGCGGAGCTACGAGCAGGCCGGCCTCTATTCGCTGGTGGTCATCCTCGCGGTGCTCTGGCTCGACTTTCGCTCCGTGAAGCACGCGCTGCTCGCGGCCCTTCCACTGGCCCTCGGCATGCTGCAGACCTTCGGCTTGATGGGGCTCGTGGGGATCGATCTCAACGCGGCCAACCTGATCGGCGTGCCGCTGATCCTGGGGATCGCGGTTGACTACGGCGTGCACATCATGCACGACGCCCTGGAGCGGCCAGGCCCTTACCGGATGAGTGCCTCGACGGCGAACTCGGTGCTCGTGGATGCCCTGACGACGATCCTCGGGTTCGGCGCCCTGATGGTGGCCAGCCACCGCGGCCTCGAGAGCCTGGGAAGGCTGCTCACCCTCGGGGTCACGACCTGCACGCTGACGTCGCTCGTGTTCCTGCCGGCCCTGCTCAACGTGGTCGCCTGCGGACCGGCAGCCGACGACGGCGATGCGGGTGACGACTACGACGAGACCAGCGACGAGGAGGCAGAGCCAGCGGATTCTCTGGCCGCCTGATATGGGCGCACACGTGCGATCAGGAAGCCCAATCGCGTGAGCGACGGTGGCGAGCGCCGGCAGGGGGCAGCCGTACGCCTTACGGCGTTACGCTTCCTGCAGGTTCAGGAAGCCCAATCGCGTGAGCGATGGGGGCGAGGGCCGGCGGGGGGGCAGCCGTACGCCTTACGGCGTTACGCTTCCTGCGGGTTCAGGAAGCCCAATCGCGTGAGCGATGGGGGCGAACGCCGGTAGGGGGCAGCCGTACGCCTTACGGCGTGACGCTTCCTGCGGCCGTGCCCGTTTTCGCGGTTGTGTCGGTGTGCCGTCGCGCGGTACTTCTCCCCCCACGCTTCCCCCATGGGTGCCCCATGATTGCCAGCCGTCGTTTCGCTCCTGCCGTCTTCGTCGCCATGTTCGCCGCGAGCACCGTGCCCCCGGTCGATGCCGCCGACGCCGAGCGGGTCGTGAACATCGCGATGGAGGACCAGTTCAAGAACCGCCACGAGACGCTTCGCTATCGGGGCGACGTGGTCGTGCTGGTGTATGCGGAACGCAAGGGGGCCGAGGCGGCGCTCGAACTCGGCCGCCGGCTGCACGTCCGCTTCCATCCAACCGCGGCGCAGGCGCCGGCGACGGAGTGGTCGAGGCAGCCGGTCGTCGCTCCGGCAGGCTGGCCCGCAGCACGTGCCGCGCCAGACGTCCACGTGATTCCAGTCGCCTGCCTGCCGGAGGTGCCCAAGGCCCTCGAGACGGTGGCCCGGTCGCGGTTCCGCAAGGATTCGCCGTTCGTCTCGGTCTGGCTCGACTTCGAAGACACGATGCGGCAGCGGTTCGGCATCGTTCCCAACGAGCCCAACGTCATGCTGCTCGACACCCGCGGCTGCCCGCAGGGCGTGGTTTCGGGCCACCTCGACGAGGTCCGGTTTGGGGAGGTCGTGTCCGCGATTGACCAGCTCCGGCTGACGTCGCTGCAGGACCGCACCGCCGCCATGCCCGCCGCGGCCACGGTCGTTCGCTGACGACGCCGGCCCGCTACGAGCGGTTCCGCTGCTTGAGCCGTTGGCTCGCCCGGGTGAGCGTGTCCCGCTCGGCCGACGTCAGGCTCGACTCGCCCGTGCGGCTGATCTTCTCGAGAATCCGATCGACCTCCTCGTCGAGTTGGGGGTCGTCGCCCGGCCGCACCGATGTGGTCCGGTCGTCGTCGGGCCGCACCACCCGCATGCGCGGCCGGCGGGAGAACCACTGGGAGATCACGGCGATCGGCCCGTCGCTGAGGCCTTCCAGGTTCCAGCCCCGCCAGGCGTAGAGCAGGCCGAAGAGGGCTCCGCCGAGGTGGGCGACATGGGCCACCTGGCTCGTCATGTCGCTCAGGCCCCCGACATCGGACGCCAGATACAGCAGGCCCAGCGCCCAGGCGGGAACGGGAAACACCCCGTAGATGAGGAGCGTCTGGCGGGGGTAGTACCAGATGAATGCGGCGAGCACGGCCATCACGCCGCCGCTGGCGCCGATCAGCGGCGCGCCGGCCGCCATCGTCGGATGGCTGAACCGCTCGACGACCACCCAGCCCAGCCCGGCGAAGATGATCGACGCGCAATAGAAGCGAAGGAACTCCGCGCGACCCAGCACGGCCTCGATCTCGCGGCCGAAGAACCAGAGGGTGAGCATGTTGAAGATCAGGTGCCACGGCGACGTCGGGTCGTGCAGGAATCCGTACGTCAGCAGCGTGTAGAACGACAGCGGCTTGCGGGGCAGATCCTCGGGCAGGCAGAAGGTCTCGTTGAGCGAGAACGGGGGCAGGATGCCCTCGAACAGATTGCCGGCGAAGATGAAGTTCGCCAGCCAGATGCCCACGTTGAGGGCGATGATCGCGTTGACGCCCGTCCACTCGGCGGCGAATGGCCGACGTCGATCTCCGTAGTAGCCGCGGTCTTGGAATCCCATCGCCCCGTCGCCGCGCCGCGGCGAGTCCTCGAGAAGGGACGGATCAACGGTCCCAAGGGCCGCATCCTACGGCCATTGCGACCCCCGAAGCAACCGTCGCGTCCGTTCGCGGACGCTGCCCAAGCCCGCCATGCGTGTGCTACGCTGCGGCCTCAACCGCCCGGGTTCGGCGCCGCGACACACGGCCCCCGGACGGCGGCACCACAGGGGATCCGGCGACGATGGCGACCAACGGCGGGCTCGGCAGAAAACTCCGGATGGGAATCGTCGGGGGCGGACAGGGCTCCTTCATCGGCCGCGTGCACGTGACCGCCGCGGTGCTCGACAACCGGGCCGCCCTCGTAGCCGGCGCCTTCTCCAGCGACGCCGCCCGCTCCAAGGCGAGTGCCGCCGATTACGACGTGCCCGAGTCGCGGGCCTACGGCTCCTACCAGGAGATGCTCGACCGGGAGCGGGCCCTGCCGGCCGGTGAGCGGATTGACTTTGTGACGATCGCCACGCCCAACCACATGCACTATCCCGTGGCGAAGGCGGCGGTCGAGGCGGGCTTCCACGTGGTCTGCGACAAGCCGCTCACGCTCACGCTCGCCGAAGCGGAGGATCTCGCGAAGGTGGTGGCGGGCTCGAAGGGCGTGTTCGTCGTCACCCACAACTACACCGGCTATCCGCTCGTACGGCAGGCGCGGGAGATGATCCTCGCGGGTGAACTCGGCGAGATCCAGGCGATCCGCGCGGAGTACATCCAGGGCTGGCTGCGGACCAGGCTCGAGAGCGAGGGGCAGAAGCAGGCGGCGTGGCGGACCGATCCCACGAAGAGTGGCGCGGCCGGCTGCTTTGGCGACATCGGCACCCACGCCTACAACCTCGGCCGCTACATGACCGGCCTCCTGCCCGAGGCCATCAGCGCGAACCTCAAGGTCTTCGTGCCAGGGAGGTCGCTCGACGACTACGGCCACGCCGTGATTCGCTATGAGAACGGGGCGCTCGGCACCGTCACCGCCTCGCAGATCAGCCACGGCCGCGAGAACGACCTCCGGATTCAGATCGACGGCACCCAGGGCAGCCTCGAGTGGCACCAGGAGCAACCCAACACGATGACGGTCCGCCACAATGGCAAGCCGCACTATCTCTACACCCGCGACCCCAACGCTCCGTTCACGAACGACGCGGGCAAGACAGCCTGCCGGCTGCCGTCGGGCCACCCCGAGGCGTTCTTCGAGGCCTTCGCCAACGTCTATCGTGCGGGCTTCGATGCGATGGCCCAGGCGGCGACGGGGGCGGCCGTCGAGAAGAAGGACACCGTCTATCCCAACATCCATGACGGCGTGGAGGGAATGTATTTCATCGAGCAGTCGGTCGCATCGAGCAAGGCGGGCGGCGGCTGGCTCCCGCTGAAGCACCCGCTGGCGAGGCGGTGAGCCCATGGCGAGCAACGACACGAAATACTTCGTCTTCGACATCGAGAGCGTGGCCGACGGGGATCTCGTTTCCCGGCTGAAGTATCCAGGCGAGGGCCTTGCTGCCGCACAGGCGATCGCGAAGTATCGCGCCGAACTCATGGAGGAGAACGGCAAGGACTTCATTCCCTACACGTTTCAGCTGCCGATTTCGCTCGTGATCGCGAAGGTGGCGAAGGATCTGTCGCTTCAGGACCTGATCGCGCTCGACGAGAAGCAGTCACGGCCCCACGAGATCACCCGGCTCTTCTGGGAAGGCTGGCGGAAGTATCAGCGGCCGCGGCTGATCACGTTCAACGGCCGGGGCTTCGACATGCCGTTGCTCGAGCTCTGCGCCTTTCGCTACGGGATTTCGATCCCGGACTGGCTTGCGGAAGACGCCCGGAACTTCGATCAGCCGCGGTATCGCTACAACACGGCCGCCCACTTCGATCTCTACGAGTGGCTCACGAACTCGGGCGCGTCGCGGTTTACCGGCGGCCTCTCGCTGGCGGCAAACCTGATCGGCAAGCCGGGCAAGACTGACGTGGCCGGCCACATGGTGCAGGATCTCTGGGACGAGGGTCGCGCGGCCGAGATCCACGACTACTGCCGCGGCGACGTGCTCGACACGTATTTCGTGTTTCTGCGGTCGCGGGTGCTCGCCGGTGACATCGATCTCAAGCGGGAACACGCCCTGATCGAGCACGCCCGGAAGTGGATCGAGGCGAAGGCTGAAGAAAGCCCAGGCCTCGCCCGCTACCTCGCCGCCTGGGGCGACTGGCAGAGCCCGTTCTGAGCCTCCGGCACGAGGCCGTCACGAGACCGGGGCGCTTCGATGGAGGTCGAACGCGCGCCGAGCGACGGGTATGCGGCCGTCAGGTGAAAACGTCGATCCGGTGGCACCCACAGCCGTCACACAGTTTCGGGAACCAGCGTAGCCCGTGTTATACGGGTCACACTTGATCCTGAGGCGTGACGGCGGCAGTCGAACTCCACCAGGAAGCCCCGAGCGGGAGCGAGGGGATGGCATGTGGCCTCGGCGAGCGACCCGTGTTGATCCTCGGAGTCGATCCCGTCGCTCGCGCTCCGGGCTTCGAGGGTTTCGCGAAAAACGCGCGAGGATCAAGAGGGAGCCGTCCTACTCGCTGATCGCTTCCTTGACGAGCTGCACGAAGTGGTGGACCCGCGACGAGCCGACCAGTTCCTGCACCTTCTTCTCGGCCGCCTTCTTGTCGGCGTATTCGAAGAGGGCGAGCCGCTTCATGCCGGAGTTGAAGACGCCCCAGTAGGCCTTCATCCGGGCTTCCTTGGCCACCTTCTTGCGGGCAGGCTTCTTCTCGGCGGCCTTCTTCGGCTCCTTCGCCTTCTTCTCCTTGGCGGCCTTCGGAGCCTTCTCCTTCGAAGCCGACTTGGTCTTGCCCCGGGCCTCGGCCGCGTCGGCCTGGGCACGAAGTTCCTTGCGATTCACGACTTTCCGCGCCATGTCTCGGTCGCCGTCCTTCCGTCAGTGGGGAGATGCCTGCACGAGGCTGGCAGTATACCGTTTCGGGACGCCTCTGCAGGACCTATCTATACTTTGCGGGCATCATGTCGATCGTCGCCCCGGACGTGCCGCTCGCCTCGCCGTTTGCCGCCTACCGCGGCCTCGACGATGCCCTGCTCGCAGAGCGGATCGAGGCCGTCCGCCGACGGATGGGATCCCGGCTGGTGATCCTCGGCCACCACTACCAGCAGGACGGCGTGATCGCCCACGCCGACTACCAGGGCGACAGCTACCAACTCTCGAAATCGGCTGCCGACCGAGCCGACTGCGAGGCGATCGCCTTCTGCGGCGTCCACTTCATGGCCGAGACGGCCGACATCCTCGCCAACCGTCCCGAGAAGGTTGCGGCCCGTGGCGGCCGACGGGTGACGGTCGTGCTTCCCGACATGGCCGCCGGCTGCTCGATGGCCGACATGGCCGCGATCGAGCAGGTGGAAGACGCCTGGGCCGACCTCGGCAGAGTGATCGACACCGCCGACATCACGCCCGTCACCTACATCAACTCGGCTGCGAGCCTCAAGGCCTTCTGCGGTCGCCACGGCGGCATCGTCTGCACGTCGAGCAACGCCCGGGCCGTGCTCGACTGGGCGTTTGCCCGCACCAAGCGGGTGCTCTTCTTTCCCGACCAGCACCTTGGCCGCAACACGGCCCGCGCGATGGGCATCCCGCTCGACGAGATGGCGCTCTGGAACCCGCACGATTCCGCCCTCGGCGGCAATCCGCGGGAGCAGATCGAAAAGAGCCGCGTGATCCTCTGGCAGGGCCACTGCAGCGTGCACGCGATGTTCAAGCCGGAGCACGTCGATGCGATGCGGGCGAACCTGCCGGGTGTGAAGATCCTCGTGCACCCCGAGTGCTCGATGGAGGTGGTGGACAAGGCCGACCTCACGGGCTCCACGAGCTACATCCTCGGGCAGGTCGAGAAGGCTCCGCCGGGCACGATCTGGGCGATCGGCACGGAACTGCACCTCGTGAAACGGCTCGAGCAGAACCATCCGGAGCAGACGATCCGCTTTCTCTCCCCGGTGGTCTGCATGTGCGCGACGATGTATCGCATCGATCTCGCCCATCTCTGCTGGAGCCTCGAGCACCTCGAGCGGGGCAAGCCTGTGAACGTGATCCGCGTGGACGACGAGACGGCGAAGTGGGCCGTGACGGCCCTGGAGCGGATGCTCGCGGTCAAGTAGGGCCAGACGGTCGCTCGTCGGCTCGGGGTTGCCCTCGCCCCGTCGTCTTCCCGTAGCACAGGTGTTCAACCTGTCTCGCACCATGCTCAGGTTGAAAACCTGAGCTACGAATCAGCGTGGCGTTGTCTGGCCGTTCGTCCAAGCCCAACGCCGTGAGGCGTGGGGTGCGGTCACGATAGGTGCTGCGTCCAGAGAAGTTCGCCCGCGGCCTTACGGCCGGTCGGCTTCCACGGCCGTCGTCAGCCTTCCGCGGCGTACTCGTCGAGCAGGCTCTCGATCCTGGTGAACACGTCGGCCATCTGGTCGGCGTCGGGGAGCAGCGTGACGCGGAAGTGATCGCGGTAGGGGACGTTGAAACTCGATCCCGGCGCCACCAGCACGTGCTTCCGCTCCAGGAGATCCAGCGCGAACTTCCGGTCGTCGAAGGTCTCGAGGCCGCCAGGCAGCCGCTCGGCATGCACACGGATGAAGGCATACATCGCCCCCTGTGGCGGCAGCACCGAGAGCCAGCGGCTCCCCGCGACGGCGCCGAGCATCGCCGCCCGGGTGGCGTGGAGCCGGCCACCAGGTCGCGTGAGGTCGAAGATCGACTGATGGCCGCCAAGCGCCGTCTGCACCGCAAACTGGCCCGGCACGTTCGAGCACAGCCGCAGGCTCGCCAGCAGTTCCACCGCCTGGATGTAGTCGCGGGCATGTTCCCGCTCACCGGAAAAGACGAGCCAGCCCACCCGCAGGCCACACGCCCGGTAGACCTTGCTGAGCCCCGAGAAGGTCAGGCAGAGCGTCTTCTTCACGAGTGCCGCCAGCGGCACGAACTCGGCCCCGTCGTAGAGCATCTCGTCATAGATCTCGTCGGCGCAGAGCACGAGGTGCCGCCGCTCCGCAAGCTCGGCGAGGGCCTGAAGCACCTCCCGAGAGTAGACGGCACCGGTCGGGTTGTTGGGGTTGATCAGCACGAGCGCCCGCGTGCGGTCGGTGACGAGCGACTCGATCTCCGCCGGGTCGGGCACAAACCCCCGCTCCGGCCGGCAGGGGTAGTGCACCGCCTTGGCGCCGTGGATCACGACCGAGGCCGTCCAGAGCGGGTAGTCGGGACTCGGCACGAGCACCTCGTCGCCCGGATTGAGCAGCGCCCGCATCGCCAGCATGATCAGTTCCGACACACCGTTTCCGATGAACACGTCGTCGGCGGTGACGTCCATCACGCCGCGGTTCTGCTGCTGCATCACCACGGCCTCGCGGGCCGGGAAGATCCCCTTCTGATGCGAGTAGGGGTCGGCCTGGTGGAGGTTCTCCACGACCGCGACCCGCATCGATCCAGGCATCCGAAAGCCGAAAGCCCCGGGGTTGCCGATGTTGAGCTTCACGATCTCGTGACCCTCGCGCTCGAGCTGCTCGGCGCGGCGGGCGAGCGCCCCGCGGATCTCGTACTTGACGTCGTGGAGATGTTCGGAAGCTCGGAGCGGGCGAAGCGTCATGGGATGGAGGACGTGTGCGAGAGGAACTCGGGACAGCCGCCATCCTACACTCGCCCTGCAGCAGGACCCACGCTTCACGGCAGCGGGCTGGAGGGCGGCTGGTTCACCCGGCGAGCGCCGCCTTCAGTGCGTCCCACGGCAGCCTCACCCAGGGCACGCTCTCCGGCAGGCCGGCGGCCGGCGGTCCTGCAGTGCCACGCGGCGAGGCATCGGCGCGCTCGATGGCGCGGTCGACGGCCGACGAGAGCCTCTCGAGCCACTCGGGCACTTCGACGCCCGAGCCGCTGGCCACGCCAAGAAACGTGTCGGCCTTGGCCTCGAACGCGGCGCCGGCACCGGCGGGCGTGCCGGTGACGAGTTCGGCCACGGCCGGCACGACCAGGGCCTCAAGCTCGTCCTGCTCGAGCATGGTCGTGAAGGGGCGGCGGACGCGATCGGAAATGCTCGCCAAGCGCACGCTCCAGTGACCTTCGAGCTGGTCGAGGCGGCGGACGAGCCCGGCGGCGGTGTCGCGGGTTTCGTCGCGAAGCCGGGCTCGCCAGGCCTCGGCCGCATCGCCGGCACCCCGGCGGGCGAGCACGCGGTGGGCCATGCCGACGGGCCGGAGCGTCCAGGCGATCCGGTCGTGTTCCGCCTTCACGCGGAGGTAGTCGAGGAGAATGTGAAGACACTCGCCGCGGTCCGACTGCGTGGTGGTCGAGTTCCAGTCGCGGTACTCCGCGTGATTCTCAGCGATGCTCTCGAGCACGAGCCGCAGCCGCGCGGCTGCCTGCTTCATCGGCAGAGCCCCGGAGGCGAGGTCTTCGATCAGTCGCCGCGGATGGCGGGCAGCGGGTGGGGCGGGATCGCCGGAGTCGATGTCGCGGTCGACGAGCTGTTCGAGCCAGTTCCGCACGCCGCCGCGGAGGATGCCCCGCAGCGACGACGGGGCGAGGAGGTGCTGGGTGAACAGGCCCTGACCGTAGCGCTCCACGAACTCGCGAGTGGTGGCAAACGCCTTGTCGTCTCGGACGCGCTCGAGCACCGAGAGCCGCAGCTGGCGGGCATGGGTCATCCAGGTCTCGAGCAACTTGGGCACCAGGAGCGCCAGTCCGTCGAGGATGCGTGCCGTCCGCGTGGCGTCGTCGGGATCCCCCTCGCCGCTGCTCTCGACGATCCGCTCGACGAGCGCCGTCGTCCCAGCCTCGAAGACACGGTCGAACTCGCTGACGCTCGCCCCGCCCGGTGGCCGCCGGCTCTCGAGGGCCTTGGCGAGTTGCACCACCGTGATCGCCTGCTGGACGAGCCCGAGTCGCGGCAGGCTGGAGGCCATTCGTTCGAGGAGCCGTTCGCGGGTGCGGGCCTTCACGATCCGATCGGCGCGGCCGCCGCGGGCGAGCGGCACGTAGAGCACCGGCCGGCCGACGAGCCGCTCGCAGACGGCGTCGGTCCGTACGGTCGCATCGGCGGGATCGCCGCGGAGGAAGGCTGCGATCATGCCGCCGATCGATCCAGGGGCCGCGAACTCCGTGCCCGGCGTGCCGAGGTGGAGCCGGGCCGAGAGGATCCAGAGCGTCTCGCCCGCCTGCACGGCCGCATCGACAAGCCGCTCTGCCGCCGCGTCCCGTTGCCAGCGAAGGCGGTCGAACTCCGTGGGCGACATGCCCGGCGGTGGCTCCTGGTCGCGGAGCGCCACGAGCGTGGCGGCGCGAACGAGCGTTCGCCGCAGCCGACGGAGCGTCTGGCTCCAGCCGGCGACGGCGTCGAGTTCCTCAGGATCGGCGGCGGTGCCGTCGGCGGCGTCGCCCGTGCACCAGGCGATGACGGCTTCGCGATAGAGTCGGAGCACGCCGCGGAGGAGTTCAGCGGCATCTTCGACGGTCGCGAGCGCGTCGAGCGATCCGCCGCCGGGACCATCGACGTCGATCATGCCACCCTCGACGCCGTCGTCGGCGGAGTCGCGCCAGACCATCGTCTCGTAGGCGGCGGCAACCCGCTCCTCACCATCGGCCTGATCATCCTCGTCGTCGCCGTCGGCCTCCGGCCGCTCGCCCATGATCGGGGCTACGGCCGTGGCGATGATCACATCGACCACCGTCGAGGTGTTTGCCTCCACGAGTTCGAGAAACCGGCGAACCCGGCCGCGGGCCGCGGGTGACCGGTCGGTGGTGGCCTGGCCCACCCAGCGGGTCGCGGCGGCAAGCCAGGCCTGACCGCTTCGTTCGATGGCCGGGCCCTCCAGCAGCGATGCCCAGTGCACGAGCAGCCCCGCGGCGCCGTCCAGATCGCCCTCGTCGAGCAGGGCGTCGGCTGCCTGGGCGTGGCTGCGCGGCGACGAAAAGGCTGCCACTTCCTGCTTCCAGAACCCCGGCGGAGGCGGCGCGGGTGCCGTTTCGTGGCGGCGGCCGAGGGCGGCGATCACGTCGCGGGCCGAATCGACGCATTCGCGTCCCGAGAGATGTGGCACCCCGGAGACGGTGGTCGTGGCGAACGTGTCCCACCAGGCTGCGAGCCGCTCGAGCCGGGAGGCGGCCCGCTCGGCAGCCTGCGTGGCGCCGGCGAGACTGGCCTGCCGCCAGGCGGCGGCATAGCCCTCGATGATCGAACCCGTGGCATTGACGAGATCATCCACCCGGGGATCCGGCAGGCTCTCGCCACCGGGCTCGTGCAGGGGAAACTGGCCCGACAGGCCGAGGATGTTCCACGGATCGACCATCGCGCCGCAGCCCACGGCCCGCATGAGCAGATCGGCGGCCTCGTCGAGCCGCTCGACCGCCTCGTCGGCCGCGGCCCGCCGCCAGAGTGCCTGCTGGGCCGCGACCACGCGACTGGTGACCCGGGCGAGCATCCGCGCGCTGGCGGCAGGCACGGCGCCGGCGAGCCGCTCGGCCGCAGCCGCGCGGCCAAGGCGGGCCATCACGGCGGCGAGCGCCACATTCTCCACCTGCCGCGCCCGTCGGCCCGCGAGCATCGCATTGATGTGCCGCCGGACGCCCCCGAACGGTTGCCGCACCCGTCGAGACTCCTCCTCGAGCCGCTGCCGATGGCGGTCCGGCAGCGAGCCGAGCAGCCTGCGATAGAACTCGTCGCGATAGGAGGCGATGCGGGGCAGGAGTTCGGCGAGCGGCAGCGACGCCTGCAGGGCACCAGGGCCGTGGCCCGAGAGACCGCTGGCCATCAGCATCACGCCCGCCAGCACGGCCGACGATTCCCAGCGAAACTCCGCCTCGTCGATCCCGGCGGGTGCGGCCGGCCGGGCCGTGTCGGGCCATGAAAGAATGCCGTCGAGCGTGGCCTGCTGCACCACCATGCGGCGGTACATGCCGCGGTCGTCGATCCGCGACGGATCCCAGAGGCCGAAGAGATAGTTGGGCCGGCTCGCCGCGGGATGCAGGAAGTCGAACGCCCGGGGGTCGATGGCGAGTTCCTCGAGTGCGTCGAGGTCGAAGTCGGCCTGCCGCAGGAGTTCCACCGGGACCTCGCCGAGGATCGAGATCGCTCCGGCAACGAGTTGTCGATAGCGGCCATGGGCTGCACCGGCGCCGGCGACGTAGAGCGGGATCGGCCGCACCCGCTCGTGCGGATACGGGGCTGAGAGGCGGCCGTTCTCCAGCACCGCCAGCGGTCGCCAGCCGACGTAGTCATTGAGCCGGTCGATCACGCGGGTGACGGCGCCCTGTTGATCATCGTCGGGGGTGGCCTCCGCAAGCAGGCCGCGGATCGCCGCCATCACGAAGAACGGCCGCTCCACAGCCCCCGGCGGCTGATGCTCGAGGAGATCGGCGTGGAATCGGCGGTAGGCCGGCAGGATGCCGCCGAACGTCGCGTCGATCGCCCAGCGGGCCTGCGTGGTGTCGCGAAAGGCGGGCTCCGTCGCTGCGAGTTCGGAGAGTCGGCTGCGAAGCGCCTCCGCGACCTGATCGGTGGCGGTCGGCGACTCTGCGACCGATCCGTCCGCCGCCATCGGCTCGGCGGTGGCAAAGAGTTCGTTCATCGCCCGCCAGGCTGCGGCGTCGAAGGCTCCCGACGAGAAGTTGAGGTAGCCCAGCAGCACCGCGGCGGCGTCTCGGGAACCGGGTGGCTTCGCGGATGGCTGCATCGACGGGCTGGCGGGGGAGGCGGGCGGAAAAACCGTTGCAATCGCCACCAGCGTAGCATTTTTGTGCCCCCCCGATCACGAACTATCCTTGGCCTGCTGCGCGGCACGTCGTGCAGATTTCGTCAGGACCCATCCTCATGCGCCGGTTCTTGTCTCGTGGTGTCGCGTGGTTCGCGGTGGCCGTGTTGCCTGCGGCCGTTGCCGTTGCCGGAGGCACGCTGCTGTGCGGCACCGCCGGCGACGATCTCGTGGCGGCGCGCGCGGGACTCGTGCGGGAATGGGTCGTGCAGATCCCATTCGATTCCGCCGGCTGGAGCCTCGAGACGGTGTCGATTGGCGACGGCCTCGTCGTCGCCACCAGCGGCGACGGCGGCGTGCATGCGGTGAGCACGGGCACTGGCCCCGGTCTGCCGCGGCCTGGCAGCGTGCTCTGGTCGAGGCACGTCGGTGATTCGGTCGGTCGGATCCCGCCCGCGGGGGTCGCAGACGAGGCGATCGCTGATTCCAGCGCGAGGTCTTCCGGCCGATACCAGGACTTCGATCCCCCGGCCGGTGACGGGGGCGTGGGCCAACCCCCGGTCGCATTCGCCGGCGGAGTCGTCTGGAGCGATACCACGGGGATGCTGAAGGCGACCGTGAAGGATGAAAAGCAATGGCGACAGTTGGAGTTCGACCTTGGGGCGCCCGTGACCGGAGGCATGGTCGTTCGGGACCGGTCGATCTTCGTCGCCACGCAACGGGGCGACCTGTTTCGGATCGATGAGCCGGACGGAGCGCCGTTTGCGTTCAAGCAGGTATGGCGCGTCACCCTGCCGTACCAGCCTGAGGCAGGTCCGATCGTGGGTGGAGATACCGTGGCGATTTCCCTCGGCGGGGATGGAATCATGGCCTTCTCGGCGGTGGATGGCCGCGAACGGTGGCGTTCGTGTCACGGAGGCCGGCTCGTGTCGATCACGGGGAATCGCGTCTGGTGCATCGACGCCGTCGGCAGGCTGTCGAGCCTCGACCTCGAGACCGGGATGCCTGGTGAGTGGATGTGCCTGGGGAGTTTCACGCTGCCGGTGGTCAACACCGTGAACGACCGGCTGATTCTCGCGTCGCCCGATGGCCTGCTCGTCTCACTCGCACCGCGACGCACCGTCTCGGCCGTGCCGCCTCCTGGGCCGCCTCAGCCGAACTGGAAGCCGGTCGAGGAATCCACCGCGCCGGCCCCCGAGGCCGTCGAACCTGCGGCTGCGGAACCGGTCGCCGACCCCGGGGCGACCGAAACCTGACTCAGCGGTCTCGGCTCGGACGCGGCGGCACGCGGTGCTTCGGGTCCTGCCGCCAGGCGGTCTGCAGCAACGCGTAGAGTTCCGCATCGTGCCGCGCGAGCCGGTGGGGGTCCTGGAAGAAGCACTCGCTGGCCACGGCGAAGAACTCCACGTCGCTCTCGGCAGCGTAGTCGTCGAACGCCGTCGAGCGGCCCTCGTCGAGCGCTCTCTCGAACCGCTCACGGGCAGCTGACATCCTCTCGCGCCACCCTGCGACGTCGCGCACGGGCAGCGGCGGCACACCGTCGATGTCGCCGTCGAGCGCGTCGACGAGATGGGCGAACTCGTGGATCACCACGCTCCGTGGACCGTCGCGGAGCCGGCCGCCGTCGAGCACTCCGGGCCACGACAGCGCCATGCTGCCTCCCGACCACGTCTCCCCGACCCGCGCCTCCTTCCACTCGAGTTCGACGCCTCCCGCGAGCGGTGTCGTTCGCGGCACCAGGTAGTCGCCGGGGTAGACGAGCAGCGACTTCAGCGAGTCGAACCACTCGTCGCCGAGCCCAAGGGTCACGATCGCCGCCTGCCCGGCGATGCAGAGTCGCACCTCGTCGGTGATCGCGAGGCCGCCGCAGCCCTCGAACCGCTTCTCCGCAAGAAAGACGGCCAGCCAGCGGCGACAGGTTTCCGCCTCGGCAGCGTCGAGCCACTGCCACGGCTTCACGCTGCGGCGGAGGATGTCGTGCCAGGCCGACGGAAACGGTCGCTCGGCGATCGCCCGCCGACGGCGGGAACGCAGAAACGAGAACAGCATCGCGGCAACCCCGCGGCGGTCGACGGGCTTACTGCGGCGGCACCGGCGACAGGGGCATCCGCCGCATGAACAGGTCGAGCGCCAGAATCAGGCAGCCGATCGAGAGCGCCACGAACGAGAGCGCGAGCATCACCGTGTCGATGTTCATGGGCGAGCGGCGCTGGGGCTGCAGGTCGTCTGCCATCCGGATCCTCGTGCTGCGTGCTGGGGTTCAGGCCTTGAGCCGCGTGGTGACCTTGTCGCCCCGTTGCACGACGCCGCGGGCATAGGCCTTGATGATCTCGGCCACGGCTTGATCGGGCGTCACGGTCTTCACCACCGCGCGGCCGATGTACTCCCCGCCACGGTAGACCTCGAGCGTGTGTCCGACCTGCAGCCCGTCGTCACTGCCGAGCGAGACCTGGATCGAGCCTGCCGCCACCGCCAGCACGTCGCCGTCGAGCGTGGGCACCCGATCCTTGGGAAGGCTGTCGATGTTCAGGCCGCTTTGGCTGAGCAGGATGCGGGCATTGGCGACCTGCTTCTCGAGCTGCGCCTTCCGCTCCTCGGCGATCGTCAACTGGGCCTGCGACTCGGCGAGCGCTGCGGAGAGTTCCGCCGACTTTCCGACCTGCGCATCCACCTTCACCTGCTGGGCCTTCACCTGGGCCTGAAGATCATCGACGTTCTTCGATGCCGCGAGGAGATCCTCCCGAAGCGTGCGCACGTCGGCGACCGCCTGCTCCGTCGCGGTCTGCAACTCGTCCTTCTTTTTCCGCAACTCCTGCAGTTCCTGCTCCTTCTGCGTGACCGCCGTCTGGAGTTTCGCGATCAGCTGGTCGCGGGACTGTTCGGATTTGGCGACCTTCTGCTGCAGCGAGGTGATCTCGGCTTCGAGTTCGGCGCGCTTGGCCGTGGCCTCCTCGATCAGGATCTTGTAACCGGGCTGCTGGCCGGGCAGGCAGTTGGCCCGCGAGCGTTCGACCTCATCCTTCCAGTTCACGTGCGACATGTAGATGACGCCGGCGAACGTCATCAGCATGAAGCTCATGACGAAGACCGCGAACACGAAGATCTTGCCGATGATGTTCATGGATCCCTCGCCGGCGGACTCTCATCCCCATTTTCGATCGCAGCTGATGGCCAGAGCAAGCCGCCGGCCCACTTTTGTTCGGCAGCCGGGTCGGGCTGGCTCAAGCCGGGGGTGCGGCCCCGTTGCGGTCAGCCATTCCGACGGCTTCGCGGCTGTTTCGGCCCCGCCGCGGTGACCGTCAGGACCGCCACGACCGTCACGCACGCCCAGGCCGGCAGACTTCCCCAGCCGAGCCACGGGCTCGACCGACCGTCCCGCTGGACTGCCGCCCGCAGCGTGGCCGTCCGGCGGCGGGGGCCGCGGTCGAGAAGCCGACCCGAGCCGTCGATCGCCGCCGAAAAACCGGTGTTGGCGGCGACCACCACGGGCGTGCGAACTTCGATCGCCCGGAAGATCGCCGCGGCCAGGTGCATGTCGAGTTCGCTCGATCCCCAGAACCAGCCGTCGTTGGTGAGGTTCACGATCACGTCGGGGCGGCGGCCCTGTGCTGCGAGCGACCGGACGAGGCCGCGGATCGCCTCGGGCAGAGCCGTCTCGTAGCAGATCGTCGGGGCCACCTCGTAGCCGGCGATCTGCACCGCGACCGGCGCGGCGCCCGCCGACAGGCCGGCGGGCAGCGGGGTGATCCGGTAGAGCACCGGGAAGGTCTCGGCGAGCGGCACGTACTCACCGAACATCACGGGGTGCATCTTGTCGTAGCAGGCCACCGGCCGCCCCTCGGCGTCGAGAAAGAGACCGCTGTTGAAGTGTTCGGCGCCGCCGGTGGCGCGGGGTGTCACGACCTGCCGATCGACGCCCACCAGCCACGTGGTGCCGTACCGCATCGCGAACGTCTCGAGCGCCTCGAACCGCTGCCGCTCGAGCGCCTCGCGGCAGCGAGCCTGGCGGTCTGTTGAGGAGTCGCCCTCCGCGGCGGGGCCGAGCATTTCTTCCACGACGGCCTCGGGCAGCCGTTCGGCCGGGTCGATGGTGAGCACGGGCCACCGCCACATCGTCTCGGGCCAGACGATGAGGTCGGGCCGCGCCGCCGTTCCCGTGGCGGCCAACCCCTCGAGCGTGAGCGAGTCGTAGTGCTGGGCGACATCGATCGCCTTGTCGGGGTCGTGCTTGAGTTCCGTGTCGATGCAGCCCTGGACGAGCAGGACGTCGAGCGGCCGGTCGGTCGCCGCCGGCGTCGTCGCGAGCCGCAGCGAACCGTACGCCAGGGCGAGGATCACGGCAGCCGTCGCGGCGCCGGCGGCCGCGAGGTGTCGCCGACGCCCATAGTCCAGAACTGTCGTGCAGGCGGCCGCGACCGCCATCACCAGCCCGCTGACACCAACCGCCCCGAAGGCGTCGGCACATTGGATCAACGCGGTCCAGCGCCACTGTGTGTGGCCAAGCATGCCGAAGGTGAAGCCACCGAGCAGCTGCCCCCGCAGCTGTTCGCAGGCCATCCAGGCGAGGGCGGCCGACGGCACGAGCGGCCAGCCCCTGTGGTGCACGAGTCGCCGGGCGGCCCAGACGAAGAGCGGCACGTAGCACGCCAGGTAGACGGCGAGGGCCACCCAGCCGATCGAGGTCGCGGGGTGGGGCAGTCTCAGCCAGTGGATCGCGAACAGCCAATGCAGGAACCCGCCCGTCCAGATCGCCAGCCAGGGATGGGGGCCTGCGAGCCGGGGTGTCGTCACCAGATTCAGCCACGGCAGCGGCGCCAGCCATGCCAGCCACCAGAGGTCGGCCGGTGGCTGGACGAGGAACATCGTGGCGGCACCGGCCACCGCCAGCAGCCAGACGCGCCGGCCATCGTCGGGAATCGTCGGGGTGACTGTCCGCGGGGCCGCCGTCATTCGCCCACCTCGAACTCCGCGATGACGGCGCCCGTCACGACGGTCTCGTCCTCGTCGACGAACTGGGCCACCAGCCTTCCGCTCACCGGAGCCTCGAGGTCGATCGTCACGCCCCCCGCGGCCAGTTCGGCCACGCGGTCGCCGGCCGCCACGGCTGCGCCGGGAGGCACGAGCCAGAGCGACAGTGTCAGAGGCATGCCCTCGATCCCACATTCGGGGACCGTGAGCTGCTGCCGTGGCGATGGGGCGGTGGCCGTCATCGGCGTCACCGCTGCTCGCGAAGCCACTCGAGCATCACGCTGCCGACGGCGGCGAGCGACTCCGCGGAGCAGGCGGCGGGTGCGTCTGCGGTGGTGTGCCACTGCGGGTAGTCGAAGTCGATGATGTCGCAGGTGGGGATGCCGGCGATCATCCGCAGTGGCAGGTGGTCGTCCTGGACGGCGTGCTTGGGCCGCGGCACGAACTGCCGCACCCCCAGCCGGCGGGCGACATCCCAGATCGAAT
Organism: Planctomycetota bacterium; assembly: GCA_018970605.1. Lineage (GTDB taxonomy): Bacteria > Planctomycetota > Planctomycetia > Pirellulales > UBA1268 > QWPN01. Next base: position 7,891 of record JAGWWA010000009.1, on the reverse strand, counting down.
CGACGACGGGCCGCGTATCGGGCCAGTCGACGCTGTGCTGTTCCTGCCAGATCTCGAGGTCGCGGTCGGCCACCATGTCGAGGAGCGCGCCGCAGCGATAGGCGTGCGGCAACTGGCCGGCCTTCCGGTCGGCCGCGTACTGCCGGGCGAAGAACGTGGAACCGAGGAAGTAAGGATCGCGAGGGGTGAACACGTACTCCTCGCCGTCGAACAGCACGAAGTCCACGCCCACCGGCCCCTGCAGCGCGGGCATCGCTGCCGCGAGTTCCATCAGCACCGCCACGCCGCTGCCGCCGTCGTTGGCTCCGAGGAACACGCCCCGCGGATCGACCGGATCGTTGTCGGGAAACGGCCGCGTGTCGTAGTGGGCTGCCAGTAGCACGCGGTCGGTGCGGTCGGGGTGCCAGGAGACGACCAGGTTTTCCATGTGCACGGGCTTTCCGGTGCGGCGGTCGCGGATTTGGAAGGCCTGTCCGGTGACGGTCGCGCCCGCCGCGCGGAAGTGCTGCGCGAGCATGGCACGTTGCCGGTCCATGGCCGCCGATCCGCTCGGTCGCGGACCGAGTTCGCAGATCCCCTCCAGGTGTTTCATGGCCCGCTCGCCCGAGAACGCCGCCGCCGGGGCATCAGCGATCGCCAGCCGGGCCATGGCGACGACGATGAGGAGGCCAAGTCGTGAGATGGGGCGGCGGTGCATGCGGGGAATCTGATGCGGCGGTGCGTGGGACATCACGAGTCTATCCCCCGGTCATTGGCGGCCGACAGGTCGTTTCCGGGGGCGCGTGGAGGATGCCGCCGGGAGTGCCTACACTCGCGGGCAGGACGACCCCGGGATCCCCACGCCCCAGAGACCATTCCATGTCGATCGCCCTCGGCCTGCGGCGCTTCGCGGACGTTCGCTGCCTGCTCGTCACCGTCGTCTGTGCCGCTGCGGTCACCGGGACCGCCCGAGGCGGTGGCGGGCCCGAGAACGTGTTCCTGGTGGTCAACTCCGCGAGCGTTGACAGCATCGGTGTCGCCAACGCCTTCGTGGCGTCCCGCGGCATCCCGCCGATCAACATCCTGATGCTTCCCTGGCAGGACAACGTCGAGAGCACGACGATCGCACGGTTCCGAAACGAGTTACTCGCGCCCGTCTTCAAGGCGATCGAGTCGAGGCGGCTGGCGACACAGATCGACTGCATCGCCTGGTCGAGCGATTTTCCCTGGAGGATCGATTTCAAGGACGAACTCCCGGCCGATCTCGCCGCGAAGGACAGTTATCCGTCGGGCTCGCTGACCGGGATGACGATGCTGTACTCGGCCGTGCAGAGTGGCGGGCCGATGTGGCTCGATCCCGAGAGCAACGATTACTACCGGCCACTGTCGCGTGACGGCGTGCCGGCGACGACGCAGGGCTTTCGCAGCTGGTACGGCTGGGGAAACGACGGCGGCCTCCTCGAGGCCGGAGGCACGAGGTACATCCTCTCGGTGATGCTGGGCGTGACGGCTGGCCGTGGCAACCGGCCGCGCGAGGTCGCCGCCTATCTCAAGTCGGCTGCCAAAGCCGACGGGACCCGTCCTGAGGGCACGATCTACTTCATGACCAACACCGACGTGCGGACCACCACCCGCAGCAGCGTCTTCCCTGCGATCGTCAAGGCGCTCGGCAACCTCGGCGTGAAGGCCCAGATCGTTGCAGGCGCCGTGCCGGGCGGCAAATCCGACGTCGCCGGGCTGATGGCCGGCACGCCCGACTTCGACTGGAAGTCGAGCGGGAGCACGATCACACCGGGGGCCATCTGCGAGAACCTGACGAGCTTCGGCGGGATCTTCACGGCGAACTCATCGCAGACGCCGCTCTCGGAGTTTCTTCGCTATGGGGCGGCGGGGTCGAGTGGCACGGTGATCGAGCCTTATTCGATCCCCGCGAAGTTCCCGCACGCGGCGATCCAGGTGCATTATGCCCGCGGGGCGAGCCTGGCCGAGGCCTTCTACCAGTCGGTCCGCTGCCCGTACCAGCTGCTCGTCGTGGGTGATCCGCTCTGCCAGCCGTGGGCCCGCATCCCCGAGGTGGAAGTTGTGATGGCTGCGGATGCTCGGGTGCTCGAGCCGGGCACGGTCATGTCGGGCACGGTCGAACTCGAGCCGCGGGCGACGGTGCCCAGCGGCGGCGCCGTCGACCGCTACGAGCTGTTTCTCGACGGCGTGCGGGTGACCGACTGCGGGGCAGGAGGACGGCTCATGCTCGATACCACGGCGCTTGCCGACGGCCATCACGACCTGCGGGTGGTCGCGATCGAGACGTCGTCGATCGAGACGCAGGGCCGAAGCGTGGTGCCGGTGCTGTTCGCCAACCACGATCGCACGATCGAACTCACGGTCGAGCCGCTCCAGGTGAGCCGCAAGGGAAACGTCCGTGTGACCGTGCGGGGCAATGGAATCGGCGGCGCCGTCATCTTCGCCACGGGTCGCGTGCTCGGCCGCACCACCGGGCCCGAATCGTCGATCGAGGTGCCGGCGGAACTCCTCGGCCGTGGCACGGTGACGGTGCGGGCGACCGGTCGCGGCGGCACCACGCCCGCCGAAAACGTGAACGCGGTGCCCGTGACGATCGAAGTCACCGACTGATACGCGGCCCCTCGTAGCACAGGTTTTCAACCTTTGTGTCCCCGGTCCGCCTTGGGCTCGGGGCTGCCCATGCCCGTCGCCGGACGCTCACTTCGGCCTTCCAGGCCTTCGCTCTCTCGATGCTGACTTCGCTTCGCCATCCATGGCTGCGCTCGTCAGCAACGCCGGCTCCCGGGCACGGGCAGCCCCTCGCTGCCTCTCGTAGCACAGGTTTTCAACCTGTGTGTCTTCCCAGTTTTCATTGGGATTGGGTGTGATTCCGGCCGCAAATGACGCGGGAAGTCCCGGTGTGCCGCGGACGAGAGATCGTCAGCGAACTGGGTTGGCCGTCGGCAGGACGGCGACGTCGGAACGGCTCGGTGGCAGCTGATGGGCCGCATCGGCCGCGTGGCCGTGGTGGGCCCGCGACAGGTGGTCCACGAAATCGGGCCTGGCCCCCTTGAGCACGAACACCTCGCTCGAGGAGTCGGCCGAACCGTGCGGCCTGACGATGCAGATCACCTCGGCCTTGCCTCCGTGCTGCCGGACGTGGTCGATGAGGGCGGCCTCACCGGCCGAGAGCGTCGCCGGTGGTGCGTCCGATCGGCTGGCGGCGGCGACGGCGGCCGCTGTGGCGGGCATCGCACCGGCGGCGGGCAGCGCACCGGCGTCGGGAAGCGCACTGGTCGACGCGGTGGGGACGGCATCGGCGCGATCGCGGCGATCGAACGAGACACTCGGCATCTCAGCGGGCATGTTCGGCAGGTGTGGCCCGGCGGCGGCAACATCGAGGCCACCGCTCGGGTAGACGTTTCGATACACGAACGAGAGGCCGGCCTCGTCGAGTTGGTCGTGAATCGACGGGAGCGCCGCGAACAGCCCCTCGTTGTCGGCCGGATCAGCCGCGTTGCAGACGCCGATCAGCGTGCCGTCGATCGCGAACAGGCCGCCACCGGATCGGCCCTGGACCGGCTGGCCCGCCACCTGGAGGTTCGAAGGGCCGAGGTACTTGTCCACCGCGGTGATCCGGCTGTGATGGATCGTGGGATCCTTCCCGCCGTTGCAGCCGACGGTGACGACGGCAGCCCCGACGGCGGTCGCCCGATCAGTGCCGCCGACGCGGACGGGATCGATCGTCGCCTCGGTGAAGATGCTCACCAGCGCCAGGTCGCGCTTCAGGTCCCAGGAGATCACCTGCCCGGCCATGCCCCGCGGGCCTTGCGGTCCGAAGAGGTCGACCTCGATGCGGCCCTTGCCCTGTGAGTCGCGAAACACATGGCCGCAGGTGAGGATCAGCGCCTCGCCCTGCCGGCAGTCGATCACGGTGCCCGTGGCCCACGAGACGCCCGACGAGTCCTCGACCCGCAGGCGGGCGGTGGCCGCGAGAAGACGTTGCTCGAGGGCGGCGCGGCTCCCTAAATCGCCGGCAGCCACGGGCATTGCCGGTGTTGAATCGGGAGCCGACGTGATCGCCGGGAAGGATGGCGGCATGGCCGGTGCGGCGTCCGCCGCCGCGCGTGCCGGTGCCGACGGCGGCGGGTCGGTCGCCAGATGCGCATCGGCCGGAGCGAGCGGCACCGGCACGCCTGCGACGGCCGGCTGGTCTGTCGCCGCTGCAGCCGCGGCCACCGGGGCCGCTCCGCCCAGGGGGGCGGCCGCCTTGGCGAGCAGGTTCTCGAGTTCGCCCCGGGTGGTGGCGCCATTGATCCGGCCCACCTCATGCCCCTTCACGAGGAGCACGTAGCAGGGCACGCCGGTCACGCCAAACCGGCGCACCAGGTCGGTCTCGCGATCGACGTCCACGTGCCGCACGACCCATCCGGCGGAGGCGATCTCGGCCACGAGTGGTGCCATCTGCTTGCAGGGACCGCACCACGAGGCCGCGAAGTCGAGCAGGAGCACCTCGCCGGACTGGGCCGCCGCGGCGGGGTTGGCCGCCGCGGGACCCGTGAAGCCGAAAAGGCTGCAGGCAGCGAACCCGGCAGCGATCACAAGCAGACGCATCATCGGTCACTCCACGGAACTGGGGCGGCGTTGCCGTCGCCATCGCGGGCCGGTCTGGGCCGGCGAGGGGGCGGGATACTGCCCACGGCACCGGGGGGCGACAAGCCCACTTTCGTGGCGGCGTGCTTGCCCAGTCGGCCGGCATTCCCTCGATTCCCCGCGGCTTCCTACAATCCGCTCGATTCCTTCCCCTCCGCCCGTGCAGCCCCCGCATGCCTTCCTCCCCCCGGCGCCGCATTCTCGTCACCTCGGCGCTGCCCTACGCCAACGGGCACATCCACCTCGGGCATCTCGTCGAGTACATCCAGACCGACGTGTTCGTGCGGTTCCAGAAGCTCCGCGGCCACGAGTGCGTCTACGTCTGCGCCGACGACACGCACGGCACGGCGATCATGATCCGGGCCCGCGCGGAGGGGCGGAGCGAACGGGAACTGATCGCGGAGATGCGTTCGGCGCACCTCGCCGACTTCGCAGGTTTCCAAGTGGCATTCGACCACTACGGATCGACCGACAACCCCGCCAACCGCCGGCTCTGCGGCGAGGTCTGGCAGGCGCTCTCGTCGAAAGGCCTCGTCATCACGCGTGACGTCCACCAGCTCTACGACGCGACGGCCGGCACGTTCCTCGCCGACCGCTTCGTGAAGGGCACCTGCCCCCGCTGCCGGGCCGCCGACCAGTATGGCGACACCTGCGAGCAGTGCGGCGCCACCTATGCCCCGGCGGATCTGGTCGATCCGGTGAGCACGCTCTCGGGCACGCGGCCCGAGGTGCGTTCAGCCGAGCACCTCTTCGTGACCATCGAGGCCCTGCACGGCTTCCTCGCGGAGTGGACCAGATCGAGCGGCGCGGTTGATCCGCGGATCGCCAACTACCTCGCCGGCCACTTTCTCGGCGAGCCCTTGCGGGACTGGGACGTGTCGCGTCCCGCACCCTACTTCGGTTTCGAGATTCCCGACGCCCCCGGCCACTACTGGTATGTCTGGTTCGACGCCCCGATCGGCTATCTCGCCGCCACCGCCGAGTGGTGCGAGGGCCGCGGGCAGGCGTTTGCATCCTGGTGGGGCCGCGGCGGCGCCGGCACGCCGGCCGAGATCCACCACTTCATCGGCAAGGACATCGTCTACTTCCACACGCTCTTCTGGCCGGCGATGCTCGAGGCGGCCGGCCTCGCACTGCCGACGAAGGTCCGCGTGCACGGATTTCTCACCGTCAACGGCCAGAAGATGTCGAAGAGCCGGGGCACGTTCGTGCTCGCCCGGACCTGGCTCGATCACCTCGATCCCTCGGCCCTTCGCTACTACTACGCGACGAAGATCTCCGGCGGCATCGACGACCTCGATCTGAACCTCGACGAGTTCATGGCGAAGGTCAATGCCGACCTCGTGGGCAAGGTGGTCAACCTCGCCAGCCGCACGGCGAGGTGGCTCGAGGCGACCGGCCTGTCGGCGTCGTATCCTGCCGACGGCGGGCTGTTTGCGCAGGCGGCCGCCGATGGCACGGAGATCGCCGCCGCCTACGAGGACGGCGACTTCGCCCGGGCGATGCGGGCGATCATGCTCGCCGCCGACCGGGCCAACGCCTACGTCGACGCCGAGCAGCCGTGGAAGCTCGCCAAGCAGGGGCCGGAGGCGGCCGGCCGCCTTCGCGACGTGGCGACCGTGGCTCTCAACCTCTTCCGGCAGATCGCCGTCTACCTCGCGCCCGTGCTTCCCGGACTCGGGGACATGGCCGGCGATCTCGTGGGCGGCCCGATCCGCTCATGGGACGAGTCGCAGACGCCGCTGGCCGGACTGCCGGTCGCCCCATTCAAGCCGCTCATGAAGCGGATCGAACGTGAGCAGATCGACGCGGTGATCGCCGCCTCGCAGGCTGCCGCCGCGGACCAGAAGACCACCTCAGGAGAATCACCGATGGAGACGACACCGACCACCGCCGATTCCGGCGAGCCTCTCGCAGCCGAACCGCTCGCGGCGACCTGCTCGATCGACGACTTCGCGAAGATCGACCTCCGCGTGGCCCGGATCGTGGCCGCCGAGGAGGTGCCTGAGGCCAAGAAACTCCTCAAGCTCACGGTGAGCCTCGGCGGGGATACCACGCGGACGGTGTTCGCGGGCATCAAGGGTTTTCACGAACCGGCGGCGCTGGTGGGCCGGCTCGTCGTCGTGGTCGCCAACCTGGCGCCGCGACAGATGAAGTTTGGGCTCAGCGAGGGGATGGTGGTGGCGGCCAGCGGTGCGGGTGCCACGGGTGTCTACCTGCTCTCGCCCGACTCTGGCGCCCTGCCCGGGATGCGGCTGCACTGACTGTATGGCTGACGGGCCATCCATGGCCCCGTCAGCCTTGGCCCGGCGATGGTGAAGCCAAGGGTCGGCAACTGGATCCTGAGCGCTGCACAGGAGTCAAAGACAAGGCCGCGAAACCGATTGCCGAGGAACGCAGGCGATACTGAGTAGCCCAGGTCCGTTTTTGATTTTGCTGGTGGCGTTGGGTGGCCTCGGCGTCGTCGTTGGGCTGCAAATTGTTTCTGCGGTGCTGTTTCAAAGGCTCACCCCTGCTGCGAATGACGCGCAGTCCGCTGGCCAAGCAACAAGGGCGTCGACGACCGGATTGATCGCGGGGTCGTCTGATAAAGTGACCCACGCCCGAACGCCCTCCCATCGGCTCCCGAAACACGAGAGGTGATGATGCGCCCACGAATCGTCGTGATCCTGATGGCCGCACTGTTGTCTGTAGGCCTGGCACCGCCTGTGGCTCGCGCCCAGCTGAACGGCGATCAGGTGACCGCGGCCGAGGTCCGGGAGATTGCACGGGAGGCGTACGTCTACGGCTTCCCGATGGTGGATAACCTCCGAATCCAATACTCGTACTTCGTTGACCAGACCAGCCCGGAATACAAGGCCCCATACAACCGGCTGCTCAACATCCCGCGCGTTTACACGCCCGACGACAAAGCCGTGCAGACGCCCAACTCCGATACCCCGTACTCGTGGGTCGGGTTCGACCTGCGTGCCGAGCCAGTTGTCGTCACCGTGCCCCGGATCGAGGAGGGGCGGTACTGGAGCCTGCAACTCATCGACCTGTACACCCACAACTTCGACTATCTCGGGTCCCGCGCGACGGGCAACGACGGCGGCCGCTTTCTGATCGCCGGGCCCTCGTGGGAGGGGGAGGCCCCGAAAGGCATCACGAAGGTGATCCGATGTGAGACGGACCTCGCCCTCGGGCTGTTTCGCACCCAACTCTTCAATCCTGCCGACCTGGAGAACGTCACGAAGATCCAGTCGGAGTATGCCGTCGA